>DASUWV010000065.1:0-25237 GCA_036378275.1 Solirubrobacterales bacterium | reverse complement strand
GCCCGCCCACGTGGTCGAGCGACGGCATGCGCGTCGCCTTCACCGGAATTAGGCCCTCGGGAAAGAAAGCTCGCCTCGACCTCTATGACGCCACGGCCGATGGGACCGGCGTGACCAAGCTGCCGGGAACTCGGGATGGCCTCGACCCGGTCCTGTCGCCGGACGGACGCACCCTCGCGTTCGCCCGAGAGCGGGAGCGAGAAGCGATGCGGCCTCATCGAGGGAAGGTGATCGTCTTCCGAAGCGTCTCGATCTGGCTGCTCGACCTTGAAAGCGGCGCGGTCAGTCAGGTGACCCCTTGGCGGAACGGCCTCTTCGCTTTCCCTTCCTCGTTCAGCCCTGACGGCTCGACGCTGGCGATCACCCGTGAAGCCCGCAAGGCGCCCGGAAAGAGCCGAACCGACGCCGTTGCCCTGCGGTTGGATGGTTCGGGGTCGACCATGCTGGCGGAAAACGCCGGTGGGCCGGTCTACTCCCCCGATGGGACGCGCCTTGCCTTGGTCACCATCGGCAATCAAAGAACCATCGGGTCGAGGGGCGAATCATTGACGTACTCGCCGACCGAGCTGGCTGTCGCCGCCGCTGATGGCTCAGGACTGACCAGACTGACCCACACGCGAAAGTTGGAGGTGCTGCCAAGGTGGGACCCGTCCGGGCAGCGCCTTGCCTACACCCTTTTTTCTCCGGTCCTGGACGAAGCCGGCGCGCTCGGGCTCGGCGACTCGATCATGGAGGTCAACGCCGACGGTAGCTGCAGGACCAAGGTCTTGTCGATGCCCAGGGTCATCCTCTACGGCGCCACCTGGCAGCCCGGCCCCGGCCGCGAAGCCGGCCCGATCGCCTGTTAGCGCGGCAGCGCGTCGTGGACGCGGCGGGTGAGCTCGCGGTGCGCCTCGACGTTGGCGCTGCGGTCGGTCTTGACCTCGATCAGGCCGGTGCCGGCGGCGAGGGCGGCGGGTAGGTCACCGAGCGACCCGAGGCGGCGGTGAGGGAGGTCGAAGAGGGCGGCGGCCTTGGCCGTGTCGATTCCTCGCGGGGTGCCGAGCAGGGCCTCGAATTCGTCGGCAGGCATCGCCGCCTCCTGGGGCAGGAAGTGGAAGATGCCGCCGCCGTTGTTGTCGATGACGACGATGCGGACGGGGGTGGTGACGTCGCGGAGGGCGGTGAGGCTGCCGAGGTCGTGGAGGAGGCCGAGGTCGCCGACGACGATCGTGGTCGGCCGGCCGCCGGCGTGGGCGGCGCCGATGCCGGAGGAGATCAAGCCGTCGATGCCATTGGCGCCGCGGTTGGAGAGGAAGAGGACATCGGTCTCGGCGGCGGCGAGGAAGGCCTCCTGGTCGCGGATCGGCATCGAGGAACTGGTGTAGACGAGGTCGCCGTCGCGATGGGCGGCGCCGAGGGCGCGGTGGAGGGCGGGCTCGGTGATCTCGCCGTCGCCGCTGAGGGCATCGGCGAGTGCGGACTGCGCCGCGTTCTCCGCCTCCAGCCATCGGTCGGGCAGCGGTCGTTCCCTTCCCTCGAGACCTTCCAGCCGCGCCGCCCAGCCGGAGGCGAGCTCGGTCGGGTCGGCGCGGAGGATCGCCGCGGCGCGGTTGGTCGGCTCGTTCCAGCCGCCGTAGGGATCGACCACGATCTGGTCGGCGCCGCTCTCCGCCAGCCAGGCCCGCAAGGGCTTGCTGGTCGGCATCTCGCCGAAGCGCAGGACCAGCTCCGGCACGACCGAGCGGGCGAAGCGCTCGTCGCGCAGGAGCAGGTCGTAGGCGGCGACGACGTGCGAGCGGTCGTGGGGGCCGCAGCGGAGCTGGGAGGTCGGGTCGGCGAGGATCGGGAAGCCGGAGACGCGGGCGAGGTGGGCGAGCGGCTCGCGCAGCTCCGGGTCGAGCTGACGGCCGGCGACGATCACGCCGGAGATCGCGTCGCCGATGTGGCCCGCGACCTCGTCGAGGAGGAAGACAGAGGGCTCGAGGTCGATGTGGGTCACCGCAGTCAGCGGCCGGTTGTCGCGGCCCTCCAGCGCCAGCGGGTCGATCGCCGTCACAGCGCCGTCGACCGGCACCGGCGCCAGCGGCTCGCGCCAGGGCAGGTTGAGGTGGACGGGGCCCGGCCGCGCCTCCCCGCGGGCGGCGGCGAGCGCCCGGCAGGCGATGGAGCGATAGTGGAGGAGCCCGTCGTCGTCGGCCTCGTGCGTTCCGACTTCGCAGAACCAGCGGACCGAGGAGCCGAAGGTCTTGATCTGGTCGATCGTCTGCCCGGCGCCGATCCCGCGGAGCTCCGGCGGCCGGTCGGCGCTCAGCACCAGCAGCGGGATTGCGGATTCGTCGGCCTCGCAGACCGCCGGGTGGTAGTTGGCGAGCGCCGTCCCCGAGGTGCAGAGCAGCGCCACCGGCTCCCTGCTCGCCTGCGCGGCTCCAAGGGCGAAGAAGGCGGCCGAGCGCTCGTCGACGATCACGCTGACGTCGATCTCCGGCTGCCGCCACAGCGCCACCGCCAGTGGGGTCGAGCGCGAGCCGGGGGAGATCACCGCCAGCCGCAGCCCCCCGCGCGCAAGCTCCTCGGCGAAGGCCGAGGCGAGAGCGGTGTTGGCGTTGGTGGGGTCCATGGCGGCGTCCTAGAGGCGATGCGCTTGTAGGGCATCCTCGTCTATCTCGACGCCCAGGCCGGGGCCAGGGGGGAGGTGCAACATTCCGTCGCGCAGCTCGCACTCCACCGAAGCGATCGTCTCCGCGAAGAGGCGCTGGGTGGCGAGGCCGTGCGCGAGCTCGAGCCGTTCCGGGTGTCCGGTCTCGGCGAGGCTCTTGGCGACCTGAGTCCCCGCCGCGATCCCCACGGGACCGTCGAGGGCGCTAGTGATGAAGGCGGGGAGGATGTCGGCGATCGCCAGCGCCGCTTCGGGTCCCCCGACCTTGGAGAGCTTGATCCCGGTGTAGGCGCACGCGCCGAGAGACGCCGCCCGCTCCGCCTCGTCAAGAGAAGCCACGCTCTCGTCGGCGGCGAGGGGTATCGAGGTGGACCCCGCAAGCTCCGCCATCGCCTCGAGCCCCGCAACCGGCTGCTCCGCCAACTCGATCCCGAACGGCTCCAACTCCGCCAGCGTCCGCCTGGCCGCCTCGAGGTCCCAGGCCTCGTTCGCATCGACCCGAATCCGCACCTCAGGCCCCAGCGCTTCCCGAACGGCCCGCACTTGCGCCACATCATTTACGCGAGTCCGTGAAAACCCGGACTCTGTACGGGTTTTCACGGACTCGGCACCGAGCTTCAGCTTGAACGTCGTGAACCCGTCCGCCGCCCACCGTTCCGCAGCAGCGGCAACCTCCCGAGGTTCCCCCGCGACAAGCGTCGCATTGCACGGAACGGCTTCGTCCTGGGCGCCGCCCTCGCTCCCCGCCCTCCTACCCAGCAAATCCGCCTGCGCCGTCGCCACCGCACAGAGAGCCGGAGCGGACAGTCCCTCAACACTCCGATGCTCCGCCCACCCCTCGAGCTCCCGCACCACCTCCGTCAACCCGACCCCGCCCCGCAGCGACAGCGGCACCGCTTCGCCCAGCCCCTCGACCCCATCCTCGTCCCGCACCCGCAGGAGCACCATCTCCCTCCGCTCGAGCACTCCGCGCGCGGTCACATAGGGCTCCTTGAACGGAAGCGCGTAAGGAATGACCTCAACCGAACCGAGGCGCACGGTCGGAGTCTCTCAGGCCGAGATCAGCAGCCCCGCCGTCACCAGCAGGCTGAAGATGCCCAGCAGGCCGCCGGTTGCCGCCAGCACGCCGTTCAGCGCCGGGCCGTCGCGGCGGTCGCGCAACGTCCGGTACGGTTTCAGCGCCAGCGGCGCCGCCAGCCAGCCGATCATCGGCAGCGCGCTCGCTTCTCCCGCCCAGAGTGCGATCGGCAGGACGAGGAACGCGCCCGCAACCAGAGTCCCGTAGAGCCGCACCGCCGCCTCGCGGCCGATCCGCACCGCCAGCGTGTTCTTGCCGGCGCGGCGGTCGGTCTCGAGATCGCGGACGTTGTTGACGACGATGATCGCGGTGGCGAGGAAGCCGATCGAGATCGAGAGCCCGAGCGGCAGTGCGTCGAGCTGCTCCAGCTGCACGTAGTAGGAGCCGTTGACGGCGACGAGGCCGAAGAAGAGGAAGACGAAGACCTCGCCGAAGCCGGCGTAGCCGTAGGGGCGCGGCCCGCCGGTGTAGAGGACGCCTGCGGCGATCGAGAAGGCGCCGATCACGAGGATCACCGGCCCCGCCACCGTGGTCAGGTAGATCCCGCAGAGGACGGCGACGCCGAACGCGATCCAGGTCGCCCACATCACCCGCTGCGGGGTGATCAGCCCGCTCGCCGTCACCCGCACCGGCCCCAGCCGGTCGGCGGTGTCGGCGCCGCGCTTGGCGTCGGAGTAGTCGTTGGCGAGGTTGGTCCCGATCTGGATGAAGATCGAGCCGACCAGGGCGGCGAAGAATGCACCCCAGTGGGGCAGGTGCCCGAGGAACTGCACCGCCGCCGCGGTCCCGACCAGGACCGGGGCGATCGCCGCCGGCAGCGTCCGCGGCCGCGCCGCCATCACCCACATCCTCATCGCGCGCCTCCCGCCGGCCCGCCGCTCATGCCCGGCGCGGGAACTTCTCGAATTCCGGCCGGCGTTTCTCCTTGAACGCCTCGCGCCCCTCGGCTGCCTCCTCGGAGCCGTAGAAGAGGAGGTTGGCGTCGTGGGCGAGCTGCTGGATCCCCGCGTAGCCGTCCTCGTGGGCGTTGAAGCTGGCCTTGACCAGGCGCAGCGCGAAGGGGGAGAGGGCGAGCATCTCGCGGCACCAGGCGACGGTCTCGCGCTCGAGGTCGGCCAGCGGCACGACCGCGTTCACCAGCCCCATCTCGACCGCCTCCTCGGCGCCGTACTGGCGGCAGAGCAGCCAGAACTCCTTCGCCTTCTTGGTCCCGACCAGGTCGCGCAGCAGCGAGGCGCCGTAGCCGCCGTCCCAGGAGCCGACCCGCGGCCCGGTCTGGCCGAAGACGGCGTTGTCGGCGGCGATCGTCAGGTCGCAGCAGAGGTGGAGGATGTGGCCGCCGCCGATCGCGTATCCAGCCACCATCGCCACGATCGGCTTCGGCAGCCGCCGCATCTGGATCTGCAGGTCGGTGACGTGGAAGCGTCCGACCGCCGCCCCCTCGGGCATGTAGCCGGTGCTGCCGCGGACGGTCTGGTCGCCGCCCGAGCAGAAGGCCCGATCGCCCTCGCCGGTGAGGACGATCACGCCCACCTCCGGGTCCTCGCGCGCCAGCTCCATCGCCGTCGAGACCTCGACCAGCGTCTGCGGCCGGAAGGCGTTCAGGACATCGGGCCGGGCGATCGTCACCTTGGCGATCCCGCCGCCGGTCTCGTAGCGGATGTCTTCGTAGTCCCCCGGGCCGGGCGACCACTCGATCGGGGCGTAGAGCTCGTCCTCGGAGGGGGCTCCTTTGTGGCGTTTGGGCATGATGGGGACGATATCCCGATGAAGCTCGACGACTGGCTCTCGCAGAGATCGCAGAGTTGCCCCGACCGCACGGCGCTCCTCGCCGACGGCGCCGAGATGACCTACGCCGAGCTCGAGGCGGAGGCGACCTGGGTGGCGCGGCGGCTCGCCGCCCACGGCGTGCGGCGCGGCTCGACCGCGGCGCTGACCATGCACCCGCGCCGCGAGCAGGTCGTGCTCCTGCACGCGCTGCTGAAGCTGGGGGCGGCGCTGCTGCCGCTGGGCCCGCGGCTGACCGAGGCCGAGCGGGCGGCGATCGTCGCCGCCGAGGACCCGATCGTCGACCTCGACGACCCCGGCCAGCTGACCCAGACCGAGGCCGACCTGCCGCTCCTGGGCGAGCACGACATGGACGACGTCTGCTGCCGGGTCCTCACCAGCGGCAGCACCGGCAAGCCGAAGCCGGTCGCGCTCAGCTACGGCAACTTCCTCTGGAACGCGGTCGGCTCGGGCTTCAACATCGGCGTCCTGCCCGAGGACCGCTGGCTCTGCTGCGTCCCGCTCAGCCACATCGCCGGGCTCGGGATCGTCATGCGCTCGGTCATCTACGGCACCACCGCGGTGGTCCACGACGGCTTCGACGTCGACCGGGTGGGGGAGGCGCTGGAGCGCGACCGGATCACGCAGGTCTCGCTGGTGACGACGATGCTGGCGCGGCTGCTCGAGGCGGGGGTCGACCTCTCCGGCCCGCGGGCGATCCTCGTCGGCGGCGGCCCGGTGCCGGAGGAGCCGCTGGAAGAGGCGATCGCCAAGGGCGCGACCGTAGTCCAGACCTACGGCCTGACCGAGACCTGCTCGCAGGTGACGACGCTCGCCCCCGCCGACGCGCGCCGCAAGCTCGGCTCCGCCGGCCGGCCGCTGCTGACCACGCACCTGCGGATCCGCGACGGCGAGATCTTGGTCCAGGGGCCGACGGTGGCCCCCGGCGCCGCCGACGCCGACGGCTGGTTCCACACCGGCGACCTCGGCCATATCGACGAGGAAGGCTTCCTCTACGTCGACGACCGCATCGACGACATGATCGTCAGCGGCGGCGAGAACGTCGTCCCCTCCGAGGTCGAGGAGGTGCTGCTGCGCCACCCCGAGGTCGCCGACGCGGCGGTGATCGGCCGCGAGGACCCCGAGTGGCAGCAGGCGGTGACCGCGGTCGTCGTCCTCGAGAACGACTCCGAGATGACGCCGGACGACCTCCGCCGCCACTGCGCCGACTCGCTCGCCGGGTTCAAAGTGCCGAAGCGGATCGAGCTCGCCTCGGCGCTGCCCCGCACCCCCTCCGGAAAGCTGATGCGAAGAGCGCTCCGCTAGCCTGCCGCGTCATGCGAACCGACGACATCTTCACCGACAAAGACGCTGACCTGAGCGAGCTCGACGGCAAGACCGTCGCCATCCTCGGCTATGGGTCCCAGGGCCACGCCCACGCTCTCAACCTCAAGGACTCCGGCGTCGACGTCGTCGTCGGGCTGCGGCCGGACTCGTCCAGCCGCGCCAAAGCCGAAGGCGCCGGCCTCGAGGTGCTCGACATCGCCGAAGCCGCCAGCCGCGGCGACCTGGTGATGGTTCTGCTGCCGGACGAGAAACAGGCCCAGGTCTGGAACGAGGAGATCGCCGACGGGATCGCCCCCGGCAACCTGCTGCTCTTCGCCCACGGCTTCGCGATCCACTTCGGCGAGATCGAGCCGCCCCCGGGCGTCGACGTCGGCATGGTCGCGCCGAAGGGGCCGGGCCACCTGGTCCGCCGCCAGTACGAGGAAGGCAGCGGCGTTCCCTGCCTGATGGCCGTCCACCAGGACGCGACCGGCAACGCCCACGACCTCGTCCTCGCCTACGCCTCCGGGATCGGCGGCGGTCGCGCGGCGATCATCGAGACGACCTTCAAAGACGAGTGCGAGACCGACCTCTTCGGCGAGCAGGCCGTCCTCTGCGGCGGCGCCTCGGAGCTGGTCCGTGCCGGCTACGAGACCTTGGTCGCGGCCGGCTACGACCCGCGCCTCGCCTACTTCGAGTGCCTGCACGAGCTGAAGCTGATCGCCGACCTGATGTACGAAAAGGGGATCCAGGGCATGCGCTACTCGATCTCCAACACCGCCGAGTACGGCGACATGACCCGCGGCAAACGCGTCATCGGCGAGGAGTCGCGCGCGGCGATGAAGCAGATCCTCTCCGAGATCCAGTCCGGCGAGTTCGCCAAGGAGTGGATCGCCGAGAACCGCGCCGGCGGCGAGAGCTTCGACCGGATGCGCAACGAGGCGGCGGGTCACGAAATCGAGGAGGTCGGCCACGAGCTCCGCGACCTCATGCCCTGGATCGATCAGGGCTTCAAAGACACGAAATAAAGCCGTTCAGCCTTTGATCGGGCCGCGGGGGTCGGTCTCGCCCTCGGGCAGCTTGCCGTCGCGGCCGACGTAGCCGTCCTTGCCGCCGACGACGAAGTAGATCGCGTCTTCAGAGTCGCTGAGGTTCTTGAAGCCGCGGACCACGGGGGCGTCCACCCAGGCGACGCCGCCGGGGCCGAGCTCGAACTTCTCGCCGTCCAGCTCGATCTGAAGCCGGCCCCGGTGAACGAAGTAGAGCTCCTCCTGGACCTCGTGGAGGTGCCGCCCGGATTCGTATCCGGGCGGCATCACGACCGCGTTCGCTCCGAAGGCGGTGACCCCGAGCTCCCTGCGGACCTTGCGGAAGCCCCAGCCCTCGCCGAGGTCGTCGAGGCTGGAGACGGCGTAGCCGTCGCCTTTCGTCACTTTGACCTCGCGCTCTGCCATCTGCTCAGGCCGCCTCGGGTGCCGGGGGAGGGGGTGCCGCGACGACTGCGGCGCCGGCTCCGGGGCGGTCCAGGCCGACCGGCGGGTACTCGTCGGTGAGGAAGGCGATGTAGCCGATCACTCGGGCGTCGAGGCCGTTGACGAAGGCCAGCGCGTTGTGGACGGCTTCGGGCATGTAGCCCCGGAAGACGATCGTCAGCCAGGCGATCACGAAGAGCCCGGCGAGCACGAAGCGCGAGCCGTAGCTGACGACGAACGCGATCGGAAGCGCGAGGAGCAGGCGGAAGAGGGCCTTGAGGCGGCTCTGGCGCTCTTGCCGCGGGGCGATCTTGACCCGGACCGGGTAGCTGTCGTCGTCGCTCAGCCCGAACGGGGGCCATTCGTCCGTCTGCAGATAGAACCAGGCCCCGATCCGGACGCCGAACCTGACGACTCCGGAGTTGAAGTCGAAGAGCCATTCCGGATAGCGACCGAGGACGATGATCGCGATCCAGGCGAAGAAGTGGGTGAAGACGAACAGCAGCCCCCAGAAGAGGGCGACGATCAACCACGGGATCGCCAGCAGTGGCCGGAAGAAGGTGGTCCATCGGTTCGGAGCCGGGTTGAAATCGGCTTCGTAGGTGACTGGGTACATCGTGCTCCCCTCCTCGTGGACGTGCGCGGAACCGCAGTGGCGAGCCTAACTCGGAACCCGGCGGCACCGGTAGCCCTTGCTCGGTAACTTGTCGCTCCGGATGGCGCCCGAGACGACCCTGCAGATTCCCGCCGAGATCAAGCCCGCCGACGGCCGCTTCGGCTGCGGGCCCTCGAAGGTGCGCCCGGAGGCGCTGGAGCAGCTGGCCGAGCGCTCCGACCTGATGGGGACCTCGCACCGACAGGCGCCGGTGCGCGACCTGGTGCGGGAGGTGCGGACCGGCCTCGGCGAGCTCTTCTCGCTCCCCGACGGCTACGAGATCATCCTCGGGAACGGGGGCACCACCGCCTTCTGGGAGGCGGCGAGCGCCTGGCTCGTGCGCGAGCGGGCGCTGCACCTCACCTACGGCGAGTTCTCCTCCAAGTTCGCCAAGGCGACCGCCGCGGCGCCCTTCCTCCAGGACCCGATCCTGGTCGAGGCCGGGCCGGGCGACGCGCCGCGACCCACTGCCGACGCCGCCGCCGACGCGATCGCCTGGGCCCACAACGAGACCTCGACCGGGGTGATGGTCTCCGTCGAGCGCCCCGAGGGAGCGGCCGAGGCGCTGGTCCTGATTGACGCCACCTCCGGCGCCGGCGGCCTGCCGGTCGACCTCACCCAGTGCGACGCCTACTACTTCGCCCCGCAGAAGGGCTTCGCCGCCGACGGCGGCCTCTGGCTCGCCGCCCTCAGCCCCGCTGCGATCGCCCGGATCGAGGAGCTCGACGGCGCCGGCGACCGCTGGCAGCCCGCCTTCCTCTCGCTGCAGACCGCGCTCGACAACTCGCGCAAGGAGCAGACCTACAACACGCCGGCGCTGGCGACCCTGCTGCTGCTGAACGAGCAGGTCCAGTGGATGCTCGGGCTCGGCGGCCTTGCCGGCTGCGTCGAGCGCACCTCCGACTCCTCCGGCCGCCTCTACGGCTGGGCCGAGCGCAGCGAGTTCGCCTCGCCGTTCGTCGCCGATCCGGCCAAGCGCTCGCTGGTCGTCGGCACGATCGACTTCGACGAGGAGATCGACGCCGCCGCGCTCGCCAAGGCGCTGCGCGCGAACGGGATCGTCGACACCGAGCCCTACCGCAAGCTCGGCCGCAACCAGCTCCGCATCGGGATGTTCCCCGCGGTGGACCCGGACGACGTCGAGGCGCTCACCGCCTGCATCGACTGGGTCGTCGAGAACGTGGACGGCGTCAGAGCGGCATGAAGGTCCTGGTCAAGGAGAAGATCGCCGACTCCGGCGTCGAGCTGCTGCGCTCGCAGTTCG
This sequence comes from Solirubrobacterales bacterium, assembly GCA_036378275.1. Classification (GTDB taxonomy): domain Bacteria; phylum Actinomycetota; class Thermoleophilia; order Solirubrobacterales; family 70-9; genus VAYN01. The sequence continues at coordinate 15,037 of DASUWV010000065.1, read as the reverse complement.
ACGTCGACCTCGGGCTGGAGATGTCCGACGAGGAGCTGCGGGAGAAGATCGGCGCCTACGACGCGATCCTGATCCGCTCGGCGACGAAGATGACGCCGGAGCTGATCGAGCTCGCCGGCAACCTCAAGGTGATCGGCCGCGCCGGCACCGGCGTCGACAACGTCGACATCCCGGCCGCCACCCGCCGCGGGATCATCGTCGCCAACGCGCCCGAATCGAACTCGGTCGCCGCCGCCGAGCACACCCTGGCGCTGGCGCTCGCCCTCTTCCGCAACGTGCCGCAGGCGCACGAATCGCTTGTCGCCGGCCGCTGGGACCGGGCCAAGTTCAAGGGCTCCGAGCTCTACGGCAAGACGCTCGGCGTGATCGGCTTCGGCCGCATCGGCCAGCTCGTCGCCAAACGCGCCCAGAGCTTCGAGATGGACGTCGTCGCCTTCGACAAGTTCGTCTCCGCCGAGCGCTTCCGCGACCTCGGCGTCGAGGGCGCGGACTCGGTCGAGGACCTGCTCGGCCGCGCCGACCTCGTCACCCTGCACACGCCGAAGACGCCGGAGACGATCGGGATGATCAACGCCGAGACGATCGCGGCGATGAAGGACGGCGCCCGCCTCGTCAACTGCGCCCGCGGCGAGCTGGTCGACCTCGACGCGCTGACCGCGGGCCTGGAGTCGGGCAAGCTCGCCGGCGCTGCCCTCGACGTCTTCCCCGACGAGCCCTTCACCGAGCACCCGGTCTTCGCCCGGGGCGACGTCGTCGTCACCCCGCACCTCGGCGCCTCGACCGCCGAGGCGCAGGATCGCGCCGGCGTCGTCACCGCGCAGCAGGTGCTCGCAGCCCTGACCGGCGGCGTGGTCACCAACGCCGTCAACATCGCCGCGGTGCGCCCGGAGGCGATGGAGGCGCTGGCGCCGTTCGTTCCGCTCTGCGAAAAGCTCGGCCGCCTCGCCCAGGGCCTCGGTGCCGGCTCGATCGAGCGCGTCAGCGCCGAATTCCGCGGCCGCATCGCCTTCCACGACACGCGGCTGCTGGGGATCGCCGTCCTTGCCGGGATCCTCTCCGGCCACACCGAGGAGCCGGTCAACCTCGTCAACGCGCCGCAGATGGCCGAGGAGCGGGGGATCGAGCTTTCCGAGACGACCGACGCAAGCGCCGAGGACTTCACCGAGCTGGTCAAGGTCCGCGTCCACAGCGCCGACGGCGAGGTCGAGGTCGCCGGCACCAGCGTCGGCCCCCGCAACGAGCCCTATCTCGTCGCCGCCTGGAACGAGAGCTTCTACCTGCCCTTCGCCGAGCACATCACCGTCTTCCGCTACGCCGACCAGCCGGGGATGATCGGCCGCGTCGGCACCCTCTTCGGCGAAGAGGGGGTCAACATCGTCTCCGCCGCCGTCGGCGCCGAAAGCGGGGGGGAGCGCGCGGTGATGGCGCTGACCACCGACGCGCCGGTGCGCCAGGAGACGATCGACAGGATCCTCGCCCTCGAGGGCTTCGCCCACGGCCGCTCTGTCGACCTCTAAAAGCGCTTTCGCCTTCCTGCCGGGCCGCAACGTCTGGCGCCGCCGCTTGTTGATGTGGGAGGGTCCTTCGGGACTCGCCAGGGCTGATGAAGAAGTCGATCCTCATTGCATTGACGCTGCTGTTGAGCGTCTTCTGTGTGCCGGCCGCTGCGGAACCCGGCCCGCTGACCCTGCTGATCAACGGCAACGCGCAGAACAACGCTTTCTACGTGTCCCTTTCCGCCGACGGGCGCGAGTACCTGATCGTCTCCACCCTCTCGCTCGAAGTCGGGGGTGACATCTGCACCCATCCGGAAAAGGTCCCGACCGAACTCGAATGCACGGCGACCGCGATCGCCGGCTTCGAAGTCAACACCGTGGCCGGGGCCGACCACGTTACCTTCAGCAGCGACATCCCAGTGCCGGTGACGATCCGCGGCGGCACGGGGAACGACCGGCTGCTCGGGGGCGGGGCTTCGGACAAGATCGTCGGCGGTCCCGGTGACGACCTCCTGATCGGGCGCCGCGGCAACGACTGGATCGAAGGCGGGCCCGGAGACGACCACCTCCTCGGCGGCCAGGGCGACGATCAGCTGCGCGGCGGCCCGGGCAGGGACAGGCTGGTCGGCGGTCCCGGGCACGACACGCTGGTTCCGTAGCGGGCGGCGGCTTCCGGGTTGAGATTCGCGCAGGCTGCGCTAAGGTTCGCTGTCGAATGGAGCACCGGCTCGACAGCCTCGCGCTACTCCTTCTCCTCCCCCTCCGGGGGGAATAGCGCTGGGCGGCGCGATAGCCGCGAGAGACAAAGGCCATTCGAACCAGAGAGAGAAGGAGAGGTCCGATGGGACCGCAAACCGACAGCAAATCCGACGCCGACCGCGTCCACATCTTCGACACCACCCTGCGAGACGGAGAGCAGTCGCCCGGCATCTCGCTGAACACGGCCGAGAAGGTCGAGATCGCCCAGCAGCTCGCCCGCCTGGGGGTCGACGTGATCGAGGCCGGCTTCCCGATCACCTCCCCCGGCGACTTCGAGGCGGTGCAGGAGATCTCGCGCAAGGTCGAGGGGCCGGTCATCTGCGGCCTCGCCCGCACCCACAAAGCCGACATCGACGCCGCCTGGGGCGCGGTGAAGGAGGCGGCGCGCCCGCGCATTCACACCTTCATCTCGACCTCCGACATCCACATCGAGCACCAGCTGCAGACCGATCGCGAGGACGTCAAGGGCCAGGCGCGGGCGGCGGTGGCGCTGGCCAAGAGCTACTGCGAGGACGTCGAGTTCTCGCCGATGGACGCGACCCGCGCCGAGATCGAGTTCACCGCCGAAGTCTGCGCGATCGCGGTCGAGGAGGGGGCGACCACCGTCAACATCCCCGACACCGTCGGCTACACGACGCCCGAGGAGTACACGGCCTACCTGCGGCGGCTGTACGAGCTGGTGCCCGGGCTGGCCGGGGTGGAGCTGTCGGTCCACTGCCACGACGACCTGGGCCTGGCCGTCGCCAACTCCTACGCGGGGGTGCTGGCGGGGGCGCGGCAGGTCGAGTGCGCGGTCAACGGAATCGGCGAGCGGGCCGGCAACTGCTCGCTGGAGGAGATCGCGATGCTGGTCGGCGTCCGCGAGGACGTCCACGGCCTCTGGACCGGGATCAACACCCGCGAGATCGCCCGCACCAGCCGCATGGTCAGCCGCCTGACCGGCTACCCGGTGCAGCCGAACAAGGCGGTGGTCGGGCGCAACGCCTTCGCCCATGAGTCCGGCATCCACCAGGACGGCGTGCTGAAGGAGCGCAGCACCTACGAGATCATGGACGCGACCGAAGTCGGCCTGGAGTCGAACTCGATCGTGCTGGGCAAGCACTCGGGGCGGCACGCGCTGCGCGACGCCCTCGAGCAGCTGGGCTTCAAGGTCGAAGGCCAGGCGCTGAACAACGCCTTCAAGGCATTCAAGGAGGTCGCCGACCGCAAGAAGCAGGTGACCGCGCTCGACCTGGAGGCGATCGTCTCCGACGAGATGCGCGAGCGCTCCGACGCCCACGAGCTGGCCTGGTTCGAAGTCGAGGCGGGGAGCCGCAAGCCGCCGCTGGCGAAAGTGGCGGTCATCCGTCCCTCCGGCGAGGAGTCGGTCGGCGAAGCGAGCGGCGACGGCCCCGTCGACGCGATCTTCCACGCGATCCAGGCCGCGGTGCAGACCGAGTGCGAGCTGGTCGAGTACAAGGTCGAGGCGGTGACCGGGGGAGAGGACGCCCTCGGCGAAGTGACCGTCCAGCTGCGAGCCGCGGGACGTCTGGCGACGGGCCAGGGCGTGGCGACGGACATACTCGAGGCGAGCGCTAGGGCATACGTGCGCGCGATCTCGAATGCCCTGGAAGGCGCGGCGACCCGCGAGGCCGAGGCGGCAACCGCCGAGGCTGCGGTGGAGCGCACGCCGGGACCGTAGGAAGTCACGCTTTCGGGACACTCCTGCCCCCGAAAAGGCACAAACCGCGCGCCACCCGTGCGCCGCGGCCGGGCACGATCGGTGGGTGCCAGCCGAGTCTGCGAAAACTCCGCTTGAGGCCGACTTTTCACGGACTCGCGATGACGATCGGGAACTCGCGGCGCTCGGGCGCCGCCAGCATGGGATGGTCTCACGGCGCCAGTTGGCCAGCGTGGGCTTCCGAAAGGACGCGATCACGGTTCGGTTGCGCGCTGGGCGACTGCATCGGGTTCATGCAGGTGTTTACTCGGTAGCGCCGCGTCAGCTGATCTCGCGCCACGGGTGGCTGATGGCGGCGGTGCTTGCCTCGGGCCCAGAAGCGATCCTGAGCCACCGCTCCGCCGCGGCGCTCTGGGGTCTGCGCGGCCACTCCGAAGGCGCCGTCCACCTCACCGTTCCCCGCAAGAGCACCTCCACGAAGGAGATCTGTCGGCACTTCTCGCTCCTTCCAGCCGACGAGCGAGGCTTCAAAGAGGGGATCCCGGTGACCTCGGTGCCCCGCACGATCTTCGACCTCGCCGCCGGCGAGGGCGTGGACACGATCGTCGCCATGATCAGAGAGGCCGAATACCTGGAGCTCCACGACCGCCTCTCGCTCCCCCACCTGCTCGAGCGCTACCCAGGCAGGCGAGGCTCACAGAAGGTCCGCCTCGCCCTAAAGCGCCTGACCGAAGAGCCGCCCGGGCCGCAAGCGCAGCAAGCTCGAGGAACGCTTCGCCCCCTTCCTCCGACACCACCGCCTGCCCCTACCTCGATTCAACGACTGGATCGCCCTCGGCGCCAAGCGCTACCGGGTCGACTGCCACTGGCCCGGCACCGGCCAGATCGTCGAGCTCGACGGCTGGCAGGGCCACATCACCCGCTCGGCCTTCCGCGAGGACCGCGCCCGCGACCGGGGCCCTCCACGTCGCCGGCTACTCGGTCACCCACCTCACCTGGAACCAGCTCGATGACGAACCGGAGCAGGTAGCGGCGGACCTGCGGGTGCTGCTGGGGATGGAGAGATAAGGAGATTCCTATACAAGCGTCCGTGATAACGTACAACCAATGGCCCCCACTATGACTAAGGCTTCGAGCGGCCCCGACTCTCCCCCCAAGGCGTCGGCTCCCACCGTCGGCCCGCGCATCCGCGCTCTGCGCGAAGCGATGGGCTACTCGCTGCGCGACCTCGCCGAGCGGTGCGGGGTCAGCGCTCAGATGCTCTCGCAGGTCGAGCGGGGCGAGACGAGCCCGACGCTCGCGGTCGCCGTCAAGATCGCCGCCGGGCTCGAGCTGACGCTCTCGCAACTGCTGCGCCTGGACGAGGGCCAGCACGTGGTCGTCAGCCGCGCCGCCGGTCGCCGCCGCTCGGAGCGGGGCGGGCACCGGTTCGAGGAGCTGACTCCGCCGCTGCCGGGCCAGCGCGCTGACGTCTCGCTGCACGTGCTGGAGCCCGGCGCCACCACTGGCGGCCGCGAGGACCCGCCGATGCACGAGCCGGGCAGCCGCGAGACCGCCGTCGTCCTCGCCGGCACCCTGGTGCTGGTCGTCGACGGCGCCCGCCACGAGCTTCAGGAGGGGGACAGCGTCACCTTCGACGCCGACCTGCCACACCACTTCGAGAACGAAGGCGCGGAGGCGACCCGCTTCCTCGCCGTGATCGCCGCCGGCCTCAGGAGGAGCTGACGCAAATGCCGAAAACGATGTTCGACAAGATCTGGGAGCAGCACGAGGTCTCGCCGGGGCTGATCTACATCGACCTGCACCTGGTCCACGAGGTCACCTCGCCGCAGGCCTTCGACGGCCTGCGACTGGCGAATCGGCCGGTCCGCCGCCCGGACAAGACCCTCGCCACCGCCGACCACAACACCCCGACCGATGGGACGATGGCCGCGCGCCTGATCGCCGACGAGCTCTCCCGCGTCCAGGTCGAAACCCTGGAGCGCAACTGCGAGGAGTTCGGCATCCCGGTCTACTCGCTCGGCTCCGACCGCCAGGGCATCGTCCACGTGATCGGCCCGGAGTTGGGCGTCACCCAGCCGGGGATGACGATCGTCTGCGGCGACAGCCACACCTCTACCCACGGCGCCTTCGGCGCGCTCGCTTTCGGCATCGGAACCTCCGAGGTCGAGCACGTGCTCGCCACCCAGTGCCTGGTCCAGAAGCGGCCGAAGACGATGCGGATCTCCTACGCCGGCGAGCTGCGCCACGGCGTCACGCCCAAGGACCTGATCCTGGCGACGATCGGCCGCCTCGGCACCGGCGGCATGACCGGCTACGCGGTCGAGTACGCCGGCCCCGCGATCGAGGCGCTCTCGATGCCGGGCCGGATGACGATCTGCAACATGACGATCGAGGGCGGGGGGAGAGCCGGGATGATCGCCCCCGACGAGACCACCTTCGAGTGGGTCAAGGGGCGACCCGCCGCCCCCGCCGACTTCGACGCGGCGATCGCCCGCTGGCGCGAGCTGCCGACCGAGGACGGCGCCGGCTTCGACAACGAGGTCGAGATCGACGCCGCGAGCATCTCGCCGATGGTCACCTGGGGCACCAACCCCCGCCAGGTCGTCGAGGTCACCGACGCGGTGCCCGACCCAGCCGAGCTCGACTCGCCCGCCGACCGCGAGGCCGCCGAGCGCGCCCTCGCCTACATGGGCCTGACCGCCGGCACGCCGATGACTGAGATCGCTCCGGAACGGGTCTTCATCGGCTCCTGCACCAACAGCCGCATCGAGGATCTGCGCGAGGCCGCCGCGATCGTCGAGGGCCGCAAGGTCGCCGGCTCGGTCCACGCGATGGTCGTCCCCGGCTCCCAGCAGGTGAAGAAGGCGGCCGAAGCGGAGGGCCTCGACGAGGTCTTCAAGAGCGCCGGCTTCGAATGGCGCGAGGCCGGCTGCTCGATGTGCCTGGGGATGAACCCCGACACGCTCTCCGAAGGAGAGCGCTGCGCCTCGACCTCGAACCGCAACTTCGAGGGGCGCCAGGGCAAGGGCGGCCGCACCCACCTCGTCAGCCCGAAGATGGCCGCCGCCGCCGCGGTCGAGGGCCACTTCGTCGACATCCGAGACTGGAGCTGAGCATGCGACCGATCGACGTGATCGACGGCAAGGTGTCGGTGCTGGACCGCGCCGACGTCGACACCGACCAGATCATCCCCAAGCAGTTCCTCAAGCGCGTGGAGCGGACCGGCTTCGGCGAGTTCCTCTTCTATGACTGGCTGCGCGACGGCGAGATCGAGCTCGAGCCGAACCCGATCCTCGTCACCGGCGCCAACTTCGGCTGCGGGTCCTCGCGCGAGCACGCCCCCTGGGCGCTGGAGGACTTCGGCTTCCAGGCGATCATCGCGCCCTCCTTCGCCGACATCTTCTACTCGAACTGCACCAAGATCGGGCTGCTGCCGGCGGTGCTGGACGAGGCTCACTGCAAGGCGGTCGCCGAGGCGGGGGAGGCCCGCATCGACCTCGACGACGAGACGGTCAACTGCGCCGCCGGCGTCTTCCAGTTCCAGATCGAGCCGGAGGTCAAGCACCGGCTCCTGAACGGCCTCGACGACATCGGGATCACGCTCGAAAACGAGGGTGCGATCGACCAGTTCGAGGCCGGCCCGGCGGCGTCGCTCGGGCCGGTGACGACCAGCCTGTAGGGGAGAGGAGGCCGCGATGGCCGACGAGTTCAAGGGGCCGATGAACACCGGCGCCCGCGAGTGGGACGCCCAGACCTACGACCAGGTCTCCGACCCCCAGTTCGAATGGGGGCTGGAGGTGCTGGAACGACTCGAGCTCCGCGGCGACGAGATCGTCGTCGATGCCGGCTGCGGCTCGGGCCGGGTCACCGAGCAGCTGGTCGGGCGCCTGCCGGAGGGCGGCGTGATCGCCGTCGACGGCTCCGAGGCGATGGTCGAGAAAGCGAAGGAGCGGCTCGGCGACCGCGCTGAGTACCTGGTCAGCGACCTCATCGAGTTGGAGCTGCCCGAGCCGGTCGACCTCGTCTTCTCGACCGCGACCTTCCACTGGATCCCGGACCACGACCGCCTCTTCAGCAAGATGCGCAAGGCCCTGAGGCCGGGCGGCCGCCTCGTCGCCCAGTGCGGCGGCAAGGGCAACGTCGCCCGCCACACCCAGGCGGTCGCCGCGGTCGCCGCCGACCCCGAATACGCCCGGCACCTGACCAAGGCCAAGGGCCTCTGGAACTTCGCCTCGCCGGAGGAGACCGAGCCGCGCCTCGAGCGGGCCGGCTTCACCGGCGTCCACTGCTGGCTGCAGCCGAAGCCGGTACAGCCTGCGCGGCCGCTCGAGTTCGTCTCCACGGTCACGCTCGGACCGATCCTCGACCAGCTCCCGGAGGAGAAGCGCCGACCCTTCGCCGAAGCGGTCCTGGCGCAGGAGGAGCGGCCGCTGGTCCTCGACTACGTGCGCCTCAACATCGAGGCCGACGCGGCCCAGGACTGAGCGGCCGCCGCTCGATCCGGACGCGTAGAGTGCCGGGACCTTGAACGGCACCCCACGCATAGTCGTCCTGCCCGGAGACGGGATCGGCCCCGAGATCGTCGCCGCGACCCGCCAGGTCCTCCACGCCCTCGGCCAATTCAGCTACGACGAGCGCCTGATGGGGGGCTGCTCGATCGACGAGCACGGGACCGCCCTCACCGACGAGGTACTCGACGCCTGCAAGGGCGCCGACGCGGTCCTGCTCGGCGCCGTCGGCGGGCCGAAATGGGACACCACCGATCCCGGTGCGCCGCGCCCCGAGCAGGGCCTGCTCGGCCTGCGCAAGGGGATGGGCCTCTACGCCAACCTGCGCCCGGTGCGGCCGAGCCCGGCCCTGGTCGGCGCCAGCCCGCTGCGCGAGGAGCGGATCGCCGGCACCGACCTGCTCGTCGTCCGCGAGCTCACCGGCGGCATCTACTTCGGCGACTCCGGCCGCGAGGGCGACGTCGCCCACGACACCTGCGAGTACTCGGTCGAGGAGATCGACCGGATCGCCCGAACCGCCTTCGAAGCCGCCCGCCGCCGCGCCGACGGCTCCGGCCGCACGCCCAAGGTCACCTCGGTCGACAAGGCCAACGTGCTCGAGACCTCGCGGCTCTGGCGCGAGGTGGTCGGCGGCGTCGCCGGCGACTACTCAGACGTCGAGCTCGAGCACCTGCTGGTCGACAACGCGGCGATGCAGCTGGTCTCCCGGCCCGCCGACTTCGACGTCGTCCTCGCCGAGAACCTCTTCGGCGACATCCTCAGCGACGAGGCGGCGATGCTGACCGGCTCGCTGGGGATGCTGCCCTCCGCCAGCCTCGGCGCCGAGGGTGAGCCCGGCCTCTTCGAGCCGGTCCACGGCTCGGCCCCGGATATCGCCGGCAAGGGCATCGCCAACCCGCTCGCGACCTTCCTCTCGGCGGCGATGATGCTGCGCCACGGCCTCGGCCGCGGCGAGGACGCCGACCGTATCGAGGCCGCGGTCGACGCCGTCCTCGAGCGCGGCCTGCGCACCGCCGACCTCGCCTCCGGGACGCTCGCCCACCCGCCGCTGCCGGGGGAGACGGCGCCTGCGGAGACCGAAGTCGGAACGGCCGAAATGACCGCCGCGGTGCTCGAAGAGCTACGCGACTAAGGCGCGGTCACCGCCCACTGCCCGGAGGCGAAGTAGTCGCCGGATTCCTTGGATTCGGCGATGAGTCCGAATCCAAGCCGAGTGACGTTGTCGGCCGCCAGGGGCGAGGTTTCATCCAGGTTCCCCGATTCGGTGACGTAGATGCAGAGATTGCCGGGAGCCGCTTCGGGCGTTTGACCGTTACCACCGGTGATGCCCGAGCAAGCGGAACTGGTTTTCCCTTTTTCAAGCACGGTCACGGTCGGGGCGTTCGTCAAGGGGAACTGGAAGCTGACGGCACACCGAATCGACTCCGTCGTGCCGGTAGCGAAGGTGCCCAGGTCGAAAGTCCCTCGCAGAGTCTGGCCGCTTTCCAGGGGCTTTCCTTGGAACTGGCCGATTACGCCAGAGGCCAATTTGCCGACAGTCACCGCGCCATCGCCGAGCTTCGCCGTGGTCACGGCCCCGTTGTTCAGTTTGTTCGTGGTGACCGAGCCGTTCCTGATCTTGGCGGCGATCACGGCGCCGTCGCCGAGCTTTTCGGTGCTGACGACACCGTTGCCGAGGTTGCCCGGCAGCACCGCGTTGGCGCCGAGCTTGCCGGCGGTGACCGCCTTCGGGGCGATCTTGCCGGCGGTGACGGCCTTTTTGTGCAGCGCCTTGGTGGTCACGGCGCCCTTCTTCAACTGCTTCGCGCCGACGCTGTTCTTCGGCAGCCCGGCGGCGACGGCGGCGCCGCCGAGGGCGACGAAGAGGGCGATCGTCGCGATCACGTTCGCGTAGTTCAACTGGGGACGGGGAAAACGCATGAATCGGCTCCTTCTCGTCGGTTCTGGGGGATCATTCGCGGTTTCTGCGGTGAAGCCCTTTGACCCATCGGGCATACTTCCCCAACATGGATACGGCGGAGTTGATTTGGCAGAACGGGGAGTTCGTCCCCTGGGACGAGGCGAAGACGCACGTCCTCAGCCACGGCCTGCACTACGGAACCGGCGTTTTCGAGGGAATTCGCTGCTACGAGACCGAGCGCGGCCCGGCCGTCTTCCGCCACAAGGAGCACCTCGCCCGGCTCGAGAAGTCAGCCGAGCTCTACTACTTCCAGCTCCCTTACAGCGCCGAAGAGCTGCAGGAGGCGACGAAGGAGCTGCTGCGCCGGATCGGCCTGCGCTCCGGCTACATCCGCCCGCTCGCCTACCGCGGCTACGGCGAGATGGGGCTCTACGCGAAAAGCGCGCCGATCGACGTGATCGTCGCCGCCTGGCCATGGGGCAGCTACCTCGGCGACGAGGGCAAGAAGCACGGCATCCGCGCCAAGGTCTCCTCCTGGCGGACGATCTCCGGCGACAGCCTGATCCCGCACGCCAAGGCATCCGGCCAGTACCTGAACTCGATCCTCGCCAAGACCGAGGCGACCGAGGCCGGCTACGAAGAGGCGATCCTGCTCGACCAGCACGGCCACGTCTCCGAGGGCTCCGGGGAGAACATCTTCATCGTCCGCGACGGCACCCTGATCACCCCCGGCCACACCTCGGCGATCCTCGACGGGATCACCCGCAACGCGATCGTCCAGATCGCCGGCGACCTCGGCTACAAGGTCGAGGAGCGGGCGGTCGCCCGGGCCGAGCTCTACCTCGCCGACGAGGTCTTCCTGACGGGGACCGCGGCGGAGCTGGTGCCGGTGCGCGAGGTCGACGACCACCCGCTCGGCGAGCCGGGAGAGGTGACCCGGGTGATCCAGGCCAAGTTCGAGGACGCCCTCCACGGCCGCGCCGAGGAGTACCTGGAGTGGCTCGACTTCGTCGAGGCCTCTGACTCGGAGTCCGAGTCGATCGGGCGAATTACCCCTGCCGCCTAGCGGCCGGCGCGGCTCCGCCGCGCACGCGGGCCTCCGCGGCCCATCCCGATCTTCCGACTCGAAAGGCAGCAATCAGTGGAACAGGCGATGGAACAGGTGAAGCTCTACGACACGACCTTGCGCGACGGCATGCAGGGCGAGGGGATGTCGCTCTCGGCGGCGGAGAAGGCGCGCGTCGTTCTCGCCCTCGACAGGCTCGGGGTGCAGATGATCGAGGCCGGCTTCCCGAGCTCGAACCCGAAGGAAGAGGAGCTGTTCGCGCGGCTCGCCGAGCTCGAGCTCGCGCAGGCGACGATCTGCGCCTTCGGGATGACCCGCCGCCGCGACTCGGCCCCCGAGGACGACCCGGCGCTGCGGACGCTGGTCGGCGCCTTCACCCCGGTGGTGACGCTGGTCGGCAAGACCTGGGGGCTGCACCTGGAGAAGGTGACCAAGGTCTCGCGCGAGGAGAACCTGGCGATGATCGGCGACTCGGTCGGGTTCTGCCGCGAGCGGGGCAAGCGGGTCGTCTACGACGCCGAGCACTTCTTCGACGCCTACCGCGACGACTCCGCCTACGCGCTCAAGTGCCTGGAGGCGGCGATCGCAGCTGGGGCCGAGAACGTCACCCTCTGCGACACCAACGGCTCCAGCCTGCCCGACCAGATCGCCGCCGCCACCCGCGAGGTGGTGACGAAGCTGGGCGAGCGGGCCGAAGTCGGGATCCACGTCCACGACGACGCCGGCTGCGGCGTCGCCAACTCGCTCGCCGCCGTCGCCGAGGGGGCGCGGATGGTGCAGGGCACCGTCAACGGCTACGGCGAGCGCTGCGGCAACGCCAACCTGACCACGATCCTGCCCAACCTGCAGCTTAAGCTCGGCTACGACGTCGTCAGCCCCGAGCAACTCGGCTCGCTGGCCGAGACCGTCCATTTCGTCGACGAGCTCTGCAACGTCACCCAGAACCCCGACGCGCCCTATGTCGGCCGCAACGCCTTCGCCCACAAGGGGGGGATGCACGTCGCCGGGGTCGAGGCCGACGCCCGCACCTTCGAGCACATCGACCCCGCCGCGGTCGGCAACCAGCGGGCGATCCTGCCCTCCGAGCTCTCCGGCAAGGCGACGATCCGCGCCCAGGCCGAGCAGATCGGTCTGCGGCTGGACGATGGCGCGACCGCGCGCGCGGTCGAGGAGCTGAAGCGGCGCGAGCACGAGGGCTACCACTACGAGGCGGCGCCGGCCTCCTTCGAGCTGCTGCTGCGGCGCGAGAGCGGCGAGTACAAGCCGCTGTTCCGGCTAGAGAGCTTCCGCGTCGTGGTCGAAAAACACGCCGGCGGCGAGGTGAGGACCGAGGCGACGATCAAAGTCGAGGTCGACGGCGAGCGCAGCTTCCAGGCCGCCGAGGGCAACGGGCCGGTGAACGCCCTCGACAAGGCGCTGCGGGCCGCGATCGCCGGCAAGTACCCGCACCTGGCGGCGATCGAGCTGACCAACTACAAGGTGCGGATCCTCGACGAAGCCCACGGCACCGGCGCGGTCACCCGCGTCCTCCTCGACTCCGCCGACGATGAGCGTGAATGGGGGACCACGGGCGTCTCCGAGAACATCATCGAGGCCTCCTGGGAGGCCCTGGTCGACTCGCTGGAGTACGCCTTCCAGTGAGCCCTGACAACCGACAGATCCCGCTCGCCCAGCCGGAGATCGGCGCGCGCGAGGAGGAGCTGGTGCTCGAGGTCCTGCGCTCCGGCCGGCTCTCGCTGGGCCCGATGGGGGAGCGCTTCGAGCGCGAGCTCGCCGCCTGGCTCGGCGTCGAGGACGCGGTGATGGTCTCCAGCGGCACCGCGGCGCTGCACCTCGGGGTGCGGGCGCTGGGGTGGGGAGCGGGAGACGAGGTCGTGACCAGCCCCTTCAGCTTCGTCGCCTCGGCCAACTGCCTGCTGTATGAGCGGGCGCGGCCGGTCTTCGTCGACGTCGAGGAGGAGACGCTCGACCTCGACCCGGATGCCGCCGCAGCCGCCGTCGGGGAGAAGACCGTCGGCCTGCTCCCTGTCCACATCTTCGGCTTCCCCGCGGCGATGACGGAGCTCGAGGCGCTGGCCGCCAAGCACGGCCTCGGAATCCTCGAGGACGCCTGCGAGGCGCTCGGCGCGGTCGATTCCGAGGGCCGCAAGGTCGGCGCCCGCGGCAACCTCGCCACCTTCGCCTTCTACGCCAACAAGCAGATGACGACGGGGGAGGGGGGAATGATCGTCCCCCGCGATCCCGGCGAGGCGGCGCGGCTGCGCTCGGAGCGCAACCAGGGGCGCGCGGTCGACATGGGCTGGCTCGACCACGACCGCCTCGGCTTCAACTACCGCCTCTCCGACCTGGCGGCGGCGCTCGGCGTCGCCCAGGTCGAGAAGCTCGACTCGCTGCTCGAGCGCCGCGCCGGGGTGGCGCGGATGTACGAGCAGCGCCTCGGCGCGATCGAGGGCCTGCGGACGCCGGTCGCCGGCCGCGGCAGCGAGGCCCGCAGCTGGTTCGTCTACACCGTGCGCCTGCCCGAGGGCGCCGACCGCGACGCGACGATCGCCCGCCTCGCCGAGCGCGGCGTCGCCGCCAAGGCCTACCTGCCCTGCATCCACCTCTTCCCGCACCTGCGCGAGCTCGGCTACCGCGAGGGCCAGTTCCCGGTCGCCGAAGCCGCCTCGCGCGACTCGCTGGCGCTGCCTTTCTTCCCGGCGATGGGCGAGGCGCAGGTGGACCGCGTCTGCCAGGAGCTCGCCGCGGCCCTCGGACGGGCCTAGTCCCGGCATAATCGCCGGCCCCATGTCCCGCTTCCGCAAGGACCCCGATCCGCGCTTCTGGCGGCTCAACCGCTCGCTGCCGTTCGACTGGCAGCTGGCGATCTACGACATCGACCAGTCGATCGCCCACGCCCGCGGCCTGCGCGGGATCGGCGTCCTCAGCGACGAGGAGCTGACCCGGATCGAGGAGGGCCTGGAGCGGGTCCGCGTCCGCATGGGCGCCCACGGCTTCGAGTTCGAGCAGGCCGACGAGGACATCCACATGGCGATCGAGCGCCTGCTCGGCGAGGAGATCGGCCCGCTGGCCGGCAAGCTCCACACCGGCCGCTCGCGCAACGACCAGGTCGCGACCGACGTCGCGATGGTCGTGCAGAACCACAGCTTGAGCGCGATCGAGCTCTGCGGCGGCGTCATGGAGCGCCTGCTCGCCCTCGCCGAGTCCCACGCCGACTGGGCGATGCCCGGCTACACCCACCTGCAGCGGGCCCAGCCGGTCTACCTCGGCCACCACCTGCTCGCCTACTACTGGATGCTCGCCCGCGACGTCCTCCGCTTCCAGTTCGCGCTCGACAGCGCCAGCGTGATGCCGCTCGGCTCCGGCGCCCTGGCCGGCGTCAACTGGGAGATCGACCGCGACGCGGTCGCCGAAGACCTCGGCTTCGCCCACGTCAGCCACAACTCGATCGACGGCTCCTCGAACCGGGACTTCGTCCTCGACTACCTCTCCGCCGCCTCGACCTGCGCGATGCACCTCTCGCGCCTCGGCTCGGAAATCGTCATCTGGTCGAGCAGCGAGTTCGGCTTCTGCGAGCTCGACGAGTCCTTCTCCTCGGGCTCCTCGATCATGCCGCAGAAGAAGAACCCCGACTCGGCCGAGCTG
>DASUWV010000064.1:0-5510 GCA_036378275.1 Solirubrobacterales bacterium | reverse complement strand
CTGATGCCCGACTCCTCCGGCCCGCCGAGCAGCTTGCCGAGGCGGGCCATGCCGCTGCGGAAGCCCTCGGGGTCCTCGCCGTCGTAGGCGAACTGGGGCGCTGCGATGTTGATCCGCTTCATGGCCGCGACGCTAGCAACGCGCTAACTCGGTGTTTTCGCGAGGGCGGCTGCCGCCGAACTCGGGGCTAACGTGAGCGGGGATGCAGGTGGACTACGCGCAGCTCGACCGCGACTACGTCTGGCACCCCTTCACGCAGCAGCAGGGGTGGAGCGAGGAAGAGCCGCTGGTGATCGAGCGCGGCGAGGGCTCCTATCTCTTCGACACTGAGGGCCGGCGCTACCTGGATGGGACGGCGGCGCTGTGGTGCAACGTCCACGGCCACCGCCACCCGACGATCGACCGCGCCGTGCGCGAGCAGCTCGACCGCGTCGCTCACACGACGATGCTGGGGCTGACCCACCCGGGAGCGACGGAGCTGGCGGCGCGGCTGGTCGAGATCGCGCCCGCGGGCCTCAGCCGCGTCTTCTACTCGGACTCGGGCTCGACCGCGGCTGAGATCGCGCTGAAGATCGCCTTCCAGTACCAGCAGCAGCGCGGCGGCGAGCACGCGCGGCGGACCAAGTTCGTGCGCCTGCGCGAGGCCTACCACGGCGACACGATCGGCTCCGTGTCGGTGGGGGGCATCGACCTCTTCCACTCGACCTACCGGCCGCTGCTGTTCGAGACGCACGTGGCCGAGCCGGGCGACGCGGCCGACCTCGAGCGCCTCCTCGCCGCCCACGGCGAGGAGATCGCCGGGGTGATCGTCGAGCCGCTGGTCCAGGGCGCCGCCGGCATCCTCCTGCAGCCCGACGGCTACCTGCGCGCGGCGCGCGAGCTCTGCGACCGCCACGGCGTGCTGCTGATCTGCGACGAGGTCGCGACTGGCTTCGGCCGCACCGGGACCATGTTCGCCTGCGAGCAGGAAGGCGTGGCGCCGGACCTGATGTGCCTGGCGAAGGGGATCACCGGCGGCTACCTGCCGCTGGGTGCGACGCTGACGAGCGAGGAGATCTACGCGGGCTTCCTCGGCGCCTACGAGGAGTTCAAGACCTTCTTCCACGGCCACACCTACACCGGCAACCCCCTCGCCTGCGCGGCGGCGCTCGCCAACCTCGACGTCTTCGAGCAGGAGCGGACGATCGAGCGCCTGCAGCCGAAGATCGCCCTGCTCGAAGAGCTGCTGGCCGAGGTCGCGGCGATGCCCGAGGTGGCCGAGGTGCGCCAGAAGGGCTTCATGGTCGGGATCGACCTCGGCGACCACGACGACTCGCTGCGGATGGGCCACCGGGTGACGATCGAGGCCCGCAAGCGCGGCGCCTTCATCCGCCCCCTCGGCAACACCGTCGTCCTCATGCCCCCCCTCTCGATGAGCAAAGACGAGCTGCGCGAGCTGGTCGGCATCGCAAGGGACGCAATCAGAGCAGCAGTCGCCTCCTCACCGGCCAGGCCTTCACAGCTTCCGCAAGCCGCTTGACGACTCCGAGATTAGGGTGCCTATAGGGCACCAAATCTCGGAGTCGTTGCCTTAGTCTGGCGCGATGGAGGAGCGCAGGCGTGGACCGGCCGAGCTGCCGAACTTCGGGCCGCCCTCGACGCCGCGGCCGGCAGCCTCGGTGGTGCTGCTGCGGCGCGGCGGCAAACACTCGCAGCGGGCGCTCGAAGTGCTGATGTTGCGGCGCAGCGAGGAGGCGAAGTTCATGCCCGGCGTCTGGGTCTTCCCGGGGGGCTCGGTCGACGAAGCCGACGGGGCTGACGAAGCCGGCCTGCGCGCGTGCGCGGTCCGCGAGCTCGCCGAGGAGGCGGGGATCGAGCTGCCCGCGGGCGAGGAGCTCGTCCCCTTCACCCGCTGGATTACGCCGGAGGTGATCGCTACCCGCTTCGACGCCTGGTTCTTCCTCGCCCTCGCCCCGCCGCACACGCCGCCGCGCCCCGACGGGGTCGAGACGACGGAGGCGCGCTGGTTCCAGCCGGCGGCGGCGCTCGAGGCTCAAGCGGCGGGCGAGCTCGTCCTCTCTTTCCCCACCCTCACCCAGCTCGGCTGGCTCGCCGAGTTCCGCACCTCCGACGAGGCGATGGCCGCCTACCGCGAGCGCACCGTCGAGCCGATCCTCCCCAAGGTGATCGGCGACGAGGGCCCCGAACCGCGGGTCGTCCTCCCCGGCGACCCCGACTACCCGGCCTGATCCGGGAACGGCTCCAGGCCGGCGTGCCAGGGTCCGAGCGGGTAGGTGTGGATGCCGCTCTCGTCCATCTCCCCCTGGATCCGCCGGAACAGCTGGCCGGCGTTCTTCAGCGCCGCCTTCAGCTCCGCCTCGCTGCGCTCGCGCAGGCGCCAGAGGAACCAGAGCTGGCGGTCGTTGACGCCGAAGTCGATCTCGCCGCTCATCGTCGTCACCCAGCCGAGGAAGCCGGGGCTGAACAGCTCGCGCAGCGAGACCGGGTCGTATTCCTTCGGCACCGTCGCCAGGAAGCGCTTGTTGAAGTCGATCGACTCGAACTCGACCTTGCGCTGGAAGCGTTGCGTCACCACCTCGTGGCCCTCGATCGACTCGACGTTGAAGGCCGGCACCACCTGCGCCAGGTCCGGCATGTGGGCCTTGGCCAGGATCGCGGTCGGCACCACCGCCTTGCTGAAGAAGCCGCCGACTTCCTTTTCGTCGGCGTCGCAGCTGGCGCCCCAGAAGCCTTCCGTGAGCTGCCCGGTCAGCCGGTTGACGCCGCCGACGCAGAGCGCCACCGGCCCGTCTTTAGGGTTGATCCCCCCGACCGGCTCGTAGGCGAGGCCGTTGCGCTCGCCGTAGCGCCGCACGATCTCCGCCCATTCCTGCGCTTCCTGCTTCGCGCCCACCGCGCGATCCTACGGCGTAGGATGCGCTCAAGCCGGTCCCACGACAGGAGCCCCCCATGACTATCGTCATCATCGTCGTCGTCGTAATCCTCATCCTCGCGGTCCTCTACTACGTCGGGAAGCGCAACTCGATCATCGCTTCGCGCAACCGCGTCGACGAGTCCTGGAGCGGGATCGACGTACAGCTGAAACGCCGTCACGACCTCGTCCCCAATCTGGTCGAGACGGTCAAAGGCTACGCCGCGCACGAGAGCGAGACCTTCGAAAAAGCGACCAAAGCGCGGGCCGAGGCGATGCAGGCCTCGAGCGTCGCCGACACCGCCAAAGCCGAGTCGAAACTGACCGGCGCCCTGACCGAACTGCGCGCCGTCGCCGAGAACTACCCCACCCTGCGGGCGACCGAGAACTTCCAGCAGCTGAGCCGCAACCTCTCCGAGCTCGAGGACGAAATCCAGGCCTCACGCCGGATCTACAACTCCAACGTGCAGTCCTACAACACCTCGATCCAGCAGTTCCCGGGCTCGATCATCGCCAACCAGGGCGGCTTCACCGCGCGTGACTACTTCGAGCTCGAAGACGCCGCCGAACGCAGCGCACCCCAGGTCAGCTTCGGCAAATAGCCGGGCCTGCGGCGTCCCTAAGATTGATGACGATGACTACGGAGACCAAGGACGCCACGCTCTGGATCTGCGAGAGCTGCGGCTTCATCTACGACCCCGCCATCGGCGACCCCGACGGCGGCATTCCCCCGGGCACCGCCTTCGAGGACATCCCCAAAGACTGGTTCTGCCCGGTCTGCGGCGCCCGCACCACCGACTTCCGGCCGCTCGAGCCGGGCGAGGCCTGAGCAGCCGGATAGGCTGACTGGCTGATGGGCCAGTTCGACTACGACTGGGTTGTCGTCGGCTCCGGGTTCGGGGGCTCGGTGTCCGCTCTTCGCCTGGCCGAAAAGGGCTACAAGGTCGCCGTGCTGGAGTGCGGCAAGCGCTTCACCGACAAGGACTTCCCGAAGTCGACCTGGGACGTCCGCCGCTACTTCTGGGCGCCGCGGCTGGGGCTGCGCGGCATCTTCCGGCTCTCCATCTTCAAGGACGTCTCGGTCGTCAGCGGCAGCGGCGTCGGCGGCGGCAGCCTCGGCTACGCCTGCACGCTCTATGTCCCGCCCGCGAAGTTCTTCAAGGACCCGCAATGGGGCGACCTCGCCGACTGGGAGGCCGAGCTGGCGCCGCACTACGCCGAGGCGCAGCGGATGCTCGGCGTGGCCAACGTCGAGACCGACGACGCCGCCGACGACCTCCTGCGCGAGTACGGCGAGCACATCGGCGTCGGCGGGACCTACCGCAAGACTCCCGTCGGGATCTTCTTCGGCCGGCCGGGCGAGACCGTCCCCGACCCCTACTTCGGCGGCGAGGGCCCCGACCGCACCGGCTGCAGCTTCTGCGGCCGCTGCATGGTCGGCTGCCCGCACGGGGCCAAGAACACGCTGGTCAAGAACTACCTCTACTTGGCCGAACAGCGCGGGGTCGAGGTGGTCCCGGACCGGACCGTGACCGAGATCCACCCGCTCGGAGCCGAGGACGGCAGCGATGGCTACGCGGTCGCCAGCGAGCGTTCGGGGATGATCCCCGGCCGCGGCCGCCGCACGATCACCGCCCGCGGCGTCGTCGTCGCCGCCGGCGCGCTCGGCACCAACAAGCTGCTGCAGCGCTGCCGCCTGAACGGCACCCTGCCGCGCATCTCCAACCGGCTCGGCGAGCTGGTCCGCACCAACAGCGAGAGCATCCTCGCCGTCACCGTCCCGGAGGACTACCCGGACGACCTCACCAAGCGGGTCGCGATCAGCGGCAGCATCTACCCGGATGCCGACACCCACATCGAGACCGTCAGCTACGGCAAGGCCGGCGACTCGATGGGCCTGCTCTACACGCTGCTGGTCGGCGACGGCACCCGCGTCACCCGGCCCCTGAAGCTGCTGGGGCAGATCCTCCGCCACCCCCTCCGCTTCGCCCAGGTCCTCTGGCCGAAGGGCTGGTCGCGGCGGACGATCATCCTCCTGGTGATGCAGACGCTCGACAACGCGATCGCCCTGCGCCCCACCCTGAAACGCTCGGGCAACGTCTGGCTGCAGACCGAGCAGGACCCGGAGAAGCCGAACCCGACCTTCATCCCGGTCGCCAACGACGCCGCCGAATGGCTTGCCGAGCGCACCGGCGGCCTTGCCCAGAGCTCGGTCACCGAGGCGCTCTTCAACGTGCCGACGACCGCCCACATCCTCGGCGGCGCGGTGATCGGCCATGGCCCCGAGGACGGCGTCGTCGACGCCCGCCAGCGGGTCTTCGGCTACGAGAACCTGCTCGTCTGCGACGGCTCGGCGGTGCCGGCGAACGTCGGCGTCAACCCCAGCCTGACGATCACCGCCCTGGCCGAGCACGCGATGAGCGAGGTTCCCGCAGCCTCAGAGCAACCCTCCTACGAAGCGAACCTCTCCGCGACGTAGTCCCAGTTGACGACGTTCCAGAAGGCGTCGAGGTATTCCGGGCGCTTGTTCTGGTACTTCAGGTAGTAGGCGTGCTCCCAGACGTCGACGCCGAGCAGCGGCGTGGTGCCGTCGGAGATC
>DASUWV010000063.1:0-20271 GCA_036378275.1 Solirubrobacterales bacterium | reverse complement strand
AGGCCGCGAGCCAGGGAGCGCACGCCGCCTCAGGGGTATTGGGATTGCCGTACGGCGAGTGCCAATAAGAACATATGCGGACCACGATGTCAACCAACTTCGCAACGGACCCTCAAAGGTGACGTTTTGTCCGTTCCGCCCACTCCCTTGCCGCCTCGAACCCGAGATGGGGAAGCAGAACCAGCTGCACCAGTTCCGGCGCGATCGCGCTGAGCTGGTCGGGGCGTTCGGTGCGGATTCGGTTCGCCGCGATCGCCGTCACCCCGGCGAGCGACGCTTCGTCGGCCGATCGCGGCACCGCGTCCGGCTTCGGCGAGCCCTCGCGCATCTGGTCGGTGAGCTTCCCAACGGTGTCCCAATACCGGCGCTGGGTGGCCTCCTCCGAGTCGAAGGCACCGCTGGCCAGGAGCTTCGCCGCGGTCGGATCCCCTGCGGCGAAGTCGAGGCCTGCATAGATCGCCGCGGCGACTTTCGCCGGCCACTCCACGACGCCCGCGCAAGCGCCGAGGACCGCCACTCGAAAACGGTCCACCGCCTCCTCCGCTTTCAGGTCTTCGGCCGGTGTAATTGGAACGTCAGCATACCGCAGGCTCTGCTCAGCGGGCCCTGCAGCTGCGGACTATGTCCCTGCCGACCCGCCGTCCGTTGACGAACGTGTAGGCGATCCGGGCGACCGATAAGAAGCCGGCTGAGAATCGTCGCGGCACCGGGCACTTCGCACTGAGGAAGCTGCGCCGCTCGCCCCGATAGACGTAGCGGCGACCGAAGGTGAGGGCGAAACGCGCGAAGTGCGGCCACGGTCCGAGGCCACGCGGCACCGTTCCCTCGAGGACGGTTCGCGACCGACCGCCGGGGTGGCGGACGAGGAACGGGATCACTGCCGAAGTCGGCGGATCCGACGCGTAGCCGTGGAGCAGCAGCGCCTGGCGGCCGTGGAGCCGGGCGTTGAACGCGAGCAGCTGCGCCTTCACCTCGAAGGGAGGCTGTTTGGCCACCAGGACCTGGGCGCGCAGCGTCCCGTGGCCGACCAGGGCCGGACGGCAGGCGGCGAGCGCCCCGAGGTGCGTCGTGTGGCGCAGGCGGCCCATCGGACAGCGCGGCAGCCCCTTGCTGGAGATGGTCCCCGGGCCGGCGAAGCGGAGCTCGATCCGGGAGACCCGTGGCAGGGTCGCCCCGTTGGCGGTTCGCAGGGCGCCGGAGACGTGGACGAAGACGGGGGCGGGACGGTGGCGCGGCAGGCGCAGGGGCGAGATCCGCCCGTCCAGCGAGACGATCACGTTGCCGAACTGCGAGCGCTCGCCGCTCGCAACCCCGCCGAGCGCAAGGGTCAGCGCCAGCAGCAGCAGGGCCGCCGCCGTCCACGCTCGACGACGTCCGAATCGTCCCCGCACCTCAGCCGAACCTCGAGAACTTGAAGCTGCAGTAGTCGAAGCCGAAGCCGATCACGACGTTGTTGGCCAGATTGCCGTTGTGGATGAAGCGGGCGACCAGCCGCTGCGCCCTGATCGCGTGGCCCTGGCGCAGCTGCGCCGTGATCTCCTGCAGGTAGGCCTCCTGGCGGTCGAGGTAGAAGAACCACTTCTTCAGCTTCGCCACGTCCGCGGGCGGGCGCGGCACGGGCTTCAGCAGCCGCACGGTCGCGCCGAAGATCCGCGCGGCCTTGCCGAACTTCGTCGCCGCGACCGCCAGGCGTTCGTTGCGCAGGTCGTCGCGCACTCCCTTCACCGCCCGCTCGGTCGCCAGCTCGCGAGGCTTGCAGATGCCCTCAAGGTGGGTCACGTATTCGGCGCGGGTCGGCCCTTCCGCGGCGACGGCGATCGCGGCCGCCAGCAGGGCGACCAGGAGGGCTGCGATCAGTCCCTTCCGTCTGTTGCTCGTTCTCATGCCTCTCTCGTCCTCCGTCGCCACGGCGCGGCCCAGACGCGCTCGCCCAGCAGGAGCATCAGCGCCGGCAGCAGCACTATTCGAACAACCGTAGCGTCGAGAAGGATCGCCACGGTGAGGCCGAGCCCCATCTGGCTGACGGTCGCGATCGGGGCGGTCGCGAAGGAGACGAAGACGGCCGCCATGATCGCCGCGGCGCCGGTGATCACCCCGGCGGTCTTCTCGAGGCCGAAGGCGATCGCCGCCCGGTGGTCCCCGTCGCGGTCATAGCTCTCGCGCATCCGCGCGATCAGGAAGACCGCGTAGTCGATCGAGAGGCCGAAGGTGATGCCGAAGATCGCCGCGGCGCCGATCGTGTCGACATAGGGATGGCCGCCGAGCGGATAGCCGGCGGGGATCCTGCAGACGAGCGACATGACGCCGATCGCCGCGCCCACCGAGCCCAGGTTGAGCGCCACGGCGATCAGCGCCAGCAGCGGCGCCCGCAGGATCGCCGTCAGCATCAGCAGCGTGACGATCGCCACCGAAGCGACCACGAGGGGCAGGCGGGAAGCGGTGGTGTGCCCGTAGTCGTCGACCGTCGCGGGGCTGCCGGTCACGCCGGTGGTCAGGTTCCCCTCTCTTCCCAGGCGCCGGGCGTCGGCCCGCAGCCGGCGGTCGAGGCGGCGTGAGCCGGGCGTGTTCAGCCCGTAGCGCGGGACGACCAGCATCCGCGCCGCCTGGCCGCCCCCTTCGACGTCGACCGCCTCGGCCGCGAGCCGTCCGCTCGGCCGCGGCCCCCCGTCGATGGCGGAGAGGACGAAATAGCCGGAGTCGAAGAGATGCGGCGAGCTCCGCCGCAGCGCTTCGGCGCCGCGCAGCAGCGGCCGCGCTGTCGCGGTCACCCGGGCGCCGGCGCGGTCGAGGCCCGCCTGCAGGCGGTAGGAGCGGTGGTAGCCCGAGGCGAGGCCGCGTTCGAGCGCGCCTGCTCCCCCCTCCAGCCGCAGCAGCGCGGCGGCGAGGCGGCGGCTGCCGGCGGCGAGGCGGTCGAGGCCCCCGTTGAGCCCGGCCGCGGCGCCGCTCAGGCGCCCGGTCCCGCGTTCGAGCTGCCTGCCCCCGGCGACGAGGCGGTTGACCGCCGAATTGACCCGGTCGGCGAGGCCGCTGAGGCGGCGCACTTCGTTCCGGGTCGAGGCGAGCACCTGGGCCAGAGTGCGCGCCTGCCTCGCCTCCGGCCCCAGCGACGGATCCGAGGCTGCTTCCCGCGCCAGCTCCGTCGCCAGCCGCCGCGCCCGCGCCAGCCCGCCTCCCTGCACCCGCGGCAGCAGCGAGCGGAGATCGAGCGAGAGCGAGAGGGTGCCGGCGGCCACCCGCCGCTGACCTTTCGCGAGCCGCTTCGCCCCGCCGGCGAGGCGGCGGACGCCGCTGCTCGCGCGTTCCCCGGCGCCGGCCGCGCGTTCCAGGCCGGACGCCAGCAGCCCGGCCCCCGCGCCCGCCCGCCTCGCTCCGGCGCCGAGCAGGCCGCTGCCCTGAGCGGCTCGGCCGAGGCCGCCGCGCAGGCGCGCGACGGCGTCCGCCGCCCGGCCGAGGGCCGGGCCGAGGCGCGCTAGGCGGGCCGGGCCGTCGGCGCCCGGGGAGGCGATCCGCTCCCCGAAGCGGCGCAGCGGCGCGGTCGCGCGCGCGATCGGCGCCGGGCCGATCACGGCGCGCACGCCCGGCTCGGCGGCGATGCGCCGCTGCCAGCGGGCGAGGAGCGCCAGGCGGGCGGGGGTGGTGACCGGGCCGTGCGGAGATTCGGCGAGGACCACAAAGGGGCTCGTCCAGCCGGGGCCGGCGGCGCGGTCGATCGTTTCCGCGTCGGCCCGGGCCGGGCTCGAGGGCGACAGCTCCGAGAGCCCCGGCGCTCCCGTGTTGAAGGCGAGGGCCGGCGCCGCGACGAGCGCCAGCGCCAAGGCAACGAGGGCGGCGGCGGCGGCAGGACGGCGCAGGACGGCGGCGGCCGTCGTCGCGACGCGGGAGGTCCGCGTGGACGGGCGGCGGCCGAGCCGCCCAGCGTTGATCCGCTCTCCGAGCAGCGCCAGCAACGCCGGCAGTCCGATCACGGCGACGGCGACGCTGACCGCGGCCGCGATGCCGCAGCTGAGGACGAGCGAGAGCAGCAGCGAGCCTGGCTGGAAGATCGCCCCGGCGAGGATCGCGACGACCAGGGTCGACCCGGCGGCGAGGACGGTGCGCCCAGCGCCGGCGGCGGTCAGCCGCGCCGCCTCGCGGCTGTCGCCGGTGCGACCGAGCTCCTCGCGGAAGCGCGAGACCATCAGCAGCGAGTAGTCGACCCCGAGGGCGAGGCCCAGCATCGAGACGACGACGAGCGTCAGCGAGTCGACCGCCATCGCCGAGCTGAGCAGGCTGAGGGCGCCGCGGCCGGCGAAGACCGTCAGCGCCCCGAGCGCCAGCGGCACCGCGGCGGCGACGAGCGAGCGGAAGACGAGCAGCAGGACGAGGACGAGGAGCGGCGCCGCAAGCAGCTCCGCTCGCCGGGTCGCCTTCACCGATTCGTCCTGCAGCGCCTGCGAGATCGCGGCGAAGCTCGACTGCGTCGCCACCACCGGCGGGCGGATCCTTCGCCGCAGGGTCTCTTCCAGCACCGGCAGCGAGTCGCGGATCGCTTGGTCGAGTGGTACGTGGTAGTCCACGAGGATCAGCGCCCGCCGCGGCCCCGGCCGCAGCCGCGCCATGGCGCCGCGGTCCCAGGGGGAGATCGCGGTCAGGTCCCGCCGCCGGTGCAGCGCCGCGACCAGACCCGGCCCCTGCCGGTCGAGCGCGCGAGCCGGGCCGCGAAGCAGAATCGTGAACGACGAGGAGTCGCCGAAGTGGCGCTCGGCAAGCGATTCCCCTTGCGCCGAGGCGGTACCGCCGATCTTCAGCGAGAGCGGCGCGAGCCGCTTCTCGACGCCCAGTCCGAGCAGCCCCAGCGCGACGCAGCCGACCAGGACGGCGCTGAGCGCGAGCACGGGTCGGCGCAGCATCCGACTAACCCAGTTCCCCCCTCATCTGAGGAAGCAGTCTACAGCCAGGCCGTAGGTGTGGTACGCACTCGTTCAGCCTGTTTTACAGGTTTATCCTTGTATTTCTGAAGTTGTGCTATAGATTTGCACGGATGATTCGCAGGAGGATCGCGACTGAGCTAAGCGCCCTGCTCCAGGGCTCGCCCGCCGTGGTACTGACCGGGCCGCGACAGGTCGGCAAGACGACGCTGGCCCTGGCGATCGCCGGGGAGCGCCCCGCCGTCTATCTCGACCTCGAGTCCGAATCGGACCGGGCGCGGCTCGCCGAGCCCGAGCTCTACTTCGCCGACCATGCCGACGAGCTCGTGATTCTCGACGAGATCCATCGGGCACCGGGCCTCTTTGAAGCTTTGCGCGGGACGATCGACCGCGGCAGGCGGGAAGGTCAGGGGACCGGACGCTTCCTGTTGCTGGGCTCGGCCGCGATCGAGCTGCTCGCCCAGAGCGGCGAGACGCTTGCGGGCCGGGTCGCCTTCCTCGAGCTGGGGCCGCTGGACGTGACCGAGGTGGGCGGCGAGCGGCTTGACGAGCTGTGGGTGCGCGGCGGCTTCCCGGAGAGCTTTCTGGCACCGGACGCTGCCGCGAGCCTGCGCTGGCGCCGCGACTTCGTCCGCACCTACCTCGAGCGCGACATCCCCCAGCTCGGACCGCGCATCCCCGCCGAGACCCTGCGGCGGCTCTGGACGATGCTGGCCCACCAGCAGGGTGGGCTGCTGAACGCGGCCCAGCTGGCCCGGGGTCTCGGGGTGAGCGGCGCCACGGTCGGGCACTACCTCGATCTCCTGGTCGACCTGCTTCTGGTGCGCCGCCTCCCGCCGCGGCTCGCGAACGTCGGCAAGCGCCTCGTCCGCTCGCCCAAGGTCTACGTCCGCGACAGCGGCGTCGTCCACGCGCTCTTGAGCCTTGCCGACAAGGAGGCGATCCTCGGCCATCCGGTCGTCGGCGGCAGCTGGGAGGGCATGGCAATCGAGAACCTGATCGCCGCCGCCGGCGAGGAGGCCGCGGCAAGCTTCTACCGCACGAGCGGCGGCGCCGAGGTCGATCTGGTCCTCTCCTGGCCGGACGGGCGCGAGTGGGCGGTGGAGGTGAAGCGAAGCCTGGCGCCGAAGCTCGAGAGGGGCCTCGCCTCCGCACTCGCCGACATCGGGCCCGAGCGCGCCTTCGTCGTCTACCCCGGCGATGAGCGCTTCCGGTTGGCACGATCGGTCGAAGCCGTCCCCCTGTCCGAGCTGTGCGCCGAGCTTCGCTGAGTCAGGAACCGACGCCCCAGGGGGCGGCGATCACCACCCACCAGCGGCCGTTCTCGCAACGCAGCACCAGGAACCCGGTCGAGCGGCGCTCGAAGGGCGTCCCGGCGGTCTCGCTGCGCAGGGTCCAGCGCTGGGCGCAGACCGCGACCGCGCCGGTGCGGATCGTCTGCCCGGCCTCGATCGAAAGGCGCTGGCCCGGCGTCGCCAGCTGGGCCAGCACCGAGACCACGCCCCGCCGCCCTCTCACCTCGGTCCCGTCGGGCGTGAGCAGCCTCGAGTCGTAGGCGAGGAAGGCGCCCACTGCGGCGGCCTCGCCTTCGACCAGCGCCGCCGCCAGGCTCCCGGCCAGCGCCTCGGGCGAGTCGGCGGCGGGGGCCTTCACCTTGGAGGTTCCGCGGCCGGAGGCGAGAGCGCCCTGGCTCAAGGGTCAGCCTCTCTAGCCCCGCACCTTGCAGCTGCGCACCAGGGTCGAGCCGAGGGTCCGGCCGCCGGCGAAGGTGAAGCTCGCCCGCGCCAGCGGGAAGGGGCTGCCGGAGAAGCCCTTGGGGGCCGGGCAGCCGGCCGAGAGGTAGCTGTGCCAGCTGCCGCGGTAGCGGTAGGTGCGGTGGAGGTTGAGGCTGAGGCCGGTGATGAAGCCGGCGTGGCCGGTGACGTGGGGCAGGTAGGCGACGAGGGTGGTCCCGAAGGTGCCCCTGGTCTGCTGCATGCGCAGGGTCAGGGTGAAAGACGTCGGCACCGGCCTGGTCCCGTAGACGTGGGCGAAGATCACCGGCTTGCCGCCTTCGACCCCGTTGAAGGCGATCATCTTGCCGGCCGAGGGGAAGGGCGTCTGGCCGGGGATCGCGACGTTGGCGGCGAAGCTGCCGACCCCGACCTTGGAGGGCCCGCAGGCGCGCATCGCGTTGGTGGTCGTCGAGGGCTGGATTTCTTCCAGCCGGCAGGCGGGCAGGCCGCTGTAGTCGAAGCGCCCGTGGCGGTTGATCCCGATCTCGATCTTGCGCAACTGCGGCGGAGTCGAGCCGTCGGTGGTGGTCACGTGGCCGCCGACGCTGACCGCGACGGGAGCGGCGCCGTGGCGCGGCAGCCGCTTCGGGTTGAGCTTGCCCTCGAAGCTGATCCGCAGGCTCCCGTGCTGAATCACCTCGGCGCGGCCGACGGCGGCCAGGGCGGCAAGCGCCGCCACGGTCACGGCCAACGTCTTGATCGGCTTCGCGCTCACTTCCTGCCCCTCCCCCGCTTTCCATTCCCCGACCGGCACTTGACCTTGATCCGCGGTCGCAGCTGCTCGGTCGCGTTGTCCTGGGCGATAAAGCGGGCGAGCGCGCGCTGGGGGTGGGCGCAGAGGTCTTCTGAGTTGACCAGAAGGCCATGCTTGCCGCCGAAGAGGTGCATGGTGAAGCGGGTGACCGGGGCGTCCGGCAGCACTTCGAAGGTCGCGCGCAGGCCTCCCCCAGGGCCGGCGTCGACCCGGCCTCGGAGCTCGACCTCGAAGCCGCGCCCGTGCAGGTCGGCGACGATGTCGGGGAGCACGTGGCTGGAGGAGCGCAGGTAGACGTAGCCGCGCATCGGTTCGTCGAGCAGCGGCGTTTCCGCCTTGGCGAACCCGAGCCGGGAATTCACCGGACAGGTCTGGGCGGCGAAGTCGCGGTTGGTGCAGACCGTGCCGATGTGCTCCTGGGCGAGGAAGAGCGAGTGCGGCAGCGTGACCTGGGCATAGCCCACGTTCGCCTGACCTGATCTCGGTTCGTAGATCGCGCGCAGCGACGGGTACTTGCTCCTCGTGGTCCCGCCCTTGAGCTTGAGGCGGAAGCGCGGGGCGAAGCCGAGGTCCTGGCAACCCAGCAGCTGGTAGCGGTCCGAGCTGGTGGCGCTGGGATCGTCGGCGGTGCTGGCCAGGTCGGCGCCGGCGCCGGTCAGCAGCGAGTGGGTCTCGAGCACGTCGCAGCTGGTCGGGTTGACGGTGAAGCCCTGGCGGTCGACGTAGACGCGGATGTCGCGCAGGTGCAGCGGGATGCCGCCGAGGATGTGGGGGATCGGATCGGAGCCGCTGGAGTCGATCGAGGCCTGGGCGGTGAAAGGATCCACCCGGATCGCGGAGCGCACGACGACGACCCCGAGGTCGAACGGCCCGACCAGCGCCGAGTCGACCGCGACGATCGAGAGCGGCGACCCGTGGTACGGACCGGCGAGGTAAAGCCCTCCGGGGGCATAGGCGAGGGTGCCACCGACGCCGTAGCCGGCGATCGTGTGCCCGATCTGACTGATTTTCGGACAGCTGGGATGTTCGAGCTCCTCCGTCCCCGTCTTCAGCTTGGCCGCTTCTATCGCCGCGTCGCTGCAGTAGGGGATTCCCCCGATCCTCGCCAGCAGACCCGGGGGGAAGGTGGCCGAGTAGGAGGTGATCTCCTGCTCGGAGTCGGTGCGGGTCATGTGGAGGTAGAAGGGTGAGAAGGCGCCGGCCTGCGAGTTGAGCGAGCCGGCTTCCAGGGCCGGGTGGAAGGGCGACAACGACCCGTCCGGGCACAGCCCGCCGCCTTCGCCTTCGGTGATCTGGATGTAGGAGAGGTCGGTGAGATGCAGTTCGGGATCGGAGTAGGGGGTGAGGCCCAGTTCTCCGACATAAGTGCCGCAGGCGGGCGGGGCCACCAGCGAGGAGCGCTGGCCTTCCCTCAGGGTGAGGCGGAAGTGGGAGTAGTAGATCTCCGGCAGGTTTTCGAAGCGAGCTTTGAGGCGACCGGTGTGGGGGTCGGGTTCGAGGACGCCGGTCGCGGTGTCGAACACGCCCAGGTCGGAATCGCGGAAGACGACGTATACCGCGACCAGGGACCCGAACGGGTTCGCGTAGGGTTGTGCGAGGTAGACCGAGCCTTTGACGGGCTGTTCCAGCCCGAGCAGCCCTTCAAGGCTTACCGTCCCGATCTTCGACCGGTTGGGACAGCCTTCGTTTTCGTGGCTGTCCAGCGCCTCGCGGGCGAAATCGGCTTCGCTGCAGACGCCGAGGCCGGCGGCGAGCGAGGGATTGATCGAGATCCCTTCGGGCAGGCTCATCGAGGCTTCCCGCGCCGGGGAGCTGATCCGCCCGCTGGCGAAGAGCGGCGGGTTGCCGTCGAGCATCCTCAGGTCGAAGATCAGGCCGGTGGGCGCAGCCGCCGATTCCGTGAAGAGGTGGACTTCGGCGGCCGAGTTGGGCTCGACGCAGGACCCGGGGACGATCGAGCCGCCGGCGGGGCCTTCGCTGAGAGCGCCGGCTTCCTCGCTTTCGCCTGCCCAGGAGGTCGCCGTCGCCTGCCAGGGCATGGTCGCTCCGCAGGAGGTGGGCATGCTGACGAACGAGGGCGGGTTGACGATCGTCGGGTCGCTCCCGCCCGAGCAGGTGCCGGCAATGTATTTCCATTCGGGCGGCGGAGAGGACCAGACCAGCTGCGCCGGTTCGCCGAAGGGTTCGGCCGGGTTTACCTCGTTCAGGCAGTTGCCGCGCTCGTTGTCGTGCGGGAAGGTCCAGGGCGGCACGAAAGGCGGTTCTTCCACCTGTGGAGTCGCATACGGGGTGCCCCAGAGCGTCAGGTCGAATCCAGTGAAGTCGATCTGCTGGGAGAGGTTTTCGAGGCGGAGGTCGAGGCCGCCGTCGGCTTCGCGGATGTGGGTGCTGAGCACGATCGGGATGCCGAACGGCGAGAACCCGATCGCCTCAGGCGAGCCATGGGGATGGCTGAGCTGGAAGACCCCGAACCAGCGCGTCGAGCCTCCTTTGTAGCTGGAGTGCACCGCGACCACGCCGACCTGGCTCGCGTTCGGGCAGCTCTCCCCCGAGAGGCTTTCCTGGTACGGGGAGACGCGTGGGGTGTGGAAATCTTCCGAGGTACAGGTTCGCACCCGCGGGGTCAGCAGCAATCCGGCGGGCAGGTGAAGGTGCAGGTCCCGTAGATCGCCGTCGCTGAAGCCACCGGATTCGTTCAAGGCGAGGTGCACGTGCATCTCGTACGGGTGCGAGCCCGAGAGAGCGTCGGCGCTGCCGTCCTGGTTTTCGATCGTGACGTGAAACCCTTGTTCCCCGGGCTGGAGCCCGAAGGAGCCGAATGCCGCCGAGGGGAAGGCGCAGAATCCCGCTAGGAGGGCCGCCAGCGCGACCAGCTTCAGCGCCCTCATCCCGCAGTCCTCCGATGGTGGTGGCGATGATGGCGACGATGCTTGTGGTGACGGTGCCGCCGGTGATGCCGGAAGTGGGCCGGCGGGTTCGTCGCCGCTTCCAGGGTCGCCGTGCCGGGGGTAGCGTCTTCGGGCCCCGGTGCCGGTCCCTGGCAGTCGTCGCCTTCGCAGGGCGGGGGCGGTTCGGGTTCGAAGAAGCCGCCGCCGGCGCGGGCGTCATAGATGTCGATCCCGCCGGCGTCGGCCCGGGCAATCGACGTGGCGGTCGCGAAGTACGCGTCTTCACCCGACGAGCTCGCGTCGGCGAAGAGGCCCCCGTCTTCAACACCGTCGGAGATCAGCCCGATGCAGCCCGAGGCTTTCGCGCAGCCTCCGGTTCCGTTGGCCTCCCACTCGTATACGTCGTGGTGGTTGTCGCTGTCTTCGATGAGAAGCGCGTCACGGGAATCGAAGAAGAGGCGAGTGCCGTCGGCGGAAAGAGCCCGAGGCCTGTACGAGGCGGGGCCGCCATCGAACGAGCGGGCGCCAGGAATGGTCGAGGAGCCGACCGGTCGGCCGGTGGCGGTGACCGAGTGGCAGGACGCACAGGTCAATTCCCCCGCGCCTTCGTTCGCCGTGGCGTCGTAGAGGAAGACCTCCGTGTCGGGTTCCCCGCTGAAGAGATCAGTGTTGTCGTAGCCGGTCAACGGCAGCTTCGAGAGGAAGGCGAGACGGCTGCCGTCGGCGGTCACGCGGGCGGTTGCCGTGGCAGGCGGAAAGTCGCTTTCATCGGCGCCGTCGGCGATCTTCCGGGCGCCGCCTTCTTCCCAGAGGTAGAGCCCGGTGGAGCTGAGGTAGTAGGCGCGGCTGGCATCCTCGGAGGCGCCGAGGACGCCTTCGACACCGCCGGAGGGGGTGAGGTCGGTGGAGGCTTCGCCGGTGGCGCTGTAGCGGTAGAGGTGCCCTTCCTTGGTGTAGAAGGCGAGAGCGCCGTCGGTCGAGGCGACCTGGAAGGCGCAGCCTTCACAGACGGGCTTGGTCGCTTCGCCGTCGCGCAGGTAGAGATCGCCTTCGCGCGTCCAGTAGACGCGGGCGCCGTCGGCGGAAACGGCGCCAGACGAAGCGGCGAGGCTTGCGCCGGGGGCGCTGACCGGCAGCCCGGGCAGCTTGTTGATCACCCGCAGCTGGCCTTCTTCCCACTCGTAGAGGTTGTCCCCTTCGCAGCCTTCGACGGCGGGAATCTCGGTCGCGTCGGCCGTCAGCGCTGCGCACGTCGAGAAGACGACGTGGCGCAGGTCGGGGCTCGCGCCTTGGAGGGCGAGGAAGAAGTCTTCGGCGGACACCGTCAGCGCTGGGGCGTTCGCCGTCGTGATCAGCGGGGTGTAGGCGGAGCCTTCGCGCAGGTAGAGGTTGCGGTAGCCGGCCGGCGCCCCTTCACCGAGCGGGGTGTTTTCGGCTTCGCAGCGTTCTTCGCCGCCGCGGCAGCTCCAGCCGTTGGTGAGCAGGGCGCGGGAGAGGTCTTCGGAGAAGAGCAGGTAGGCGCCGTAGTCGTAGGTGCCCGAGAGCAGCGGAGGGCTGACGTTGGCCGTGAGCCAGCCGCCTTCCCCGCGGGTGGAGAGGTACTGGCTGACCGGCGGGGCTCCTGCGCCTTCGCCGAAGGACGCGGCGGCGCCGAAGGTAAGCACCGAGCCGCCTGCAGCCGCCTGCAGCGCTCCTGCGGACGCGCTTCCCGGGGTCCCTACCGAGCCGCCGTTCTTTTCCGCCGGGGAGACCATCTCCCAACTCCTGCCGTCGAGGCCGCTGGGAGGCCCCGACGCCCCGGCGGGCGTCGGGGCCAGGATCGCGGCAGCAAGGAAGAAGGCGAGGGCGGTTTGCCTCAGGTGGCTCACCGCTCCCCGCTCAGCGCTTCCCGCAGCCGGCCTTTAGGGCCGGGGTCGATTCGAACGCCCGCCCGTTGTGGGCGTCGAAGACGGCAGTGGCGTGCGGCTTGGCGGCGCAGATTTCCGTGTCGTTGACCAGCAGGCCCTTCTTGCCGCCCTGCATGCTCAGCACGAACTTCGAGACCGGCGCGTCCGGGATCGATTCGAACGTGGTCCTGATGCCGCCGTTGACCGAGTCGATTCGGGCCGGGAGGACGAGGTGGATCTGCCCGTGCAGGTCGGCGACCAGGTCCGGCAGCTTGTGCGCCGGGTTCGACCTGAGATAGACCGGGCCCGACAGCGGCTGGTCGAGCAGGGGCGTGATCGCGGTCGCGTGGCCGTAGACGGACCCCGCGGGGCAGGCCCCTTCGGCGAACTCGGGCCGCGTGCAGACCGTGCGGATGTGCCCCTGGTCGAGCAGCTCGGTGTGGGGCAGAGTCACGGCGCTGCTAGCCATGTTCGCGTTCGACCTAGGCATCGTCAGGACCGCCCGCAGGGCCGGATGGGCGCTGCGGTGGGTCTTGCCGACCAGCTTCAGGCTCAGCTTCGGCTTGAAGCCGAGGGCGGCGCAGGCGCCGAGCTGGAAGCGCTGCGAGAGCGCTGAGGGCTGGCCGAGCGCCGAGATCGTGGCGGCGTCGACGGTCATCGGTTCGCAGCTCGTCGGGTTGACGGTGAACTGCGAGCGATCGAGGTTCAGCGCGACCTTGCGCAGGTCGATCGGCACCCCTTTCAAGACCTGGGGCAGCGGATCGGAGTCGGCGCTGCTCTGGACCGTTTCCGGATCCACCCCCAGAGCCGTGCGGGTCACCACCGTGCCGAGGTCGTAGGGACCGCCGGCTGCGGGGACGATCGTCACGAGTGAGAACGGCGCTCCCTTGTAGGGGCCGGCCAGGTAGGCCTTTCCGTCGACTTCGAACGGGAGCGTGCCCGGGCCGGCACTGGTGCGCAGGCTGCCGATCTCGGACGCTGCCGGGCAGGAGGGGCTCGCCAGCTCTTCGGCTGCGCTCTTCGTCGCCGCCGCCGCGATCGCGGCGTCGGGGCAGTAGGGGATGCCGGCAAGCTTGGCCAGCAGGCCCCGAGGCAGCGTCGCGTCGATCTCGCTGAGGCGCTGGGTGCCGTCCTGGCGGTGCAGCCGCAGCGCGAACGGAGAGAAGGCGCCGGCGATCGGGGCCAGCGTTCCGGCTTCGAAGCTGGGCACGTTCGGCTCCGATGCCAGGCTCGAGAAGCAACTCGTGCCGTGCGGGCCGGCGTTGACCTGGAAGGAGTCCTGCGGGCTGGCGTCTGCGCCTTCAGGCGCCGTCCAGGGGACGAGATCCGAGGTGGTCGTGAACGTCCCGCAGGTGGGCGGCGTCGTCAGCGGCGCCCGCTGCCCGCTCTTGAAGAGCAGCTTCAGCTCGCTGAACGGCTGCTGCGGGTTTTCGTCGAAGACGGCGGTCAGACGGCCGGTTTGCGGGTCTGCGTGCGCGGCGCCCGCCAGCTTGACCCGGACACCGTCCCCAGACATCGAGAGGAAGAGGCGGTAGGGATCTTCGGCGGTCGGCTGGCCGACGTAAATGGCGCCGGTGAGCTGATCTTCCAGCGATGGCGAGCTCAGCGTCACTTCGCCGATCTTCGATGCCCTCGGGCAGGTGGGAGCGGTCTTCGAGCCGATCCCGAGCTGCGCGTCAGTGCACGCCTGGAGGCCGTCGGCCGCCGAGGGCGAGAGACTGACGCCTTCGGGCAGGTTCACGACCGAATCGCGGAGATCGGCGGTGGCTACTCCGTCGGGGTTCGAGTTCTGCGGGACCTTGAGGTCGATTTCGTAGCCCGAGGGCGAGTCCGATTCGGTGACGGTCGGCCGCACCTTCAGCGCCGGGTTGAAGGCGGGTTTGTCGCAATGGGTGATCGGCGGGATTTCGGCGCTCTGGCTCTGCCAATTGGGATTGGCGAGCTGCGGTTCTCCCGCGGCGTTCCAGGTACCGCGGTTCTCGTAGGTATCGACGTACGCCCTGGCGGTCAGCGGTTCGCCGCTGCAGCTGGTCGGGCTGGTGAGGAACGGCTTCCGTTCCACCCCGGCCGAGGTGCCGCCTGGATACGGGCAGAATTCGCTGCTGTATATGCAGACCCTTCCTCGCAGGGCGTTGTGGCTCGGATCGGCGGGAACGCCCCAGAGGGTCAGTTTCGTGCTGTCCAGGGAGGCGATCTCAGAGATGTTGTGGAAGGTCGTCCGCAGCCCGTAGTCGTCCGGGCGCACGGTGGCGCTGAACTGGATGCCGACGAGGATGGCCGTGAACCCGAACTTCGAAGGTTGGCCCGCGTCGGGGACCAGGTTATAGACCGGCACTTCGACCGGGAAGGAGCCGCCGAGCACCCCCAGCATGACCTGGGCATAGCCCACCTGAGTCGAGTCTGGGCAACCGGGTTCCCCCAGGAAGAGGTTGACCGTCTTGATGAACAGCTGCGTCGGGCACTGGGGCACTCCCGCCGGCGCGCCGGTGAAGCCAGCTGGAAGGTCGACGACGACGTCTTTCACGGCTTCCGTCGTCACGCCTTCCGCAGTTTCGAATTCGACGTCGGTGGTGATGTCGGCGTGGGCACCGGCCTGTTCGCTCGAGGTGGCGACGGTGAACCCGCCCGGCCCCAGCACGCTCGCCTCAGCGGGGCTCGCCAGGAGCAGGATCGCCGCCATCGCGATCGTTGCCGCGGCCAGAACCGACCCCAGGTGCGCGCGCTTGCTTGGCTCCGTCATCTGCTTCTTCTCCTTCGCTGCGAAAGTTCGGGTGCGCTGGCTGGATCGGCGGGCGCTCATTTCGCGGCCCTCCGGCTGGAGCCGGCTCGCCGATGGTGTCGGTGGTGCCTCCGGACGCAGCGAACCCTGCCGTGGCGTCGCACCCTGCGGGTGCCTCGCGGGCAGTGCTTCGAGCCTTCACGGACGTTCCCGGTCCCGACGAAGTTTCCGGTTCCCGGGCTGGCTTCCCCCGGCTGGCCGCCGGTCGACCCCTGGCAGCTTTCGCCGGCGCATTCTTCTTCGGCGACGAACGGGAAGCCGCCGCCGACGCGGACGTCGTAGAGGTCGCCGCTGGCGTCGGTGTCGGTCAGCGCCAGCTGGCCGTGGGTCCCGATGAAGACGTCCCGCCCATCGGCGCTCGAGTCGAGGAAGTAGGAGTTCGTCCCGTCCTTGCCGGAGGAGATCAGCGAGACGGTTCCTTCGTGCCACTCGTAGACGTCGCGCTTGCCGTTGGTGTCCTGGGGCACCAGCGCGTCGGGGGTGTCGAAGAAGACCCGGCTGCCGTCTTCGGAGATCGGACGAGACGGTCGTATCGCGCTGCCAACCTCATTCTGGTTACTCGACACTGCCGTGAATTCGGCGTCGCCGCTGGCTGCGGCCGGATCGCTGAGACAGGAGACGCAGGTGAGGCTTTCGTCTTCGCGGTCGTAGCGGTACAGCTCGCCCCGTTCCGAGGTGTTCTGGCCGGTCAGGTCGTTGCGGCTGAAGAGGATCAGAAACCGGCCATCGGGGGTAACGTACCAGTTCGTGGTGGTGTCGTTGGCGACGCTCCCGTCGGGCGCCAAGGTGTGCCAATCCTGCCCCACCGTCGTGATGTAAGTGGTTTCGCCGGTAGCGGTGTCATAGCGGTACAAGTTCTCTTCGGAGGTGCCGGAGAGATCGGGTGCTCCGGGCGCGAGCTGCCCCCCCGCTGCGAAATAGACCGTCGAGCCGTCGTCCGAGGTGACAATCCAGCTCACCTTTCCTGCGGCCGTCCCGGAGTCCCCTCGGGAGATACGGGTGAGGGTTCCCGTTGCGGTGTTGTATTCGTAGAGCTCAAGGGTGTGGATTCCGGCGTCGTCGGCGGTCAGCTCGGTCTGGGTGAGGAAGAAGACTCTCGATCCGTCTTCTGCCGCGCCGACGTAGAAAACCCT
The DNA here is from genome assembly GCA_036378275.1 of Solirubrobacterales bacterium. Lineage (GTDB taxonomy): Bacteria > Actinomycetota > Thermoleophilia > Solirubrobacterales > 70-9 > VAYN01. The sequence continues at coordinate 4,149 of DASUWV010000063.1, read as the reverse complement.
GTAGGTATTTTCGGGTTCCACACCGGGTTCAGGTGCGGAGACCTCGACCGTTTCCGCTCCGCCCACGCGCATGTAAAGCTGCGGGGCGTTCGCCGTCGGTTCGCCTTCGCTGAAGCAGCTGGGGTCCAGAGGGCTTCCGGTGTATTCCGATTGCTGTTGGGCGAAGAAGTCCGGGCTCGTGAAGAAGACCTTCGAGCCGTCGGCCGAGACCGCGTTGCGGTCGAAGCCCTGCGTCGGATAGAAGCCCAGCTTCGCGCCGCAGGGACTGGTCAGCGTCCCGTCGGTTTCGACGTTGACGAGCTTCACTTCGCCGCCGTTGTATTCGTAGAGCGCCGCGCCGGCTTCGACCTCGCCTGCGGCGGCCGGTGCCAGCGAATGGTCCATCGATTCGAATACGACATGGCTGAAGTCGCGTGACGCTCCCACTATCTGGGAGGTGGTTTCGGCCCAGCCGAGCCGCTCGCTGCTGGTGGCGGCAATGGTGGGTCCGATTTCCGTATAGGGTCCGCCGACGTTTCCGAACTCCAAGCCCTGCGGGGAGCCCAGATGCGTCGCAGGGCCGAAGCCGGTTCCTTCCCACGTCATGCTCCCGACCTTGGACCAGTCTGGATTGAACACGTTCATCATGTACTGCTTGACCCCGGAGTTGGCCGGAGTCACCGCAGCGTAGCCCCATCCTTCCGGGGAGCGGGAGAAAACGTAGCTATTTATCTCGCCGGTCGCATTGGAACCGAAGGCGGCCAGGGTCTGCAGACCGATCTTTTCGCCGCTGTCGGCCGCCTGCGTCCACGCATAGAAGCCGTCACAGAACCCGCAGTTGCCGCCGAAGATGTCAAGGCTGCCTTCCTTTTCCACCGGAGTCACCTGCTCGTAGGCGCGGCAGTCCGGGAGGTAGGTGGAGCCCTGCTGGGAGCGGATCGCTTCGTTGGAGCACGCTTCGGCGCCGGCTGAGGGCGCACCACTCCCGAGGAAGGCCACCAGGCCGAGGACGCAGAGGCACGCCGCCCCGAAGACGGACCGGCGCACCCGCCGGCCAGAGGTCGATACCGCGGACGGTGCCTTCGCGTGGCGTCTCAAATCTCTCTCCTTCTCCCTGACCGGCGCCCCCTGTCCGACTCCGCGTCCTGCGCGGGGTCCCCTGACCGGGACCGGTCGACCGTTTTCTCTCCTGCCGCCGCAACAGCTCCATCCCCCTGGGAAAGAGACACGTTTTGGTGACGGGTGGAATAAGAACAGACACGGACCAACATGTCAAGGAACTGTTTTGCCAGTTTCGGCAGTTGCCATTTGCCAAGACGGACAAAGGGCTTTAGAATGCGGTTTGTGTCCGTTCTTCCTCAGGGGACCTTGAGGCAATGAGGGCCACGCGCATACCGCGTCAGCCGATCGATAAGTCGAAGCTGAGCGAGCTGTGGACGCCGGGATATGGTCACCCCGCGATGGTCAGGACGCCGTGGGGGGATGCGAGCCAGCTGCGGGCGAAAAAGCTTCGCCCCGGCCGGGGCACCCCGCGCGAAGAGGCGGAGCGCAACCAGCGCGAGCGGCTGTTCGCGGCGCTGGTGGCGACGGTCGCCGAGAAAGGCTACGAGGCGACCACGGTGGCCGATCTGGTCGAGCTCTCGGGGGTTTCGCGCAGCGCCTTCTACCGTCACTTCGAGGACAAGCAGGCGTGCTTCCTGGCGGCGATCGAGGCGCTGGTCGAGCCGGCGCTGGCGACGGTGCGGGTCGGGCTCGAGGTGCCGGGGGACGTGGACCTGGCGCGGGCGGCTTTCGAGGCTCTGATCGGGCAGATCGTCGAGCAGCCGGCCGCGTCGAAGATGTCATTCGTCGAGATCTACGCCGCCGGCCCGGAGGGGGTGGCGCTGGTCGACCGCACGCTCGACGCCTTCGAGGTCCTGGTCAAGCGGCTTCTGGACTCGGTGCCCGGGCACGAGGGGATGCCGCCGGAGATCGTGCGGGCGCTGATCGGCGGCATCCAGAAGGTGATCCACAAGCGCCTCTACCGCGGCGAAGAGGAGGCGCTGCCGGATCTGGCGCCGCAGCTGTGGGACTGGCTCTTCCGCTACTCGCCGCCTCCGCAGCCGCTGCGGCCGCCTCGCCGCCGGCCGCCGCGGGCCCGTCCGTTCGAGGAGCGGCAGGCGGCATCCAACCCGCCGGAGCGGATCCTGCGGGCGCTCGCCGCCGTCGTCTCCGAGAAGGGCTACCCGGAGACGACGGTGGCGGACGTCGTCGACCGCGCCAAGACCTCGCAGCGCACCTTCTACGAGCACTTCGCCAACAAGGAGGACGCGATGGTGGCGGCGCTCGACAGCGGCTCCTCGATGATGCTCGCCGCTGCCCTGCCCGCCTTCCGCCGCGCCGGCGACTGGGCGCACGCGGTCCGCGGCACGCAGGAGGCGATGTTCACCTGGGGCATCCTCGAGCCCGAGTACGCCTGCCTCGGCGGGGTCGAGATGTACGCGGCCGGGAAACGGGCGCTGGAGCAGCGCGAGGTGGTGACGGAAGGAATGGAGGGGCTGCTGGCGCCGGGCTACGAGCTCGCCCCCGAGGTCCCGCCGATCACGGCCGAGGCGATCGGCGGCGCCCTCTACGCCCTCCTCTACGACCACCTGAAGCGGAAAGGCCCGGCGCGCCTGGCGGAGATGGTCCCCTTCGCCGTCTACGTCACCCTGGCCCCCTTCCTCGGCGCCGAGGAGGCCTACGCGGTAGCGACCGAGTAGGTCTGGCGCGCGGAAGATTTCACACTTTTGGCGCTGAAATGTTACATTACCTAGCCAGAGGTGATGTAACATGGCCCGCATGAAGCGACTGCAGATATCGATCGAGCCCGAGCTGGACGCCGCTGTCGAAAGACGCGCCGAGGAAGAGGGGCTCTCGAAGGCGGAGGTGATCAGGCGTTGCGTGCGGGAGAGGGTGCGGCCATTGCCGTCGATCGAGGAGGACCCCCTGTTCAAGATGTTCGGCACGGTCGAGGGAGATCCGGACAGCAGCGTCACCGTGGACGACGTGGTCTACGGGCCGTCCAATCCGGACCCTTGATCTTCGTCGACACGTCATTCCTCGTCGCGGGGGTCATAGAGAGGGATCGTCATCACGAGGCTGCGAAGCGCCTGATGCCACAGGTCGCGGGACGGCGGCTCGTGACGACCAACCACGTCCGCGGCGAGACCTGGACTTGGATCCGACGCAGGGCGTGGCACGGGAAGGCAGTGGAAATGCTGGATAACCTCGGCTCTCCCACGGGATACCTACAGGTTGTCGGCGTAGATCAAGAGGTCGAAGAGGAGGCACTGCGTTGGCTTCGGCACCACGACGAGCGCGAGTACTCGTTTGTGGACGCGACCAGCTTCGCCTACATGCGGGCGAGGGGCATCCAGGAGGCGCTCGCCTTCGACGGCGACTTCGCCACGGCCGGCTTCACCGAACTCCGGTAGCCGCCTTCAGCCGTTCTGGCAGCGCGTAGAGTCAGCCGTTGAGGCCGGGGACGGGGTGGCCGTACTTGACGGTGGCGCAGTTGAAGGGTTCGGGGTCGAATTCGTCGGTGAGGGCGCGGCCGGCGGGTTCGCCGGTTCCTTCGATTTCGCGCGTTTCGGTCTTGCCGCCCTTGCGGTGGATGGTGATCGTCTTCGGCGGGGTGCCGCGGCCGCACTGGATCGAGAAGTCGCGGACGCCGTCGCGGGCGTCGATCACGTCTTCGCCGCCGTTGCCGAAGAAGCGGTCCCTGCCGGGCTGGCCGAGCATCGCGTTGGGGCCGCCGTCGCCGATCAGGACGTCGTTGTCGAACGAGCCCTCCATGTCCTCGTCGGTCGGGGAGAGGTGGACCGGGTGGCAGTGCTTGACGGTGGTCACCCAGGCTTTGTGCTGGGGGAAGGAGACGATCAAGAGGCCGGGGTGCGCCTGGGTCTCGGCGAAGGAGGCGTCGTCGCGGCCGGGGCCCCCGACCAGCGCCCCGCCGGCGCAGCCGCCGCCGGCCGCGAGCAGGTCGCCGTTGCCCTCGCCGTACAGGTAGGTCGGGCCGGGGAGGCCGCCGATCAACCCATCGGACCCGGCCTCGCCGTAGAGGCGATCGGCCCCTGTCCCCGCCTCGATCAAGTCGTCGCCATCCCCGCCGTGAATCGTGTCGTTGCCGGGGCCGCCGGCTATGCGCAC
>DASUWV010000062.1:0-16405 GCA_036378275.1 Solirubrobacterales bacterium | reverse complement strand
CTAATTAGCACTGCGACTTTGAGTATCCGCCAGCCCGAGGGTCCCCCGACCCCGGCCCCGACGGTTCCTAAGATGTGACCGTGCTGTCCGAGCGCCAAGAGCTGATCCTCAGGCTGGTCGTCGACGCCTACCTCGACACTGCCCGGCCGGTGCCGTCGAAGGAGGTGGCGGAGCGGCCGGAGGTGGAGTGGGGGGCCTCGACCGTGCGCGCCGAGCTGGCGGCCTTGGAGGCGGCCGGTTACCTGACCCATCCCCACACCTCCGCCGGCCGCGTCCCGACCGACAGGGGCTACCGGCGCTACGTCGACTTGATGCTGGAATCGAGCCAGGTGCCGGCCGAGCCGAGCGTCGAACTCGAGCTCTCGCGCCTGCGGCGGGAGGTCGACACGGCGATGCGGGAGACGACGCTGGCCCTGGCCGAAGTCACCGACCTGGTGGCGATGGCGACGGCGCCGGACCCGAGCTTGACCGCGACGATCCATCGGGTCGAGGTGCTGCAGCTGCAGCCGAACAAGGTGGTGGTGATCGGGATCGCCTCCACCGGCGATGTCACCAGGCGCGTCTTCGAGTTCGGCCGGCCGGTAGACCGCGGCCTCGTCGAGTGGGCCTCGAGCTACCTCAACGAGTCCCTCGCCGGCCTCGGGGTCGGGGCACGGATGATCGCCGGCCGCCTCGCCGACCCCGAGCTGAGCGGCCCCGAGGCGGATTTCATCGCCACCCTCGGCACCACCTTCACCGACTTCGTCACCGAGGGCGGCGACCTCTACCTCGAGGGGACCTCGCGCCTGTTATCCGACGCCCACCTGCCGGACCTGCCGCGCGCCGACGAGCTGATGACGGCGCTGGAGCGACGGGCCGAGGTGCTGGCGATGCTGCGCTCCTCGCTCGACCGGCGCTCGGTCTTCTTCTGGATCGGCGCCGAGAACCCGCAGCCGGAGCTGCGGTCGGCGAGCGTGATCGGCGCCAACTACGGCCTTCCGCACCGCAACCTCGGCGCCGTCGGCGTCGTCGGCCCGCTGCGGATGGACTACGCGACCGCGATCGCCTCGGTCCGGCTCGCCGCCCGCGAGCTCTCCCGCTACTTCGAGACCGTCTACAACAGCTAGCCGATGCCGCGCGACTACTACGAGGTCCTCGGGGTTTCCCGGGACGCGAGCGAGACCGAGATCAAGAAGGCCTTTCGCCGCCTGGCGCGGGAGCTGCACCCCGACGTCAACCAGGAGCCCGACGCCGAGGACCGCTTCAAGAAGGCGGCCGAGGCCTACGAGGTCCTCTCCGACGCCGAGCGCCGGCGCACCTACGACGCCTACGGCCACGAGGGGCTCCGCTCGGGCGGCTACGACCCGGGAGCCGGCTTCGGCTCGATCGACGACATCCTCCAGGCCTTCTTCGGCGGCGGCTTCGGCTTCGGCGGCGGCCGCAGGGCGGCGGCGGGGGGCGACGTCGCCACCGCGGTCGAAATCGAGCTGGCCGAGGTCGCGACCGGCGCCCGGCGCGAGGTCACCTACGACGTCGTCGACGCCTGCGAGCACTGCCACGGCAACGGCGCCGAGCCGGGGACCCCGATCTCGACATGCGAGCGCTGCGGCGGCGCCGGCGAGCTGCGGGTAGTGACGCGGACCCCGTTCGGGCAGATGGTCCGCAGCGCCGTCTGCGACGCCTGCGGCGGCGCGGGCAAAGTGCCGGAGACCGCGTGCGAGGCCTGCGGGGGCAGCGGCCGCACCCGCCAGAGCCGGACCAGCGCGATCGAAGTACCGCCCGGAATCGAAGACGGCCAGCGGATGCGGATCCCCGGCGCCGGCCACAAGGGCGATCCGGGGGCGCCGGCGGGAGATCTCTACGTCGAAATCCAGGTGGCCGAGGACGAGCGCTTCGAGCGCGACGGCACCGACCTGATCAGCACCGTCTCGATTCCCGCCACCGAGGCGATGCTCGGTACCACGGTGACGGTGCCCACGCTCGAGGGGGAGCAGGAGATCGAGGTGGAGCCCGGGACCCAGCCCGGCCACCAGTACGTGCTCAAGGGGATCGGGCTGCCGCGCCTCAACGGCCGCCGCCGCGGCAGCCAGCGGGTCGTCCTCGAAGTCTTCGTCCCGACCAACCTCAGCGACGAGCAGCGCGAGCTGACCGAGCGCCTCGACGAGACCCTCGACGAAGACAACGTCGCCCCGCAGCATGGCGAGGGTCTCTTCGGCCGCGTGCGTCGGGCCTTCGGTTGATCCGGCTCGCGGTCCGCTGCGCGCCCGAGCAGGCCGACCTGGTCCTGGCTGAGCTGACGGTGCTCGCTCCCAACGGGGTCGAGGAGGAGCGCGGGCCCGGCTACGTCGAGTACGCGATCTACGGCGGCGAGGGGGAGCTGCCGGAGCTCGGCGACCTCGACGCGGCGGTGGATGGCGGGCGGATCGAGGTCAGCTCCACTGAGATCCCCGACGACTGGGCCGACCGCTGGCGTGACTTCCACAAGCCGCTGCTGGTCGCCGGCCGGCTCTGGCTGCGCCCGTCGTGGGAGCCGGCGCGGGAGGGAGCGGTCGACGTCGTCGTCGACCCGGGCCAGGCCTTCGGGACCGGCGCCCACCCGACCACGCGGCTCTGCCTGGAGCTCCTCTGCAAGCTCGAGCCGGGCGGCGAGCTGGTCGACCTCGGCACCGGCTCGGGGGTGCTGGCGATCGCCGCCGCCAAGCTCGGCTGGTCGCCGATCCGCGCCTACGACCATGAGCCGGCTGCGCTCGAGGCGGCCGCCGCGAATGCCGCCGCCAACGGGGTCGAGATCCAACTGGAGCGGATGAACCTGCGGGAACGGCTGCCCGCGCTCGCCCCCACCGTCGTCGCCAACATGACCTCGCCGGTCCTCGGCGCGGTCGCCGCCCAGATGACCGTGCCGCCGCGGACGCTGATCTGCTCCGGCTTGCTGCCGTCCGAGCTCGACGCGACGGCCGCGGTGTTTGCGCCAGCGGGCCTGCGCGAGGCCGAGCGGCGGATCGAGGGCGACTGGGCCGCCCTGCTGCTGCGTCGTGGCTGAGATGTAGGGTTTTCGCCGATGGTCGCCGCGAACATCTCCGACTACAGCGTCGGTCTGTTCATCCACATCCTTGCCGTCGTCCTCGCCTTCGGGCCGACGTTCGCCTACGGGATCATCTTCTCGGTGATGCCGAGCCACCCGCGCTCGGCCCCGGCCCTCTTCGACGCGATCCGCAAGGTCGACCGCTACCTGGTCGACCCGGGGCTGGTCGTGGTGCTGCTGGCCGGCATCTACCTGCTGGCGGAAGGGCCGTGGGACAGCAGCGAAGCCTTCGTCACCGTCGGCTTCATCGCGATCATCGTCCTCTTCGGGCTGCAGCACGGCTTCTTCCGGCCGCAGGGGCGCAAGGCGCAGGACCTGGCCGAACGCGACCTCGAGGCCGGCGACAGCTTCAGCCCTGAATTCGAAGAAATCTCGCGCCGCCTCGGCATGGTCGGCCCGATCGCGGGCCTGATCGTCGTGGTGACGATCTTCTTCATGACGGTCAAGCCGTAGCGTTCTGGCCATCGCGGGGAACCAGCTGAACCCGGCGCAGCCGGTGGGAATGTTCGACTCGGGGGTCGGAGGGCTCACCGTCCTGCACGAGTGCCTGGTCTCACTGCCGCAGGAGGACTTCCTCTACCTCGGCGACACGGCGATGTTCCCCTACGGCGACAAGGACCCGGCGGAGTTGCGGGAGCGGATCGGCTTGATCGCCGAGCTGCTGATCGAACGGGGGGCGAAGCTGCTGGTGATCGCCTGCAACACCGCCACCTCGATCGGCGAGGAGGTGACCCGGCAAGTGGCGGCAGCGCACGGGGTCGAGGTGGTGCCGGTGGTCGAGCCCCAGGCCGAGATCGCTGCCGCGATCACTGCCAACGCCCGGGTCGGCGTGCTGGCGACCCCGAACACGGTCGAGAGCGGCTCCTACCGGCGGGCGCTGGAAGCGATCGGCCGCGGCCTCGACGTGGTCGAGGTGGCGGCGCCGGACCTGGCGCCCTTCATCCAGAACGGCTCGCTATTCGACGAGGACACGATGACGATGGCCCGTTCCTACTGCGCGCCGCTGAAGGCGGCCGAAGTCGACACCCTGATCCTCGGCTGCACCCACTACCCGCTGGTGGCGCCGATGCTGCAGCGGATCCTCGGCCGCGACGTCCGCCTCGTCAGCGGCGGCCATGCGGTCGCCGCCGCCGTCCAGCGGACGCTGGAGGGGGCGGGTCTGGCGCGCAAGCCGGAAGGGGAGGGCACCTACGACTTCCTCTGCACCGGCGACCCCGACGCCTTTCACCGGATCGGCACCCGCTTCCTGCAGATGCCGCTGGGAGAGGTCGAGCTGGTCGACATAGAGGAAAAGTTCCAATAGATAGGATTTTTTGTGTAAAGTTTCGGATTATGGGTATTCGAACGGCCTGGCTATTGAGCGCTGCCGTCGGCCTCGGCCTGATCGCATCGATCGCGGCAACCGGCGCCTCGGCCGTCACCCTCTGTCGCGCCAACGAAAATCCCACCTGCGCGGAAGCCAATCGCTACAAGGTGCCGACCGAATTCGAAGCGAAGCTGGCGAGGACGACGAGTGCCACCTTCGGTCCGACGCCGAGCGTCACCTGCGAAGCCTCCGTGGGGCTCGGTGAAACCACCACTGCTGGGACGCCGCTGCTCGGGGAAGTGACCTCCCTCAGCTTCGGCTCGTGTACCGGCTGCACGATGGTCGAAGCGCGGAATCTGCCGTGGAAAGGAGAAATCGAAGCGACCGGCGGTGGCAACGGGACGATCAGCTTGACCGCCGGCTCCGCCAACCCGGGCGTCAAAATGACTAGCTGCCTCTCCGGGGCAACCTGCGCCTACGGCAGCCCGACCGCCACCGCGGCGGTGGAAGGGGGCTTCCCCGCCACGGTCGCTTTCAGCGTCGAACTGACGCGGGAAGAAGGCACGAAACCCCTCTGCGCGCTGACGAGCAAATTCACCGCTACGTACCACCTGGTCAAGCCGGAAGAACCGATCTTCATCTCGGCGCTGCCATAAGCCATACGGTCCGCCGGCCTGCTAAGGCCGAGCCGGTCGACATCGGCCCGAATTGACGCTTCGGTCGCAGAGTCGCCCCTCAATTCTTAGATTCTGCGCGCCACTCGTGCGCTCCGGCTCGGGAGGATGCGGCCGTGGCTTCCGCAATAACCTCCGGCAATACCGTATATACTCACCCCATGGCCAAGGTGATGATCTCCATTCCCGACGAGCTGCTCGAGCGGGTGGACACGCTCGCCGAGGAGCGGGGCCTGTCTAGAAGCGGTCTTCTGCAGGCTCTGGCCGAGCGGGAGCTGCTCGCCCTTGAAGACGAGGAACAAGCGGAGATGCGGCGCCTGCTCGAACTTGCCACCAAGCCCCGGGGCGGCAATGCAGCTCAAATGATTCGAGAAGACCGGGATTCGCGTTGAACACCTTTCTCCTTGATGCCGGAGTATGGATTGCCGCATCCGACTCGAGCGACCGCTTTCACGAAGCGGCCAAAGCGATCGTCTTCGATTTCGATCAGCCGGTCGCGGCCCTCGACCTCACTCTCCATGAGATCGCGAACGTAATCGGGGCGCGCGACCACGAACCCCACGAGGCACGGTACATGGCCGAGTTGCTTGTCAAGCGCTGCGGTGGCGAACGTCTCGTCGCGGGCAACCCCGCGCTGGTGGAAGCAGCTTCTTCCATCGCCAACGAGGAGGGACTGACCGCTTACGACGCAGCCTATATCGCCGTTGCAAACAGCAACGGCTGGATCCTGCTCAGCACGGATATTGCCGATCTCGTTTCCAAGGGCCATGCCCTCGCACCCGATGCGGCCCTCTACCCTTAAGCCGATGAGCGTTCTCGAGCAGGTGCAGGACGACGTGAAGACGGCGATGAAAGCGCGCGACCGCGAGCGGGCGGCCGCGCTGCGGCTGATCGTCGACGTGCTGCAGCAGGACGCGAAGCTGGGCAAGGGCGACGAGGTGGCGGTGCTGCAGCGCGAGCGCAAGAAGCGGGTCGAGGCGGCCGAGGCCTACGAGGGCGCCGGGCGGGCTGATCAAGCCGCCTCCGAGCGTTTCGAGGCGGAGCTGATCGAGGGCTACCTGCCCCGGCAGCTTTCCGACGAGGAGCTGGCCGAGCTGGTGCAGGGCGCGATCGAGGAGACCGGCGCCAGCGAGCAGCGGCAGATGGGCCAGGTGATGTCGGCGCTGATGCCGCAGGTCGCCGGGCGGGCGGACGGCAAGCGGGTGAGCGCCGCGGTGCGGCAGAAGCTGGGTTGATCGCGACTTGGCGCGCAGGCAGCTGACCCTCGACAACACCGTCGCGGCCGAGCTGGCCGGATCGGAGGACACCGTCCTGCGGGCGCTGCGCGGACGCCTCGACGCCGAGCTGCACCTGCGCGGCAACGTGCTGACCCTGGAGGGGGAGCCGGACGACGTCGCCGCCGCGGCGACCGTGGTCGACGAGATGGTCGAGCTGATCGAGCAGGGCCACGAAGTCGCGCCCGGCACGATCGAAGCGGTGACCGGCGCCCTCGAGGCGGAAGAGAGCCCGGCGGAGATCCTCGATGACGTCGTCTGGCGCCACCGCAACACCAAAGTGGCGCCGAAAACGCTCAACCAGAAGCGCTACGTCGACTCGATCCGCCGCCACACGATCACCTTCGGGATCGGCCCGGCGGGGACCGGCAAGACCTTCCTCGCGGTGGCGATGGCCGCCGCGGCGCTGACCGAACGCAAGGTGCAGCGGATCATCCTCACCCGGCCCGCGGTCGAGGCCGGCGAGCGGCTGGGTTTCCTCCCGGGCGACATCCAGGCCAAGGTCGACCCCTACCTGCGGCCTCTGTTCGACGCCCTCTTCGACATGCTCGACCCAGACCGCGTCAACGGCTACCTCGAACGCAACGTGATCGAGGTGGCGCCGCTGGCGTTTATGCGCGGCCGCAGCCTCAACGACTCCTTCGTGATCCTCGACGAGGCCCAGAACACCAGCCCCGAGCAGATGAAGATGTTCCTCACGCGGCTCGGCTTCAACTCGCGGATGGTGGTGACCGGGGACATCACCCAGATCGACCTGCCGACCGACCAGCGCTCGGGGCTGATCGCGGTCAGCGACATCCTCAGCGACGTCCAGGACATCTCATTCGTCCGCTTCGGCGGTGAGGACGTCGTCCGCCACAAACTCGTCCAGCGGATCGTCGCCGCCTACGACGCCCACGGCGCCCGCGAGCGCGATGCGCGCGCCGAACACGGACCGACGCCGCGTTCGTGACGGTCGACCTGAGCGACGTCCCAGCCGATCTGCGCGGCGCCGTCGCCGCCGCCCTCGACGCCGCGGGCGTGGACGACGGCCATCTCGCGGTCGAGATCGTCGGTGAGGCGCGGATCCGCGAGCTGAACCGCGACCACCGCGGCAAGGACGCGCCGACCGACGTCCTCGCCTTCCCGATCGACGATGTCGGCCCGGTGGCGGGACCGCGGGAGCTCGGCGACGTCGCGATCTGCCCCGAGCACTGCGCGGACGTGACCGAGGCCGCGGTCCACGGCATCCTCCACCTCTGCGGCTACGACCACGAGACCGACGACGGCGAGATGCTGGCGCTGCAGGCGCACGTGCTCGCCGGGATGAGATGACCCGCTCCGGCTTCGTCGGGCTCGCCGGGCGGCCGAACGTCGGCAAGTCGACCCTGGTCAACGCGATCGTCGGCTCCCACGTCGCGATCGTCTCCAGCCGGCCGCAGACGACCCGCCGGGCGATCCACGGCGTCGCCACCGACCGCGAGCGGGAGCGGCAGCTGGTCCTCGTCGACCTGCCCGGGGTGCAGCGGCCGCGCGACGTCCTCACCGAGCGGATGCAGGGGCGGGTCGAGCGCGAGCTGGCCGGCTCGGACGTGGTCCTCTTCGTGGTCAACGGCGAGGAGGGGGTCGGCCCCGGCGACCGCTTCATCGTCCGCGCCCTGCTCGGCGCCGGCGCCGGGGTGCCGGTGATCTGCGCCGTCAACAAGGCCGACCGGCTGGGGCCCAACGAGCTGGTGCCGGTCCTGGCCGAGGCGGCGGGGCTGGAGGGGGTCGACGAGGTCTTCCCGATCAGCGCCCGAACCGGTGAGGGGGTGGAGGCTCTGCTCGGGCGGCTTGGCGAGCTGATCCCCGAGGGCCCCTACATGTACCCGCCGGAGGACCGCAGCGACCAGTCGAGCGAGCTGCTGCTGGCGGAGCTGATCCGCGAGCAGGTGCTGAACCGTACCCGGCAGGAGATCCCGCACTCGGTCGAGGTCTCGGTCCTGGAAGTCGAGCCGAGGGAGGACGGCCTGGTCTCCGTCCGCGCCGAGATCTGGGCTGAGACCGAGTCGCAGAAGGGCATCCTGATCGGCAAGGGAGGGACGAAGATCGGCGAGATCGGCGCCGCCGCCCGCCGCTCGCTGGAAGCCGAGCTTGGCGCCAAGGTGTTCCTCGATCTCCAGGTCCGCGTCCGCAGGCACTGGCGGCGCGACGAGGACCTTCTCGACCGCCTCGGCATCGAATAGCCAGGCGACGTTTACGATTCACCGGATGTTTCCCGAAATCGAATTCGACCAGCAGGGCCTGGTGCCCTGCGTAGTTCAGGACTTCGCCACCGGCGAGGTGCTGATGCTCGCCTACATGAGCCCGCAGTCGCTGGAGATGACGCTGGAGGAGGGCGACCTCCATTTCCACAGCCGCTCGCGCGGCGAGCTCTGGAAGAAGGGCGAAACCTCGGGGAATTTCATGCATCTGCGCCAGCTCCGCTACGACTGCGACGGCGACGCCCTGGTGGCGCTGGTCGACCCGGCCGGCCCGGCCTGCCACACCGGCCAGCGCACTTGCTTCTACCGCGAGGTGCTCGGCTCGGCATCGCCGCGCAAAGACGCCGACCCGGCGCCGGGCGAGCCGCACCCGGTCACCCACGAAGCCCTGCCGGCATTGGAGCGGACGATCCGCGACCGCTCGCTGCACCGCCCCGACGGCAGCTACACGGTGAAGCTGCTCGACGACCGCGAGCTGATCGGCGAGAAGGTCGAGGAGGAGGCCGAGGAGGTCGTCCGGGCGGCGCGCGAAGAGAGCGAGGAGCGGGTCGCCGAAGAGGCCGCCGACGTCCTCTACCACCTCAGCGTCTTGCTGGCCTCGCGCGGGGTCTCGCAGGCGAAGGTGATGGAAGTGCTGAATGCGCGTAGCGGCTGATTCGGAGATCCGGCTCGAACCGAGCCTGGAGCAGGCGCGCGAGTTGGCCCGCCAGGGCAACGTGGTGCCGGTGCGGGCGCGACTTGTCGACGACTGCGAGACGCCGGTCTCGGCCTTTCTCAAGCTGCGCGCGGGCGAGCCGGAGGGGGCGCCCTGCTTCCTGCTCGAGTCGGCCGAGCAGGGTCAGGTGGGCCGCTACTCCTTCGTCGGGCTGCGGCCGCGGGCGCTGCTGCGCTGGAGCGAGGGGACGCTGTCGGAATGGAGCGGCGAGGATGCCGTCGCCGGCGAGCCGCCGCGGCGTACCGACCCCGCCCCCGATCCCTACGCGGCGGTGGCGGCGCGCCTGCGCGAGTACGAGCCGGCGCCGGTCGAGGGTCTGCCCCCGTTCGCCGGCGGCGCAGTTGGCTTCTTTGCCTATGACCTGGTGCGGACGGTGGAGCCGCTCGGGGAGCCGAATCCCGACCCGCTCGGCCTGCCCGACCTGGCGCTGATGGTCACCGACGCGATGGTGGTCTTCGACCACCTCCGCCACGAGCTGACGATCCTCGCCTGCGCCTTCGTCGAGGACGACGAGGACGTGGACGCCGCTTACGAACGCGCGGCGGCGACAATCGCCGAGATGCGCGAGCGGCTGCGTGGCGCGGTGCCGGTGCCCGAGCACCCCGCTCTCGCCGAGGCGCCGCGGTTCGAGTCGAACGTGGAGCGGGAGGAGTTCGAAGCGATGGTCGCCCGGATCATCGAGTACGTCCACGCCGGCGATGCCTTCCAGGTCGTCCCCTCGCAGCGGTTCTCGGCACCGGCGCCGGTGGAAGCGTTCTCGGTCTACCGCGGCCTGCGCGCGGTCAACCCGTCCCCCTACATGTACTTCCTCGAGTTCGGCGACTTCCAGATCGCCGGGGCCTCGCCCGAGCCGCTGGTGAAGGTGATCGGCGACCGGGTCGAGACGCGCCCGATCGCCGGCACCTACCCCCGTGGCGACAGCGAGGACGAGGACCGCCGCCTCGCCGAGCGGCTCGTCAACGACCCCAAGGAGCGGGCCGAGCACGTGATGCTGGTCGACCTCGGCCGCAACGACCTCGGGCGGGTCTGCGAGTACGGCAGCGTCAAGGTCGACGAGCTGATGGTGGTGGAGACCTACTCCCACGTGCTCCACATCGTCAGCCAGGTCTCGGGCACGCTGAAAGAGGAGGTGAGCGCGATGGACGTGATGCGCTCCTGCCTGCCGGTGGGCACGCTGTCCGGGGCGCCGAAGGTGCGGGCGATGCAGATCATCGATGAGCTCGAGCCGGTCAAGCGGGGCGGCTACGGCGGCGCCGTCGGCTACCTCTCCTGGAACGGCGACCTCGACACCGCGATCCACATCCGCACCGTCGTCGTCAAGGACGGGCAGCTGCACGTGCAGGCCGGCGGCGGCACCGTCGCCGACGCCAAGCCGAGCTATGAGTACACCGAGTCGGTGAACAAGGCGCGGGCGGTCTTCCGCGCCGTCGAGGTCGCCTGCGAACAGCCGGACTGGGGCTGAGGCGATGCGCGTGCTCGTGATCGACAACTACGACTCCTTCACCTACAACCTCGTCCAGTACCTGGGCGAGCTCGGCGCCGAGGTCGAAGTCGTGCGCAACGACAAGGCGACGGTGGCGGAGCTGCTCGAGCGCAGGCCGGACCGGCTCGTCGTCTCGCCTGGCCCCTGCACCCCGGCCGAGGCCGGGATCTCCGGCGAGGCGATCCGCGCCTTCGGCGAAGCCGGGACCCCGGTCCTCGGAGTCTGCCTGGGCCACCAGGCGATGGTCGAGGCCTTCGGCGGCCGCGTCGTCCAGGGCGAGCCGATCCACGGCAAGGAGGGCGAAGTCGAGCACGACGGCAAGTCGGTCTACGCCGGGCTGCCGAGCCCGCTGGTCGCCGGCCGCTACCACTCGCTCGTCGCCGATCCCGACCTGCCCGAGGAGCTGGAGCTGAGCGCGAAGCTCGGCGAGGTGGTGATGGGCGCCCGGCACCGCGAGCTGCCGGTCGAGGGCGTCCAGTTCCACCCCGAGTCGGTGCTGACGCCGCAGGGCAAGCACCTCCTGGCCAACTTCATCGGCGAGGGCGAGAGCTGATGCCTAACGACGTCGTCAGCCGCGCGATCGACGCCGTCTGCGCCGGCGACCACCTCACCGCCGACCACGCCTCCGCGGTGCTCAGCGAGATCATGGAGGGGCGGGCCGACCCGATCCAGACCGGCGCCTTCCTGATCGCGTTGCGGGCGAAGGGGGAGACGGTGCCCGAGCTGGTCGGTCTGGCGCGGACGATGCGCGGCCTGGCGGCGCCGGTCCCGACCAGGCGCGAGGACCTGGTCGACACCTGCGGCACCGGCGGCGGCCCCTCGACCTTCAACGTCTCGACCACGGCGGCGCTGGTTGCCGCTGGCGCCGGCTGCGCGATCGCCAAGCACGGCAACCGCTCCAACACGAGCAAGTGCGGCTCCGCCGACCTGCTCGAGGCGCTCGGGGTCAACGTCGAAATCGAGCCCGAGCAGGTCGGCCGCTGCATCGACGAGGTCGGCTTCGGCTTCATGTTCGCGCCCAGGCACCACGCGGCGATGGCGCACGTGATCCCCGCCCGCAAAGCGCTCGGCGTGCGGACGATCTTCAACTTCCTCGGCCCGCTGACCAATCCGGCCGGCGCCAGCCGCCAGCTGCTCGGCGTCGCCGACCGCCACTACCAGGAGACGATCGCCGAGGCGCTGGTCAGCCTCGGCAGCGTGCGGGCCCTGGTCGTCTCCGCCGAGGACGGCCTCGACGAGCTCTCGCTGGCGGCGCCGACGCGGGTGATCGAGGTCGCCGACGGCCGCACCTCCGAGTGGTTCGCCGAGCCGGGGCAGTTCGGGCTGGCGCCGGCCGAGCTGAGCACCGTCGCCGGCGGCACCCCGGAGGAGAACGCCGCGGTCAGCCGCGCCGTGCTGGCTGGCGAGCCGGGGCCGCATCGCGACCTCGTCCTGCTCAACGCCGCGGCGGCGATCTACGTCGGCGGCCTCGCCCCGGACCTCGAGCAGGGCGTCGCCAAGGCGGCCGAGGCGGTCGACTCCGGCGCGGCAGCCGACGTGCTGGAGCGCTTGATCGCGGCAACTGCCGCCCCGGCCGTCTAGGCTCTAGACCTTCACCGTGGGAATGATGGACCAGCTCATCGCGGGGGCCCGGGAGGGGGTCGAGGCGCGCCGCGCCGAACTTTCCCAGGCCGATCTGGAGGCACGGCTCTCGGTCAGAGGAGAGGACCGGCCGTTCAACGAGGCGCTGACGCGGCCCGGGTTGTCGCTGATCGCCGAGTTCAAGCGCCGCTCCCCGAGCGCCGGCGCGCTGGCACCGGCGGGGATCGACGTCGCCGCCCAGGTATCCGCCTACGAGCGCGGCGGCGCCGCGGCGCTCAGCGTCCTCACCGACGAACCGCACTTCGGCGGCTCGCTGGCCGACCTGCGGGCCGCCCGCGCCGCCTGCGGGATGCCGATCATCCGCAAGGACTTCGTCGTCGACCCCTACCAGCTCTACGAGGCCGCCGTGAACGGCGCCGACGCGGTGCTGCTGATCGTCGCCGCTCTCGGCGACGAGGACCTGCGCTCGCTCTACCAGGAGGCGCGCTCGATCGACCTCGACTGCCTGGTCGAGGTCCACGACGGGGAGGAGCTTGAGCGGGCGCTGGAGGCGGGGGCCGAGGTGATCGGGATCAACAACCGCAACCTCGACGACATGAGCGTCGACATCGCCACCACCTTCGAGCTGATGCCAGACGTGCCGGCGGGCAAGACCGTGGTCGCCGAGAGCGGGATCTCCGGGCGCGAGGAGCTCAATGAGCTCGACCGGGTCGGGGTGGACGCGGTCCTGATCGGCGGCGCGCTGATGACTGCTCCTGACCCGGAAGCGAAGGTCCGCGAGCTGGCCGGCACCGACGAAAGCACCCGCGAACACCTGGTCTGAGGGGCGCCGCGCCGCACCGGCCGGCGAATTTAGAAAAAATTTGAAGACCGTTTAGAGGCCGGACACGGCCTTGGGGGATCCTCGCATCCATGTCCGAACCGAATTCAAAACTTCGCAGCCCGTTCTTCTCCGCTCTCCTCGGCGGCCTCGTCGTCGCCGTCGTCGGCTTGATCGCGATTGCCGCAGGCGCGGTCGACACCGGCGGCGGCTCGACGACGACCGTGGCCTCGCCCCTCACGGCGCCGGTGGACGCGAAGGAAGAAAAGAACGCCAACGTCGTCAACCAGATCTACAAGGCGGACGGTCAGGGCGTCGCCTTCATCGAATCGCGGCTGGAACCGCAGGAAAGCCAATTCTTCAACCCCTTCGGCGAACCCGAACAGGAATCCGGCGGCACCGCCACCGGCTCGGGCTTCGTGATCGACGGTGAAGGCCACATCCTCACCAACAACCACGTGATCGAAGGCGCCGAAAAGGTCGAGGTCAAACTCGGCGACTCGGAAAAGGAGTACGAAGCCGAAATCGTCGGCACCGACCCGGGCACCGACATCGCCCTGCTGAAGGTCGAAGCGCCGGGGAAGGAACTGCACCCGCTGAGCCTCGGCCACTCCGGCGAAATGGAAGTCGGCGACCCGGTGGTCGCGATCGGCAACCCCTTCGGGCTCGACCGCACCGTGACCAGCGGCATCGTCTCCGCCCTGCAGCGTCAGATCCAGGCGCCCAACGGCTTCTCGATCAACCACGTGATCCAGACCGACGCCGCGATCAACCCCGGCAACTCCGGCGGACCGCTGATCAACGCCCAGGGCGAGGTGATCGGGATCAACTCCCAGATCGCCACCGGGGGCGGCGGCAACGGCAACGTCGGCATCGGCTTCGCGATCCCGATCGACACCGTCCGCACCGAGATCAAGCAGCTCGAGACCAAGGGCGAAGTCGAACACGCCTTCCTCGGGATCACCGGCGGAACGATCACCCCCGAACTGTCGAAGGCCCTCAACCTGCCGGTCGAAAAGGGCGTGATCGTCCAGACCGTCGTCAAGGGCAGCCCGGCTGACAAGGCGGGCCTGGAAGCCGGCAACACGGCGGCGACGATCAACGGCCAGGAAGTTCGCCTCGGCGGCGACATCATCACCGAAGCGAACGGCAAGAAGATCGCGACGATGGAAGAACTCGTCGAAGTCATCCAGGAATCGAAGCCGGGCGACTCGCTCGAACTGAAGATCCTCCGCGGCGGTCAGGAAAAGACCGCCGACGTCACCCTCGGGACGCAGCCGAAGAAAGCTGGGTAGTTCCAGCGCCTGCATGTGGACGGCCCTGACCCCCTCCTCTCTCAACCCTCCGCGGTGGGGAGGGGGTGGCCGTCCGAGATTGTGGGCGGCTCCGGGTACAAGCCGTTCGGAGGGGGTCAGGGCCGTCTTCACGTACGCTGACGGTTATGCGTGTGAAGTTTTGCGGGATCACGAATATGGACGATGCGGCCGAGGCGGTTCGGCTTGGTGCTTGGGCTGTAGGGCTCATTCACTTCGACGGCAGCCCCAGGAGCGTCGATCCGCTTGTGGCGACTGAGATCGCTGCTGCTTTTCGGCGCAAGTGCGAGGTGGTGGGGGTGTTCGTCAATCCGACGCTGGAGGAGGTTGCGCGGGCGGTCGAGGACGAGGGGCTGACGATGGTGCAGCTGAACGGAGCCGAGGGAGCTTCGTTCTGCGCCGAGGTCGGTCGGCGGACGGGGGTCAAGGTGGCAAAGGCGATCCATGTCGCCTCGGCCGCCGACATTCACGCCGCCGAGGCTTTCCGGACCGACTTCCACCTCTTCGACCGCCGCGGCAAGGGGATGTGGGGCGGGACCGGCGAGAGCTTCGACTGGGAGCTGCTGCGCGGGCACCGCTCCGAAGTGCCGGCGATCCTCGCCGGCGGGCTGCGGCCGGAGAACGTCGCCGAGGCGATCTCGATCGTCCATCCCTACGCGGTCGACGTCGCCAGCGGCGTCGAGTTCGAGCCCGGCCGCAAGGACCACGCGGCGATGGGCGCCTTCTTCGAGGCCGCCAACTCCGTCGCCACCGGCGCATGAGCACGATCGAGCAGAGGTTCGGCCCCTACGGGGGGCGCTACGTGCCGGAGACCTTGATCCCAGCGCTCGACGAGTTGACCGCGGCCTGGGCCGAGGCGCGCGAGGACGAGGAGTTCATGACCCGGCTGGAACAGCTGCGGCGCGACTTCATCGGCCGGCCGACGCCGCTCTACCTGGCCGAGCGCCTCTCCGAGCGGGTCGGCTCGCGGGTCTACCTGAAGCGCGAGGACCTCGCCCACACCGGCTCCCACAAGATCAACAACGCCCTCGGCCAGACGCTGCTGGCGGCGCGGATGGGCAAGCCGCGGGTGATCGCCGAGACCGGCGCCGGCCAGCACGGCGTCGCCACCGCCACCGCCTGCGCCCTGCTGGGGCTCGAATGCGTCGTCTACATGGGCACCGAGGACATCCGCCGCCAGGCGCCCAACGTGGAGCGGATGCGGCTGCTGGGCGCCGAGGTGGCGCCGGTCGAGGCGGGAGCGCGGACGCTGAAGGAGGCGGTCAGCGCGGCGATCCGCGACTGGGTCGCTAACGTCGTCACCACCCACTACGTGATCGGCTCGGCGGTCGGGCCGGCGCCCTATCCGGCGCTGGTGCGCGACCTGCAGCGGGTTATCGGCGAAGAGGCGCGCGAGCAGGCGCTGGCGGCCGAGGGCGGTTTGCCCGCGCGGGTGATCGCCTGCGTCGGCGGCGGCTCCAACTCGATCGGCATCTTCACCCCGTTCGTCGACGACGCCGAGGTCGCGCTGGTCGGGGTTGAGGCGGCGGGGGAGGGGCTCGACAGCCGCCGCCACGGCGCCTCGCTGCAGGCAGGGACCACCGGCGTCCTCCACGGCTCGCTCTCTTCGGTCATCGCCGACGAGGAGGGCCAGATCCTCGAGGCGCACTCGATCTCGGCCGGCCTCGACTACCCCGGGGTGGGGCCGGAGCACGCCTACCTCCGCGACAGCGGCCGCGCCACCTACGTCGGCGTCACCGACGAGCAGGCGCTTGCGGCCTTCGCCGAGCTCTCGCGGCTGGATGGGATCATCCCGGCCCTCGAGTCCTCGCATGCGATTGCGTGGCTGTTCGAGAACCCGGGGGAGCGCGGTTTCGACGTCCTCTGCCTATCGGGCCGGGGGGACAAGGACCTGGCGGAGGCGATCGCGAGGGGGGCCGGGGGATGACCCGGAGGAGCCTCCCCAAATTTGCGACG
>DASUWV010000061.1:0-16677 GCA_036378275.1 Solirubrobacterales bacterium | reverse complement strand
CTGGCGCTGGCCTTCGCCTACATGGTGGTGATCACCGGCATCTGCCTCGTCGCCCAGGCCGACGTGGTCCGCTACCGGCCCCTGCTGCTGGTCCTCGCCGCCGGCAAGACCGCCTCCTCGCTCGGCTCGCTCGCCTTCTTCGCGATCGACGAACAGGTCTTCATCTACCTCCTGAACTTCCTCGTCGACGGCTTCCTGGCGCTGCTCTCGCTCTACCTGTGGATGCTGGCGGGGCGCGTCGGCCGCCCGGCCGCGCCCGGCTGAAGGCGCTCGCCAGGGCTCTCGACCGCTGAGCAACGCACCCTGAGCGCGATCTGCGCCGCGATGGCTCCGGGAATCGACGGCCTGCCCGCGGCGGAGCGCGACTGCGACGTCTCCGGGCCGGTGGCCGAGTTCCTGCGC
The DNA here is from genome assembly GCA_036378275.1 of Solirubrobacterales bacterium. Taxonomy (GTDB): domain Bacteria; phylum Actinomycetota; class Thermoleophilia; order Solirubrobacterales; family 70-9; genus VAYN01. The sequence continues at coordinate 16,275 of DASUWV010000061.1, read as the reverse complement.
TCGGTCCCGGCGCCGGTGCTGCTGCGGCTGCGGCTCGGGCTGAGGGCCTTCGAGTGGCTGCCGTTCCCCTGGCGCTTCAGCAGGCTCGACCCCGAGGCCGCCGCCGACTTCCTGCGCAGGCTCGAGCGCTCGAGCTTGTCCCTCCACCACGACCTGCTGCTGATGGCGAAGGTCTTCTCGACCCTCGGCTACGCGCTCGATCCGGCGGTGGAGGCGCGGATCGGAACCGTCACGAGCTGCGCGCTCGCCGACGGCTCGCTGCCGGAGCCGGCGGGCTCGCTCGGCGACCTCGAGCCGCGCGGCGAGGGCGAGGAGTGCGACGTCGCGATCGTCGGCTCGGGCGCCGGCGGCGCCGTCGCCGCGGCGACGCTGGCCGAGGCCGGGCTCGACGTCCTCGTGCTCGAGGCCGGCGACCACTACAACCGCGACAACTACCCCGCCGACCGGCTCGAAGCGGTGACCGCGCTCTACCGCGACGCCGGCCTGACGATCGCCGAAGGGCGACCGCCGATCCCGGTGCCGGTGGCGAAAACCGTCGGCGGCACCACCGTGATCAACTCCGGCACCTGCTTCCGCGCGCCCGACGAGGTGCTGGCCGCCTGGCAGAGGGAGTACGGGGTCTCCTGGGCCGGCGACCTGGAGGGGGACTACGCCGAGGCGGAGGAGTTCCTGCGGGTGAGGCAGCTCGACCCCGAGCGGATGGGCCGCAACGGGCAGCTGGCGATGGAGGGAGCGGCCGCGCTCGGCGCCGGCGGCGCGCCGATCTCGCGCAACGCCGGCAGCTGCGTCCAGTGCAGCTCCTGCCCCTACGGCTGCGCGATCGACGCCAAGCGCGGCATGCACGTCAGCTACCTGCCCCGCGCGGTCGCCGCCGGCGCCCGGCTGCGGGCCGGGGTCGAGGCGCAGCGGGTCCTGGTCGAGGACGGCAGGGCCGTCGGCCTCGCCTGCACCGCGCGCGACGCGAACGGCCGCGCCCGCCGCTTCACCGTCCGCGCCGGCCGCGCCGTGATCGCCGCCGGCGGCGCCCTCGGCACCCCCGAGCTGCTGCTCCGCTCCGGCCTCGGCGGCGCCCAGGTCGGCCGCAACTTCCACATCCATCCCGCCTGTTGGGTCGGCGCCCGCTACGCCGAGGAGGTGCGCGGCTGGGAGGGCGTGATGCAGAGCTTCTACGTCGACGAGTGGGAGCCGCAGGGCGTGCTGCTGGAGGCGACCTTCACGCCGCTTGCGTTTGGCGGCGCCTGGCTGACGGGGACCGGCGCCGAGCACCAGCGCTCGCTGCTCGAGTTCGGCCACGTCGGCTCGATCGGCGTCCACCTCTCCGATCGCTCGCAGGGGCGCGTCGGCCTCGGCAATGACGGCGCCCTGCGCGCCTCCTACAAGCTGACCCGCGAGGACGCCGACCGGATCGCCTTCGGGATCGCCCGCGCCGCCGAGATCCACTTCGCCGCCGGCGCCACCGAGGTCTACCCGAACATCCCCCGCTTCGGGGTGCTGAAGCCCGGCAACCTCGCCGAGTTCGAGGCGGCGCGGGTGAAGCCCTCGGAGCTGCGGCTCGAGGCCTTCCACCCGATGGGAACGGCGCGGATCGCCGCCGACCCGCGCCAGGGCGTCTGTGCCCCCGACGGCTCCGTCAGGGGCACGCGCGACCTCTACGTCGCCGATGCCTCGCTCTTCCCCACCTCGGTCGGCGTCAACCCGATGATGACCGTCATCGCTTTCGCCAAGCAGGTGTCGCGAGGGATCGCCGAGGGGAGCGTCAGCTCCCCGCAGTCGGCGGTGGGGGCGGAGGCGGCGACGGCGGCGTAGAGGCCGGGGGCTGCTGGGGCGGAGTGCCACCGGCGCTCGGGCCGCTCGGACCGCCGTAGCCACCGCCGCTGCCGCCACCGCCGAGACGGTCGCCGACGTCGCCGAAGGTCACTCCTTCTTCCTGCATCGCCTTGTAGCCGCCGAAGGCGATCCCGGCGGCGGTGATCAAACCGAGGAAGGCGCCCACCGTCGGGCTGACGTCGACCGAGACGCCGGGGAAGCTGCCGACGTCGGGGGTGTCGATGATCCGGTAGAGGATCAGCAGAACCGCCAGGCCGCCGAGGATCGCGATCAAAGCGTTCATCGGCACCGGCGGCTCGATGGCGGCATCGGTGAGCCGGATCAGCACGCCGGCGAGGGTGACGATCACCACCAGCAGCAGGATCAGGTCGATCACGCTGAAGGCCTCCCAGGGGGAGCCGCCTTCGCTTGCTGAGGCGGCGAAGCTGCCGCCGCTGACCGAGACTTCGACGCTGTACCAGTCGAAGAACATGAAGATGAAGAGCAGGATCGCCGAGACGCCAGCGATCTTCTCCCCAGTACTGAGCCTGTCGACGTCCATCTCTTCCTCCTCGGAGTTGGCCGGGTTCCCGAGCCTTGTTCGACGGGAAGACGGAAAAACCTGTCTCAGACGGCCCGCAGGCGTGCGGCTTGCAGCGTGTTCGAGAGCAGCATCGCGATCGTCATCGGGCCGACGCCCCCGGGCACCGGCGTGATCGCCGAGGCCACCTCGGCGACGGCCTCGTAGTCGACGTCGCCGACCAGGCCCTCGTCGAGCCGGTTGACGCCGACGTCGATCACCACCGCCCCCGGCTTCACCGCCTCGGCTCCCAGGAGCCTCGGCACCCCGACCGCCGCCACCAGCACGTCGGCGCGCCGGCAAACCGCATCGAGGTCGCGGGTGCGCGAGTGGCACATCGTCACCGTCGCGTTCGCCGCCAGCAGCAGCCGCGCCACCGGCACCCCGACCAGCTTCGAGCGTCCGACGACGACGGCCTCGGCGCCCTCCAGCTCGACCCCCTCGTGGCTGAGCAGCTCCATCACCCCGCGCGGCGTGCAGGGGACCAGCCCCGGCGAGCCGTGGGCGAGCATGCCGGCGCTGATCGGGGTCAGCCCGTCGACGTCCTTCTTCGGGTCGATCGCAGCGACGATCGCGTCCTCGTCGATGTGGGCCGGCAGCGGCAGCTGGACGAGGATGCCGTCGACCCCGTCGTCCTCGTTCAGCTCCCGGACCAGATCCAGCAGCTCCTCCTCGCGGATCGAAGCGTCGGGCTCGTGGTGGACCGAGCGCATCCCCACCTCCTCAGTGTTGCGCCGCTTCATCCCCACGTAGACCTGCGAGGCCGGGTCCTCGCCGACCAGCACCGTCGCCAACCCAGGGGTCCGGCCGGTCTCCTCCTCGTAGGCGGCGACGTCGACCTTGACCCGCTCCCGCACCGCGGCGGCCACGGCTTTGCCGTCGATCACCCGCGCGGCCACCTGCTCACCTCCTGCGGATCGGCGCGTAGTCGGCCATCAGCTTGCGCTCGGAGCCGTCGCCGGAGAAGCGGACGACGATCACCCCGCCGGGCTCGACCGCGGTGACGACGCCGTCGCCGAAGCTGGCGTGGACGACGTCGTCGCCGGTCTGCAGCTCCAGCGCCGGCCCCGGGTCGAGCGGCTGCGCCGGTTCGACGGTGTCGGCCGTCGGCGTCCCCCAGCTCATGCCGAGGCTCTCGGCGGCGGTCGAGTGGCGCTCGGTCAGCTCGGCCGGGATCTCGTCGACGAAGCGCGAGGGCAGGTTGCGCTCCGAGCGCCCGAACAAGCTCCGTTCGCGCGCCCAGGTCATGTAGAGACGGCGGCGGGCGCGGGTGATGCCGACGTAGCAGAGGCGCCGCTCCTCCTCTTCGCCCCCCTCCTCTAGCGCCCGCATGTGCGGGAAGGCGCCGTCCTCGCAGCCGACGATGAAGACCGCGTCGTACTCGAGCCCCTTGGCGTTGTGCAGGGTCATCAGCGTCACCAGCTCCCGCTCTTCGGTGAGCGAGTCCTGCTCGCTGTAGAGGGAGATCTGCTGCAGGTACTCCTCCAGCGGCGCGATCTCGCTCTCGCCCTCGCGTTCGCGCTCGAGGTCGAACTCGGCGGCGCCGGCGACCAGCGCTTCCAGGTTCTCCCCCCGCCCTTCGGCCTCGACGGTGCGCTCCGCCGCCAGCGCCTCCAGGTAGCCGCTCTCGTTCAGCACCGCCTCCAGCAGGGTCGCCACCGGCCCTTCTTCGTCGGCGCGTTCGCGCAGCGTCGCCATGATCTCGTAGAAGCGGCCGACGCTCTTGATCGCGGCGCCGCTCAGCCCGGGGACCTCCTCGACCCGTTCGATCACCTCCCAGATCGGCAGCCCGGTCGTGTTCGCGTGGGCGGCGAGCCGGCCCTGGGTGGTGTTGCCGATGCCGCGCCGCGGCGAGTTGACGACGCGCTGGAAGGAGACGAGGTCGGCCGGGTTGACCAGCAGGCTGAGGTAGGCGACCGCGTCCTTGATCTCGGCCCGTTCGTAGAACTTGGTGCCGCCGATCACCTGGTAGGGGACGTCGAACCGGTTGAGCGTGTCCTCGAGCACCCGGCTCATCGCGTTGGTCCGGTAGAAGACGGCCACCGCGGAGCGCTCGACGTCGTGCTCCTCCCCCAGCCGCTCAATCTCCGCCGCGACCCAGCGCGCCTCCTCGTGCTCGTCGGTCAGCTCGGAGAGCTGGACCAGCTCGCCGCCCTTCTCTTCGGTCCAGAGCTCCTTCGGCCGCCGTTCGCGGTTGCGCTCGACCACCGCGTTGGCAGCGTCGAGGATGACTTCGGTCGAGCGGTAGTTCTGCTCGAGCTTGACCAGCGCCGCTTCCGGGAAGTCGCGCTCAAAGTCGAGGATGTTGCGGATGTCGGCGTGGCGGAAGCCATAGATCGACTGGTCCTCGTCGCCGACGACCATCAGGTTGCCGTGCTCGGAGGCGAGCAGCTGCAGCAGCCGGTACTGGGCGTGGTTGGTGTCCTGGTACTCGTCGACCAGCACGTGGCGGAAGGTGCGGCGCCAGCGCTCGCGCACGTCCTCGAACAGCTCCATCGCGTTGACCGTGCGGACGAGCAGGTCGTCGAAGTCCATCGCATTTGCTTCCAGCATCCGCTTCTCGTAGAGCGGGAAGGATTCCGCGACGACCTCCTCGAAGATGCTGCCCTGGGTCTCGGCGTAGGCGGAGGCGTCGATCAGCTGGTTCTTGGCGCCGGAGATCTTCGCCCGCACCGCCCGCGGCGGGAACCGTTTCGGGTCGACTCCGAGCTCGGTGAGGCAGCGTTTCAGCATCCGCAGCGAGTCGGCCTCGTCGTAGATCGTGAACCCCTTCGAGTAGCCGAGGCGCTCGGCGTCGACCCGCAGCATCCGCGCGCAGGCCGAGTGAAAGGTCGTCACCCACATCGCCCGCACCGAGCGGCCGACCAGCTGGCCGACCCGCTCGCGCATCTCCGCCGCCGCCTTGTTGGTGAAGGTGATCGCGAGGATCTCGCCCGGCCGCGCTTCGCCGGTCGCCAGCAGGTAGGCGACCCGGTGGGTGAGGACGCGGGTCTTGCCGGAGCCGGCACCGGCAAGCACGAGGAGCGGGCCGCCGCCGTGCTGGACCGCCTCGCGCTGGGGTCCGTTGAGTCCCGCGAGCAGCCGCTCGACCCGGTCGCTGCCGGGCTCGGTCGGCGCCGCCGCCGGCTGTGGCGAGGGTTCGGCCGCCGCGTCGAACTGCTCCTGGAGGCTCACCCGCCGAGCATAGCCAGGCGCTCGGCGGGGGCCTTCGGGGTCAGAAAGTCGCTATTCGCAGCCTTCGGCGATTTCGCCGATCGGCCTGAAGTTGTTTTCGACCACGAGGCTTTCGAGTTCGGCCTTTGAGAGTTGTTCGGCCCCTTCGACGATGCAGCCGGCGACCTGCGGCTTGACGTTCGGGTCTTCTGCGAGTTTTTCGCCCAGGCTCGCGATGAGGGAAGCGGGATCGAACTTGGCGAAACCGGTGAGTTCGTCGAGCTTCCAGTCGCCGCCTTCTTCGACCAGGGCGACCTCGGGCGTCTGCCCGTCCAAAGTGCCGCCCTTGAATTCCACCTCCGCGGTCGCCTTGTCGCCGTTGACCTTGACGTTGCTGACATTCACCGATTCGGGCTGACCTTCTCCGGCCTTGGCTTCTTCTTCGCATTCCTTTTCGGCCGCTTTGGCGCTGCTCCCAGACGTCTGTTCCATGAAGGCGAGCGTCTGGGTTTCGCCGCAAACGGCGGGGTCGTTGCTGGTGGCGGCGTTTTCGATCGTGGCGGTGATCTTTTCTTCGTCGCTTTCGCCGCCACCGCCGCAGGCGGCAAGGCCGAGGGCGAGGGCAAAGAGAAGTGCGGGCAACAGCGAAAGGCGAAGCGTTCTCACTGGGAACCTTTCAGACGAGGGACGGGTGACCGCCCCAAGCTACCGCAGCCCTGCGGCGGATTCGCCCGGCGCCGGGTGGCTCAGCCGCCGGCCGAGGAGCGGCCCTTGCGGGGCTCGATCTTCGCCACCTCGGCCGAGGGGCCGTTGCCGCCGTCGAGCCGGGCAAGCCGCTGCTCGACCTCGGCGATCCGCTCCGAGAGCGCCTTGATCGCGTCGGCGATCGGGTCCGGCAGGTGGATCCAGTCGGCGTCGGGCCCTTCCACCCGCTTGCCTTCGAGTTTCACCGGGTGCCCCGGGTTGCCGACCACCGTCGCCCCCGGCGGCACGTCCTCGACGACGACGGTGTTGGCGCCGATCTTCGCCCCGTCGCCGACCGCGATCGGACCCAGCAGCTTCGCGCCACTCCCGACGGTGACGTTGTTGCCGAGGGTCGGGTGGCGCTTGCCGCGCTGGAAGCCGGTGCCCCCGAGCGTCACCCCTTGGTAGAGCGTGACGCAGTCGCCGATCACCGCGGTCTCGCCGATCACCACCCCGGAGCCGTGATCGATGAAGAACTCCTTGCCGATCTGCGCGGCGGGGTGGATCTCGATCCCCGTGATCGCCCGGGTCAGGTAGGCGATCGCCCGCGGCAGCAACGGCACGCCGGCTTCCATCAGCGCGTGGGCGGCCCGGTGGGCCAGCAGCGCCTGCACCCCGGCCCAGCTGGTGAGGATCTCGAACGAGGAGACGCCCTGCGCGGCCGGGTCGCGCTCACGCGCCGCCTTGACGTCGGCGCGAACCTCCTTGAGCAGCCGTTTCCAGCGGTTCATGGTGAGAAGAAGGGTAGGGACATGTAGCGCTCCCCCGAGTCGCAGACGATCGTCACCACCCTCTTCCCCGCCATCTCCGGTCGCGCCGCGACCTCCAGCGCCGCCCAGATGTTGGCGCCGGCGGAGATGCCCGAGAGCACCCCCTCCTCCTTCGCCACCCGCCGCGCCGTCTCCAACGCGTCCTCGTCGCCGACCGTGATCACCTCGTCGATGACGCTGCGGTCGAGAACCTCGGGGACGAAGCCGGCGCCGATCCCCTGGATCTTGTGCGGGCCGGGCTTGCCGCCGGAGAGCACCGGCGAGCTCGCCGGCTCGACCGCCACCACCAGGGCCTCCGGGGCGCGTTCCTTCAGCACCTGGCCGACGCCGGTGATCGTGCCGCCGGTGCCGACGCCGGCGACGAAGGCGCCGACCTGGCCGTCGGTGTCGGCCCAGATCTCCTCGGCGGTGGTGCGCCGGTGGGCCTCGGCATTGGCCGGGTTGGAGAACTGCATCGGCATGAACCCCTTGCGCTGGTCGCGGATCTCCTCGGCCAAGGCCACCGCCTCGTTCATCCCGCCCAGCGAAGGCGTCTCCCGCACCTCGGCGCCGTAGGCCCGCAGCAGCTTGGCCCGCTCCCGGCTCATCCCCTCCGGCAGGGTCAGGATCAGCTCGTAACCGCGCGCCGCGCAGACCATCGCCAGCGCGATCCCGGTGTTCCCACTGGTCGGCTCCACCACCACCGAGCGCCCGGCCTTGATCAGCCCCTCTTCTTCGGCGGCGTCGATCATCGCCACCCCGATCCGGTCCTTCACCGACCCGCCGGGGTTGAAGTACTCCAGCTTCGCGCACACCTGACCACCCAGCCCCTCCCCCAGCCGGTCGAGCTGCACCATCGGCGTGTTGCCGACGACGGCGGAAGCCTCAGCTCCGATGCGCATCAATCAGGCAGCAGCGCCGTGGTTGTCAGTAGGACTCGGCAGCTTTTCCAAGAGTTCCGGAGGGAGACGCTTGCTTGCCGACCAGATCTCTATCGCCACAACAGCATCGCTGCCGGAGTCATGGTCGATCAGGCCCCACTCGACCTCCTCGCTGACGACACGATCTGATTGCCCGGTTGGAAGCCAAGCGATGTCGGCCTCTCGGTCGTAATAGGCAAACTGGCTGCTCATACAAGCTGAGGATAACCCTGACTTTGCCTCCGTCGTCATGACTGAATCCGATCTCGCAAAACCCAGACGCTGACGATCCGGGCTGCGGCGGGATCGCCGAACACAGGGTGGTCGTAGACGACCGCAAACCTGCGCCCGTCGGATCGGGTGCCCCTACAAGCGCCTATCAGCCTCCCCTCGATTCAAAGCCCTGACAGCATGCCTCTGCCTGATCAATTCCTCGACCTCCCCTGGCATCAGCCCTCGCTGAGCTACCCGCTGCAACGCATGACTGGTCCAATAGATCTTCCAGACCATGCATCGTCAAGGTGGTAGCGGGTGATCTTCTCCCCACCCTTCGAAGAGCTATTTCCGGAATTAGCTAGATGAAATACATGCCGCTACCGGCCTCTTCGGCCTCGCGGCGGGCGATTTCGGCGATCGTCGTCTGGGCGAAGACCTTGCGCAGGGCGGCGACTCCCTCGGCCCAGATGCCGCCGGCCTCGTCGGCCTCGTCGCCGACCCGGCCGTCGAGGGCCTGGACGACCTCGAGGACGGTGATCTCTTCCGCCGGGCGCGCCAGGGTGTAGCCCCCGCGCATGCCGCGGTGGCTGGTCAGCAGCCCGGCGCGGCGCAGGGTGGAGAAGAGCTGCTCGAGAAATTGCTCAGGTATCTCTCTCCTTTCGGCCAGCTCTTTGATCGGAACCGGCCTCTCCCCCGCCCGCGCCAGCTCGGCGAGCGCAACTACCGCATATCTCGACTTCGACGTAACTGAGATCACCCGGACTTTCTACCGCACAGCCTCCACCCTGGGCTAGGATCGGCCAACATGGCCGGGAGGCCATTCCCTCGCCCGCACCCAAACGAGTGATCGGAAGCAGCCCTGTCTCAGCGCCCCCACTGCCTTGTGATCGACGGCCACCCGCTCGTCCGCCTCGGGATCCGGGGGACGATCGAGGGCGACTTCGTCGTCCACGAGGTGCCGACGCGGGACGAGGCCATCGACCTCGTCCGTGACGTCGGCGACTTCGACGTCGCGATCGTCGACATGCGCTGGCGGAGCAACGGCGACGCCGCTGCGGTCAGCGGGCCGGAGGCGATCAGGCTGATGCAGCGAACGGCCCCCGGGCTCGGCATCGTCGCCCACGGCGAGCTGCCCGAGCGGCACCTGGCGAGCGCCGCCCTGCAGGCGGGCGCCAGCGCCTACGTCGCCCGCACCGCCGGTCCGACCGAACTGCGACGGGCCATAGACGCCGCCGTCTCCCAGGAGCGGTTCGTCGACCCGGCCGTGCCGCCGAAAGGCAGCCGCGGAAAGCTGACTCGCCGCCAGCGGGAGATCCTGCAGCTGCTCGCCGACGGCGAGTCGACGACGGTGGCCGCGCGCGAGCTCGACCTCAGCGAGGAGACGGTGAAGACCCACACCAAGAACGCCCTCGCCCGGCTCGGCGCGCGGAACCGCACCCACGCGGTGGCGATCGCCGTGCGCGAGTGCCTGATCGACTAGCGGCGGGAGCTAGATCCAGCCGCGGTCGCGGGCCAGCAGGACGGCCTGCGCCCGGTCGACGGCGCCGATCTTGCCGTAGACGTTGTGGAGGTGGGTGCGGATCGTCGAGACCGAGAGGTGCATTTCGGTGGCGATCTGCTTGTAGACCATGCCCTCGGAGAGGTGGCGGAGGACGTCGAGCTCGCGGGCGGAGAGCGGGCAGGGCTCGCTGATGCGGGTCGCGTCCTGAGTGGGGAGCGGCAGCTCGTAGAGAAGGTCGCGCAGCCCTTCGGCGCTGAGCCCGCAGCGCTCGGCGGCGGCGTGGAGGCGCTCCGGGGCGATCGCCTCGCCCTGGCAGTAGTGGGCGACCATGTCGGCGGTGGCGACCATCGCCGCCAGCCCCTCGGCCTCCTCGCCGTGATGGCGCTCGATCGCGATCGCGATCCGCTGCGGCAGGTTCCAGCGCCGGGCCAGGACCCCGCCGACGAGCGCATGGTCGATCCCCAGCTGCTCGCGTTCCTCGCGCAGCCGTTGCTCGGGGGTGCGGGAGAGGGCATCGAAGTAGACCTTGTAGCCGGGGTGCAGGCGCGAGATCACCAGCCGGCCGACGTCGTGGAGCAGGGCGGCGACCGCGAGCTCGTCGCGTTCGGTCCAGCCGACGACGCGGCCGATCCGGTCGGCGGCGCGCTGGGTCGCCAGCGCGTGGACGCGGAAGCGCTCCGGCTTCAGCTCCCAGCCGTTGCTGGGCTCGAAGAAGTCGAAGCTGGGGGCGGTGCCGGCGATCGCGAGGACGCCGGCGGGCTTCAGCTGCTCGACGGCGAGGGGGATGCTGGCGACGCCTCCGCCCAAGCCGCCGCGGTTGGCATGGCGCAGGACCGAGATCGTCAGGGCGACGTCGCTCTCGACCGCTTCGACGATGTCGGCGGCGCGGGCGGTCTCCGCCGTCGCGGCGGCGATCACCCGCTCGCGAGACTCGACCAGCACCGGGTAGCGCTCGACGGCCTCGAAGGCCTCGGCCAGGCGGCTGCCCGGGGCGGCGGCGCGGGTTCCGGCTTTGGCGCTCTCGTGCAGAGGCACCTTGCCGTTGCTCTGGGCGGCGGTGACGCTCATTGGCACAACTCCATCGGCACCAAGCGAGCGGGGGTTTAGCCCAATCTCCTTGTCCAACCCCAATTTTGGGGAGGTTTGGCAGGTTTTTCAGGCGGCGGCGAGGCGCTCGCCGGCGTTGCGGATGCGCTCCAGCGAGCGCTCCTTCCCCAGCGCCGCCAGCGACTCGAAGATCCCCGGCGAGACCGACGTGCCGGTGATCGCGACGCGGATCGGCTGGTAGAGCTTGCCGGGCTTGAGGTCGAACCGCTCCAGCAGGGGAGCCAGTGCCGCCTCGATCGCCCCCGGCTCGAAGGGCTCGACGGCCTCCAGCGCCTCGGCGGCGGCGGCGAGGACCTCTCCGGTCCCCTCCTTCATCACCTTGTCCCAGGACTTCTCGTCGGAGGCCGGCTGCTCGAAGAGGAAGCGGATCAGCGGCCATACCTCCTCCAGCGTCTGGGCTTTCTCCTGGGCGATCTCACAGGCGGCCCGAAGCTGCTCGTCGGGCTCTCGGCCGAGGTGCCCGGCCACCGCCTCGACGTAGGCGTCCAGCGGCATCTCGCGCATGAAGCGCCCGTTCAGCCAGCGCAGCTTCTTCTCGTCGAAGATCGCCGCCGACTTGCCTACATCCTCGACGCGGAAGCGGCGGATCAGCTCCTCGGTCGACATGATCGTGGTGTCGTCGTCGGCGCCCCAGCCGAGCAGGGCCAGGTAATTCCGGACCGCCGCCGGCAGGTAGCCGGCGTCGCGCAGCTCCTGCACCGAAGCGGCGCCGTGGCGCTTGGAGAGCTTCTTGCCGTCGGGGCCGTGGAGCAGCGGCAGGTGGGCGTAGCGCGGCGCCTCGAAGCCGAGCGCCTCGAGGACCAGCAGCTGCTTCGCGGTGTTGGAGAGGTGGTCGTCGCCGCGCACCACGTCGGTCACCCCCATCTCGGCGTCGTCGACGGCGACGGCGAAGTTGTAGAGGACCGAGCCGTCGGCGCGGGCGATGACGAAGTCGTCGTAGCTGGCGTTGGGGAAGGCGACCGGCCCGCGGATCAGGTCGTGGACGACCGTCTCCCCCTCGTCCGGGACCCGCAGGCGGATCGCCGCCGTCTCGTCGTCGGTGGGGGTGCCGCGGTAACCGCGCCGGGTCCCGTGCTCTGCCTTCCACGCCTCGACCTCCTTCGCCGTCGCGTGGTCGCGGTAGGCGTGCCCGGAATCGAGCAGCTGCGCCAGCGCCTCGGCGTGGCGGTCGGCCCGCCCCGCCTGCGAGACCGGGCCGATGTCCCAGTCGAGCTCGAGCCACTCGAGCGCGTCGATGATCTGGTCCCAGTTCTCCTGGGTCGAGCGCTCGCGGTCGGTGTCCTCGATCCGCAGCACCAGCTCTCCCCCGTCGTGGCGGGCGGCGAGCCAGTTGTAGAGTGCCGTCCTCGCTCCGCCGATGTGCAGCGCACCGGTCGGCGAGGGGGCAAACCTGAGACGGGAGTTATCGCTTGGCATGTTGATCGGAGCGCATGTTTCAACCGGCGGCGGCCTGCCGAACGCAATCCAGCGCGGCATGGAACGCGGCTGCGAATCTATCCAGATCTTCCACCAGAGCCCGCGCATGTGGCGGCCGACGAAATACGGCGAGGCCGATTTCGCCGCCTTCCGCGAGGCGATGGACGCCTCGCCCGTCGAAGCGGTGATCATCCACGCGGTCTACCTGATCAACTGCGCGACCAAAGACAAGGAGCTGCGGAAGAAATCGCTGACCTCGCTGACCCACGCGCTGGCGATCGGCGACGGGATCGGGGCGACGGGCGTCGTCCTCCACCCGGGGGCGCAGAAAGGCGAGCCGCACGGCCCCTCGATGAAGCGGGCGGGGAAGGTGATCGCCGAGGCGCTGGAAGAGACCGACCGCTGCCGCCTTCTGCTCGAGCAGACCGCCGGCCACAAAGGCCTCCTCGGCCGCGACTTCGACGAGACCGCCCAGCTGATCGAGCTCGCCGGCGGCGGCGCACGCCTTGGCCTCTGCCTCGACTCCTGCCACCTCTTCGTCCAGGGCTACGACATCACCGACGAGGAGCACCTCGGCGCGGTCCTCGACGAAGCCGACGCCAAGGTCGGCCTCGACCGCCTCGGCGCCGTCCACGTCAACGACGCCGCCGTCCCCCTCGGCTCCTGCCGCGACCGCCACGCCAACATCGGCAAAGGCGAGATGGGCAAGCGCGGCCTCTCCGCCTTCCTCTCCGAGCCCCGCTTCGAGGGCCTCCCCGCCACCCTCGAGACCCCCGGCCCGGAAAAGAAAGGCTCCTCGAAGGCCGAAGTGACGGCGGCGAAGCGGTTGAGACGCGACGGGCTCAAACGGCGAGGGACTGACCGCTAGCGGTAGGAAGGGTCGGGCATCCCCTTCTCTCAACTTTTTCGGTGGATCGCCTTCAGCCGTCCGAGAAGCAAACACCGAAAAAGTACAAGCCGTTCAGGGGACACCCGACCCCTCCTCGCGAAGCGAGCTCCGGCAGACACGAATCCAGGGAGTCGGTGACCAAGCGGGGCGGTCATGACGAGTGCTCCCCGGTAGCAGCGCTACCGGGGATGCCGAGGAAGGGCCGCAGCCGCGCAGCGTCACCGGCTTCCTGGGCAGGCGACAAGGGCCGGTTTCCCCTGCGAAACCGGCCCTTGCTCTCCCGCCGTCGGTCTATTTGATGTGGAAGCCTGAGATGGCACGCGAGATCACCAGGCGCTGGATCTCGGAGGTGCCCTCGAAGATCGTGTAGATCTTCGAGTCGCGGTGCATGCGCTCGACGGGGAACTCGCGGGTGTAGCCGTTGCCGCCGAGGATCTGGATCGCCCGCTCGGTCACCCAGACGGCGACCTCGCCGGCCTTCAGCTTCGACATCGAGCCCTCGGCGTTTTCGAATTTGTGCCCGTTGCGGCCCATCCAGGCGGCGCGCCAGACGAGCAGCCGGGCGGCGTCGATCTCGAGCTTCATGTTGGCCAGGTCGAAGGCGATCGCCTGGTTCTCGACGATCTTCTTGCCGAACTGTTCGCGCTCTCTGGCGTAGTCGAGCGCGTACTCGTAGGCGGCGCGGGCGATGCCCAGCGCCTGGGCGCCGACGGTCGGCCGGCTCGCCTCGAAGGTCTGCATCGCCGCCTGCGATTTGGCCTTCTTGCCCTCGCGGACGCGGGCGAGCCGTTCGTCGAGCTTCTCTTTGCCGCCCAGCAGGCAGGAGCCCGGGACGCGGCAGTCGTCGAGGTGGACGTCGGCGGTGTGGGAGGCGCGGAGCCCGTGCTTCTTCACCTTCGCGCCCTGCTCGCAGCCCTCCGTCCCCGGCGGGATGACAAAGGCCGCGTGGCCGCGCGAGCCGAGCTCGCGGTCGACCGAGGCGATGATGACGTGGACGTTGGCGATGCCGCCGTTGGTCGCCCAGGCCTTCTGGCCGTTGAGCACCCATTCGTCCTTGGCCTCGTCGTATTTGGCGGTGGTGCGGATGCCGGAGACGTCGGACCCCGCGTCCGGCTCCGACGCGCAGAAGGCGCCGAGCTTGACGTCGTCCGCAGTGCCGAAGCACTGCGGGATCCACTCCCCCATCTGCTCCGGGGTTCCCTGCCCGAAGATCGCGGCGACGGCGAGCGTCGTGCCCATGATCGCCATGCCGATGCCGGCATCGCCCCAGAAGAGCTCCTCGTTGGCGATCGGCAGCGTCAGGCCGGTCTCGTCGGCCCAGAACTGGCCGACGGCTTCGAAGCTGTAGAGGCCGATCTTGGCGGCCTCCTGGATCACCGGCCAGGGCGTTTCCTCGCGCTCGTCCCATTCCTCGGCGGCGGGCCGGACGACCCCCTCCGCGAAGCCGTGAACCCACTCGCGGATGTCCTTCTGGTCTTGGTTCAGCTCGAGACTGAACTTGGGTTCGCCCTGAGCCTCGGAGGTGGAGTTGGCCTCGTCGAGCAGCGCGTTGGCGTCGACGTCGGCGACGGAGGAATCAGCCATCGACACGAAGTCTACACGGAACGATGTCGCGTCACGCGACTTCGGCCGGGTGACAAAGAGCGCTAAACGTCGCGCAGATCGAAGGCGCGCAGCCCCTCGCTGCCCTCGTCGGTGCAGTCGAAGAAGCGGCGGTTGACGCAGCCGTAGGACTCCCCCTCGCCCTCGTAGGCGCGCTCGACCGAGAACTGGCAATGCGGCAGCGGCTCCCCGGTCATCTTCACGCCTCCGAAGCCGCCCGGCTCCAGCACGGCCGAGAGCTCTATCTCGGCCCCGTAGACCTCCTGCATGCAGCCGACGTACTGCTCGCCGGTGAGGCGGTCGACATAGCTGTAGAGGTAGCGGCAGCCGAGCTCGATGCAACCGCGCGGCTCGACCATCTTGTCGCAGAAGGAACGGCACTGGCGGCACTCGCCGACGGTCGTGCGCGTAGCGGTCATGGGAGAAGTCTAGGGACGGGAGACCGCAGAACCAAGCGGTTCAAGCGGCGATCGCATCCGGCCCGAGCAGCTGGTTCAGCTCGTAACGCAGGTGCGGGGAGACCTGGACCCGGTAGCCCTCGCCGATCTCCAGCTTCCGCGGCCCCTCGCTGGTCTGGACGAGGCAGTGGACCTGGGCCTCGCCCTTGTGGTCCTCGAAGAGCGACTTCAGCTCGTCCATGAAGCCGGGGGTCTTCAGCTTGGAGAGCGCGATCGAGACCTGAAAGGGACCCGCCGCCGGCGCCGCCGTCACCTTCTTCGCCGCCCTGGCGATCTCGGCCTCCTCGGGTTCGAAGCGCTGCGCATCCTGCACGACCAGCTTCGTCTCGCCGCGGTCCTTGTGGTCGAGCCGACCGCGGACGAGGACGATCGCATCCGGCTGGATCACCTGCGCGCTCTCGGCCTCGTCGGCCTTGAAGACCAGGATCTCCACCTGCCCTTCGACGTCGTCGAGGGTGGCGAACATCATCTGGTTGCCGCTCTTCGTGCGGATCTTCTTGCAGTCGACGACGATCCCGCCGACCGTCACCCAGGCGCCGTCGGGTTTGCCGGCCAGCTGGGCGATGCCGCAGTCGACCCGCGCTCGCAGCGCCGGCCCGACTTCGGTCAGCGGATGCGAGGAGAGGTAGGTGCCAAGCGTCTCCTTCTCCATCGAGAGCATCTCGGCGCGGTCGAACTCGGTTGCCGGGATCGGCGGCCGGTGCTGGGCCTGCGACTGGGCGCCTTCCCCCCCGCCTTCTTCGCCGAAGTCGAAGATCGAGCCCTGTCCCATCTGCGCGTCGACCTGCGCCTTCTGCCCGGCCGACTGCGCCGCCGGCAGCGTCTCCAGCATCCCCTTGCGGCTGTCGCCGGTGGAATCGAGGGCGCCGCACTTGACCAGGCATTCGATCGCCCGTTTGTTGACGGCGCGGCTGTCGACCCGCTCGCAGAAGTCCCAGATCGACTCGATCGGTTTCTCCTCGCGGGCGCGGAGGATCGCCTCCACGGCGGCGTGGCCGACGTTCTTGACCGCGTCGAGGCCGAAGCGGATCGCGTTCTCGGAGACGACGAAGCTGTGGTCGGAGGAGTTGACGTCGGGCGGCAGCACGTCGATCCCCATCTCGGCGCAGCGGTTGACGAAGAACGGGACCTTGT
>DASUWV010000060.1:0-3390 GCA_036378275.1 Solirubrobacterales bacterium | reverse complement strand
AGACGTCAGGGCCGCCCGCGAGACCGGCGCGGCGCCCTGCCGGCCCTGATCGGAAGACGATCCCCGGGTGGGTCTCGGCGCGGTCCCCCTCCTCCCCATAACGGCGCAAGGCATCGGAAAGTCGCTCTCCTCGCGCCTCGGCCCGAGCGCGGATGCGCGCCGCCGTCTCACGATTCATGCGCAGAGATATGTTGGTCGTCTCCGCCATCTGCTGACAACGTAGCACAACGTCCACACCCTTGAAATTGGTCCTTGGGCCGAGTGATACGAGGCCGCGCCATCGATCGAGCCGACGCGGTGAAGGGGTGGCAGACGGGATTCGAACCCGCGACCGCCGGCACCACAAGCCGGAGCTCTACCAACTGAGCTACTGCCACCGCGATGGACTCAATTTAGCTTGCGGGGCCGCCGGCTGCCTTCGCCGGCACCGCGGGGTCAGTCGGCCAGGCCCATGAGCGCCGACAGCGCCTGCTCGCGATCCGCGAAGACGACGCCGTTGGAGGTCAGACCCATGACGTCGAGGACGCGAAGAACCTGGTCGCGGGGGCTGTGGAGCACGATGCGCGTGTCGCTCGCGCGGTTGGCGTTGAGGATCACGGCAAGCCCGGTCGAGTCGATGAACTGGCAAGCCTTGAGGCTGATCAAGATGCGATCGCCCTGACAAGCGGCAAGCGCCTGTTGCAGGCGATCGGCCACCGCCATGTCGAGCTCGCCCTCTATCTCGATCTCTCGGCAGCCGTCCTCGACCACCGATGCGATCAGGCTGAAGGGGCGGATTCCCGCGGCTTCCGCGAGTTCTTCTGACTTCGAGACTAGGACGCCGTTCTGGCGCTGACCATCAGACATGGGACCTCCGATAGTGGTTCTTCTCTTACCGGAGTCCACAACTCGGCTTAAGAGCCGAAGATGCGTGCCTCATGATGCTCGGCGACGTGGCAGGAGCTTGCTCCCAGAACGTCTAATCAGCCTACACGGCTCCGCCCGCCCTCACAAGTTTCGGGCAGTTCCTATCCAGGCTCGGTCGCCAGGTCCTCGGCGCTTGCGGCACCGGCATCGGGATTGAGCAGCGCCCGCGCGGTCTCCTCGATCGCCGGCCGCTCGAGCGGCTTGTCGAAGAGGAAAACCTCGACGACGGTGGGCGGGTCGAAGAGAACCTGGCTCTGGTAGGTCAGAACCCTGCGCTCGGTCAGCTGTTCGATGGTCCCGACCAGCCGCTCGGCCATGATGTTCTCGAAGCGCTGGCGGAAGGCGCGAACCGCATCCGCCTCCCCCGCGTCGAGCAGGGTCTGCTCGGCCTCGGTGATCCCCCCGCGCATGACGATGATCAGGAGGTCGTCCATCAGGTAGGACTTCGCCTTCGTCGGCCCCCGGCCGTAGTAGGTCTTCATCGCCTTCACCATCTCCCGGGAGATCGCCGAGAGGAGCGAGGCTCCCGACTGGCGCTCGAGGGCGGGCTCCGGGGGCTGCGGCACGTCGGGCACGACAAGAGGCTACGGGTCCGCCGGTTCGTTGGCAAACCACTCTTCCCCGAGAGATCCGGCTGCTACCTTGAAGCTGTGTTGCGGTAGCAACGGGCGGTGTGTTTCTGCCGAAACGAGGCGATCGAAGCCCGACATCTGCATCCGGACCGCACGGCTCGCCTGACTTCAGGCGACCCGGGCAGCCCGGCGTCTCCCGAGATGCGGCTTTCCACGGATGCCCGGACGGGGGGCGGCTGAGACGGTGGAGGCATGGCCAGTCAAGGACGCCCGGCGGTCGCTGTTGCGAAGGTGGTGAAGGGGCCGATGCGGGCTTTGTCGCGGCAGACGGTCGATCGGGTTCGGGAAGCGCGAGTGCGGCTTGACGGCGAGGGAAACGGGTCGCGGCGGAAAGGCGCCCGCGCCGGTCGCTGAAGCTAGGCGATGCTCGGCGCCGCGGGGAGGCGGCTGAGCGCCTCCTCCATCTCGGCGTCGGAGAAGTCGAGGTCCTCCAGCTTGCCCGCGTGGTAGGCGTCGTAGGCAGCCATGTCGAAGTGGCCGTGGCCCGAGAGCCCGAGGAGGATCACGCGCTCCTCGCCCGCCTCCTTAGCCGCCAGGGCTTCGTCGATCGTCGCCTTGATCGCGTGCGCGGGCTCCGGCCCGGGGACGATCCCCTCGCAGCCGGCGAAGCGAACCGCCGCGGCGAAGGCCTCGGTCTGCTTGACCGCGGTGGCCTCGACGATCCCCTCCTTGACCAGCGCGCAGAGGCTGGGCGCGTCGCCGTGGTAGCGCAGGCCGCCGGCGTGGACCGGCGGCGGCACGAAGTCGTGGCCGAGCGTGTACATCGGCATCAGCGGCGTCATCCCGACGGTGTCGCCGAAGTCGTAGGCGTAGCGGCCGCGGGTCAAGGTCGGGCAGGCCGCCGGCTCGGCGCCGAGGAAGCGCGTCGCCTTGCCCTCGCGCAGGTTCGCCCGCACGAACGGGTAGATCAGCCCGGCGAAGTTGGAGCCGCCGCCGACGCAGCCGACGACGACGTCGGGGTACTCCCCCGCCTCCTCGAGCGCCGCGATCGCCTCCTGGCCGATCACCGTCTGGTGCAGGCAGACGTGGTTGAGGACCGAGCCGAGCGCGTAGTTGGTGTCGGGTGATTTCGCCGCCACCTCGACCGCCTCGGAGATCGCGATCCCGAGGCTGCCGGACTCGTGGCTCGCCTGCGAGCGCCCCGCCTCGGTCAGGTCGGTAGGGCTGCGGTGGACGGTTCCGCCCCAGGTCTCGATCATCGCCCGGCGGTAGGGCTTCTGGTCGTAGCTGACCCCGACCATGAAGACCTCGCACTCCATCCCGAACAGCCGGCACGCCAGCGCCAGCGCCGAGCCCCACTGCCCCGCCCCGGTCTCGGTCACAAGCTTGCCGATCCCGGCCTGCTTGTTGAAGTAAGCCTGCGCGACCGCCGAGTTCGGCTTGTGCGAGCCGGCCGGCGAGACCCCCTCGTACTTGTAGTAGATGTGCGCCGGGGTATCGAGCTCGCGCTCCAGCCGCCGCGCCCGCACGAGCGGCGTCGGCCGCCAGAGCTTGTAGATCTCCCGCACCTCCTCCGGGATCTCCACCTCCGGCTCGTCGCTCACCTCCTGCTCGATCAGCCCCATCGGGAAGATCGGCGTCAGATCATCCGGCCCCGCCGGCTGCCCCGTCCCCGGATTCAGCGGCGGCAGCGGCTCCCCGGGCAGGTCCGGCAGCAGGTTGACCCAGCTGGTCGGAATCCGGGACTCGTCGAGGAGGTACTTCGTCCTCACCGGGCGAGTGTAGGTGCGGCCAGGCACGAGGGCAACCGCGAGGGACTCGAGGACTACGCGCTGCTTGACCTTCAGGGCCAAGTCCAGCGCGTAGTTACCGTCCTCGCTATTCGGTCGCCCGCTCGAACCCTAGGAACATT
>DASUWV010000059.1:0-44232 GCA_036378275.1 Solirubrobacterales bacterium | reverse complement strand
GTCTCGGCTTCGTATGTCGGCTTCACCGACCGGCCCGCGTTCGCCGACGCGCGCGACATCGGCGAGGCGCTGACCGCGCGCTACGTCGACGAGGACCTCGACCGGGTCGAGCTGATCTACAACCGCTTCGTCTCGCCGCTGACCCAGCACGTCTGGCGCCAGACCCTGCTGCCGCTGCAGCAGGCGCAGGTGCTGGGCGAGGGCGCCGACGAGGAGGCCGCCGCCGAAGAGGAGGAAACCGGGGCGGAGAAGGCCCAGAGCCGCTCGGAGTGGTTCTACGAGCCCGACCCCGAGGAGCTGCTGGCGCGGCTGATCCCGGAGTACGTGACGATCTCGGTCTACCGGGCGCTGCTCGAGAGCGCCGCCTCGGAGCTGGGCGCGCGGATGACGGCGATGCGCAACGCGGCGGAGAACGCGGAGGAGATGATCGGCAAGCTGACCCTGGAGATGAACCGGGCCCGCCAGGCGGAAATCACGCAGGAGATCTTGGAGGTCGTCGCCGGCGCCGAGGCGCTCGGATAGACGGCAGACGACTTAAGGCAACTTCGATTCGAGGACCAGAAAAGGAAACATGGCTGAGAGCAACGGAAACGGAACCAACGTAGGGCGCGTCGAGCAGGTCACCGGAGTGGTCGTCGACGCCGTCTTCCCCGACCAGCTGCCGGAGATCTACTCCGCGGTGACGATCCAGACCGCCGGCGACGGCGACGGCGAACCGACCGAGCTGGTCTGCGAGGTGCAGCAGCACCTCGGCGACGACCGCGTCCGCACGGTCGCGATGGACGCCACCGACGGCATCCAGCGCGGCGACAAGGTCGTCGACACCGGCAACCCGATCACGGTCCCGGTCGGCGACGCCACCCTCGGCCGCATCTTCAACCTGCTCGGCGAACCGATCGACGAGGGCAACCCGATCGGCGAGACCGAGCGCTGGCCGATTCACCGCCCCGCTCCGGAGGCCTCGGAGCTGACCCCGACCCAGGAGATCCTCGAGACCGGGATCAAGGTCATCGACCTCCTGGCGCCGTACGCGAAAGGCGGCAAGGTCGGGCTGTTCGGCGGCGCCGGCGTCGGCAAGACCGTGCTGATCCAGGAGCTGATCCGCAACATCGCCGAGGAGCACTCCGGCCTCTCCGCCTTCTGCGGCGTCGGCGAGCGCTCGCGCGAGGGGAACGACCTCTGGCTCGAGATGAAAGAGTCGGGCGTGATCGACAAGACCATGCTCGTCTTCGGCCAGATGAACGAGCCCCCGGGCGCGCGCCTGCGGGTCGCCCTCTCCGGGCTGACGATGGCCGAGTACTACCGAGAGCAGGGCGGGCAGGACGTGCTCCTGTTCATCGACAACATCTTCCGCTTCGTCCAGGCGGGCTCCGAGGTCTCGGCCCTGCTGGGCCGGATGCCTTCCGCGGTCGGCTACCAGCCGACGCTGGAGACCGAGATGGGCGGCCTGCAGGAGCGGATCACCTCGACCGCGCGCGGCTCGGTTACCTCGATCCAGGCGGTCTACGTGCCCGCGGACGACCTCACCGACCCGGCCCCGGCGTCGGTGTTCGCCCACCTGAACGCGACCACGACCCTCTCGCGGTCGATCTCCGAGAAAGGTATCTACCCGGCGGTCGACCCGCTCGACTCGACCTCGACGATCCTCAAGCCCGAGGTCGTCGGCGACGAGCACTACCGGACGGCGACCGAGGTCCAGGAGGTGCTGCAGCGCTACCGCGAGCTGCAGGACATCATCGCCATCCTCGGCATCGACGAGCTCTCCGACGAGGACAAGCAGACGGTGGCGCGCGCCCGCAAGATCGAGCGCTTCCTCTCGCAGCCGTTCTTCGTCGCCGAGCAGTTCACCGGCCGCAGCGGCGAGTACGTGCCGGTTGCCGAGACCGTGCGCGGCTTCCGCGAGATCCTCGACGGCGAGCACGACGACCTCTCCGAGGGCGCCTTCTACATGCAGGGCGGCATCGACCAGGTCCTCGAGAACGCCAAGGCCGCGGCCTAGGGAGCAGCGAGTGGCCGCGGAGCACATGGTCGACGTCGAGGTCCTGACCCCGGAGGGCGAGGTCTGGAGCGGCGAAGCGCGCCAGGTCTCGACCCGCTCGGAGACCGGCGAACTCGGCATCCTCGCCAACCACGCGCCGCTGCTGGCGGCGCTGCGGCCGACCGAGCTCCGCCTCTACGTCTCCGAGTCCGACGTCAAGCGCTACGCCCAGGCCCACGGCTGGCTGCAGGTCTACGGCAACCGCGCCCGGCTCCTGCTCGAGGAGGCGATCCCGCCCGAGGACCTCGACTCCGGCGCGCTCAAAGAGCAGCTCTCCGACGCCGAACGCCGCCTCTCCGAGAGCGAGGAGGACAGCGCCGAGCACGACCGGGCGCAGAAAGACAAGGACCGGGCCGAAGCATTCCTGTCGATCGCCGGGGGATGAGGGGCGCCGACACCCCTCTTCCGGAATTGATCTCCCCTCGCTGCGCTCGGGGAGGACATGCAGCGCGGCCTGACGGCCGCGCAAGAGCCTCAAAAGTCGTGGTTCCTTTGTCGTGTATAGCCGGACAAAGGAACCACGGAACTCTCTCCGGCTCATGGGGGACGCCGCGATGAACGACGAGCTGGTGGTCCTGGCGCGGCGGTTGATCGCTTACGAGACGTGTGAGCCGGAAGCGATCGTCGAGGCGGCGGGGTTCGTCGAGGGGTGGCTGGAAGCTCGGGGGATAGAAGCCGAACGGGACGAGGTTCGGGGGCTGCCGGTCCTCAAGGCGCAGGTCGGGCCGGAGGGGGCACCGACGGTGGTGCTGCACGGGCACCTCGACGTGGTCCCCGCCCATCCGGACCAGTTCGAGCCGCGGCTCGAGGGCGACAGGCTCTTCGGCCGCGGCGCCTACGACATGAAGGGCGCGGTCGCGGCGATGATGCTGGTGACCGCGGCGATGCGGGAGCAGGACCGGGTGCGGGTGCGGCTGGGGATCGTCGGCGACGAGGAGTCCGAGGAGGACGCCGAGCGCGGCTCCGACCACCTCGTCGACAGCGGCTTCACCGGCGACTTCGCGATCACCGGCGAGCCGACCGACCTCCACATCGGGATCGAGGCCAAGGGCGTGCTGGCGCTGCGGCTCGAGGTGGGGGGGACGGCCGCCCACGGCGCCACCCCCTGGCTCGGCGACAACGCGGTCCTCAACGCGATCGACGTTTTCCGCAGCATCGAGTCGCTACCGTTTGCGAGGCACAGCTCGGAGCTGTTCGACCGACCGTCGATCAACTTGGGACGGATCGTCGGCGGCGACGCTCTCAACAAGGTCCCTGATCGATGCGTGATCGACGTCGATATCCGCTACCTGCCCGGCCAGGATCCGAAGGAGATCCTCGGTCAGGTGCGCGAAATCCCGGGCAGCGAGGTGAAGGCGCTCTTGACGCGGCCGCCGGCGACGGTCGAGCGCGACTCCGCCTACGTGCGGGCGCTGCGCGCCTCGGCGAGGGAGCACCACGACGGGGAGCCGATGAGCGTCGGCCGCGACGGCGCCTCCGACGCCGTCTCCTTCCTGCGCGTGGGTGTGCCGGCGGTCGAGTTCGGGCCGGTGGGAGCCGGCCATCACGGTCCCGCCGAGTGGGTCTCCGTCTCCTCGCTCGAGACCTACCGCCAGGCGCTCGAGTCGTTCCTGCGAGCGATCCCGGACCGGTTGGATGACTGAGCCGCTCCCGGGGTGGGCCCCGAAGAAGCCCCCGCCGAGCGGCGACGGCGAGCAGGCGCCGAAGCCGAAGCGCTTCTGGTGGCGCTTCGCCCTCGCCTCGGTCCTGATCGTCGCCGTCTCCGCCGCGGCGACCGCGACCGGCGTCCTCCTCTACATCGACAGCATCGCCCAGGCGCTCGGCCACAACGACCGCCTCCACAACAAACTCCAGCAGGCGCTCGCCAACGTCCACCCGGGCGAACCCGAGAACATCCTCATCCTCGGCTCCGACAAACGCGCCGGCGAAGAATTCGAAGAAGACCCCGGGCGCTCGGACACGACGATCCTGCTCCGGATCGACCCCAGCGACAACACGATCTCGGTGATGTCGATCCCGCGCGACCTCAAGGTCGAAATCCCCAACTATGGGACCGGCAAGTTCAACGAAGCCTATTCCTACGGCGGCCCGAAGCTGACCCTGCAGGTGGTCAAAGAACTGACCGGGCTGCGGATCAACCACGTCGTCAACGTCGACTTCCTCGGCTTCGTCCGCGCCGTCGACGCGATCGGCTGCGTCTACACCGACGTCGACCGCCGCTACTACCACTCCAACGTCGGGTTACCTCCCTCCGAACAGTATTCGGAAATCAACATCCAGCCCGGCTACCAGCTGCTCTGCGGCAAAAAAGCCCTGCAATACGTGCGCTACCGCCATACCGACACCGACATCGTCCGCTCCGCCCGCCAGCAGTCGTTCATCAGCGACGCCCGCCAGCAGATCTCGGTCAAGGACCTGGTCTTCGACCAGCGCAACCTGATCGACATCTTCACCGAATACACGACCTCCGACATCAGCGACGGTAAGACGATGCTGGAAGTGCTGAAACTCTTCATCGCAGCGCGCAGTGCGCCGATCAAACAGGTCCACTTCCCTGCCGAATTAGGTCCCAGCTATGTCTACTCCAACGAAACCTTGATCCACGAAGCCGTGCAGGAATTCCTCACCGGCGAACCCAGCGTCGAAACCGAATCCGGCGGCTCCTCGGGCTCCTCGTCCCACAAGAAGAAGGGCGGGAAGAAGGCGGCCGAGTCGGCGGCGAAGAAGAAGCGCAAGAAGCCCGCGCGGTCCAGGCAGAAGCTGGAAATCGCCCAGCCCGGCGGCGACGGCCTCGTGCCGGCGCGCGAAATGGGCGAAGCCGAGGCCGAAAGCGCGGCCCGCAAGGTCGGCGGCGGCTTCCCGATCTTCTACCCGACCCGGATGCCCCCGGGCGCCCACTTCGTCGAAACCGACCCCTACGAACACGTCGTCGACCCGCGCGTCTACCGCTTCAAGGACAGCGGCGGCGAACGTCGCCTCGCCTACAAAATGGTGGCGGTGATGGAAGAGCCCGACGGCTACCACTACTTCGGCGTGCAGGGGATCCGCGGCTGGGAAGACCCGCCGATCCTCGACAACCCGAGCGTGAGCGAGGAAATCAACGGGCGCGAGTACGAGATCTTCGTCGACAGCGGCCGGGTCAAACTGGTCGCCTGGCACCGCGGATCGAACACCTACTGGGTCGCAAACGACCTCGAACAATCGCTCAGCAACGAGCAGATGGTGGGGTTGGCGCGCTCCGCAAACGTGATGATGGGAAAGAAAAAGCCAAAGAATCAGGGTAGGAGGCACCCATGAGTGAGCAGCTTGAGCCGGTCGGCGTAATCGGGGTCGGGTGGGTCGGTCTGGTCACCGCGGCCTGCTTCGCCGAGATCGGCCACCCGATCATTGCCCGCGACATCCTCCAGGAGAAGGTCGACGCCCTCTCCCGGGGAGAGGTGGCGATCCACGAGCCGGGGCTGGAGGACCTGCTGCGCCGCAACGCGGAGCGGATCACCTTCACCACCGAGATGAACGAGCTGCTGGAGGGGGCGCGGCTGCTCTTCGTCTGCGTCGACACCCCGCCGACCTACTCGGGCGACGCCGACCTCTCGCGGGTCCGCGCCGTCGTCCGCGAGCTGCCGAGCGACAGCGACCACGTCCTGATCATGAAGAGCACGGTGCCGGCCGGCACCGGCGAGTCGATCCGGCGCGACATGCCCGACCTCGCCTACGTCTCCTGCCCCGAGTTCCTCAAGGAGGGGACCGCGGTCGAGGACTTCATGCACCCCGACCGGGTCGTGATCGGTTCCGATCCCGGCGACGAGGCGTCGGCCGCGGCGGTCGAAGACCTCTACAAACCGCTCGGCGGCGAGATCCTCCGCACCGACGTCGCCAGCGCCGAGATGATCAAGCTCGCCTCCAACGCCTTCCTGGCGACCAAGATCTCCTTCATCAACGAGATCGCCAACGTCTGCGAGGAGGTCGGCGCCGACGTCGGCCAGGTCGCCAAGGGGATGGGCCTCGACGAGCGGATCGGCACCTCGTTCCTGCGCGCCGGCATCGGCTACGGCGGCAGCTGCTTTCCGAAGGACGTCAGCGCGCTGAAGATGCTGGCCGGCAACACCGGTTACCACTTCCAGCTGCTGACCGCGGTGATCGAGGTCAACGAGCTGCAGAAGCGGCGGGTGGTCGGCAAGCTGGAGAAGCACCTCGGCTCGCTGATCGGCAAGCGCGTCGCCCTGCTCGGCCTCGCCTTCAAGCCCGACACCGACGACATGCGCGAGGCCTCGAGCCTGGTGCTCTCGGCGCGGCTGCAGGGTGAGGGGGCCGAGGTGGTCGCCTACGACCCGGTCGCGAGCGAGCGCGCCTCGGGGCTGCTGAGCAGCGTCGAGATGGCCGAGTCGGCGATGGAGGCGCTCGACGGCGCCGACGCCGCGGTCCTGGTCACCGAGTGGCGCGAGTTCGCCGAGCTCGACTGGACCGCCGCGGCGGAGCGGATGGCGCGGCCGCTGATCGTCGACGGTCGCAACTTCCTCGACCCGAAGGCGCTCGCTGACGCGGGCTTCGAGTACGAGGGGATCGGCAGGACCGTGAATACGCCCAGGCCGGCCGCCGCTTCCTAGTGCCCCTCCTCGCCAGTCAGGGGGGCTAGGAAGTGCAGGCCATCGTTCTCGTGGGAGGTGAGGGCACGCGCCTGCGCCCGCTCACTACAGATGTGCCGAAGCCGGCGGTGACGCTGGTCGACCGCCCCTTCCTCGCCTACGCGATCGAGTGGCTCGCCGTCCACGGGGTGAGCGAGATCGTCCTCGCCTGCGGCTTCCTGCCGGAGGTCCTGCGCGAGGCGCTCGGCGACGAGGAGGAGCGCGCCGGGGTGAGGATCACCTACGTCGCCGAGCCCGAGCCGCTGGGGACCGCCGGCGCGATCCGCTTTGCCGCCGAGGCGGTCGGGGACCGGCTCGAAGACCGCTTCCTCGCCCTCAACGGCGACGTCCTCGCCGACCTCGATCTCAGCGCCCTGGTCAGCGCCCACCGGGAGCGCGAGGCGAGCGCCACGATCGGCCTGCACCCGGTCGACGACTCCTCCGCCTACGGGCTGGTCCGGTGCGACGACGAGGGATTGGTGCTCGAGTTCGCAGAGAAGACCGGCAGGTCGGTGCCGGGCGAGATCAACGCCGGCGCCTACGTGCTCGAGCGCTCGGTCCTCGACCTGGTGCCGAGCGGCCGCGCCGTCTCGATCGAGCGCGAGGTCTTCCCGCGGCTGGTCGGCGACGGCCTCTGCGGGGTGCTGCTCGACGGCTACTGGATGGACATCGGCACCCCAGGGCGCTACCTGCAGGCGAGCTGGGACATCCTCGAGAAGACCGTCCACACCCAGGTCGAGCCGACCGCGCCGGGCCTGCTCGTCGCCGCCGGCGCGGCGATCGACGAGGAGGCGCGGGTGGGGCCGCGGGCCGTCGTCTCCGGCGGCTGCAGCGTCGAGCGCGGCGCCGAGGTCGCCGACTCGGTCCTGCTCGAGGGCTGCACGGTCGGCCGCGATGCGCTCGTCCAGGGCTCGATCCTCGCTCCCGGAGCCGAAGTCGAGCCCGGCGCCGTCCTGCGGGACACCGTCGTCGGCCGAGATGAAAGAGTCCACGCCTGATGAGCGGGATGATCGACGACGTCCTCGGCCTGCCCGACCAGCTGCGCGACGCGCTCTGGCGGATCGAAACCGCGCGGCTCGAGCCGGCGGAAGCGGCCGGGCTGATGGTCTGCGGGATGGGCGGCTCGGCGATCGGCGGCGACCTCGCCGCCGCCGCGCTCGGCGACCGGCTGACGAGGCCGCTGGTCTCGGTCCGCGGCTACGAGCTGCCGAGCTGGGCGACGCCGGAGTGGACCGTGCTCTGCTCCAGCTACTCCGGCGAGACCGAGGAGACGCTCGCCTGCTTCGAGGCGGCCGAAGTCCTGGGGGCGCGGCGGATCGTCCTCAGCACTGGCGGGCCGCTGGTCGAGCGCGCGCGCGAGGCCGGGGTGCCGGTGGTCGCGCCGCCGGGGATCTACCAGCCGCGGGTCGCCGTCGCCTACATGTTCGTCGCCGCCGCCGAGGCCGCGGCGCTGGCGGGGGCGGCGCCGCGCATCCACACCGAGATCGACTGCGCCGCGGCCTTCCTCGAGCGCGAGCGGGAGTCGCTGCGGGCGCGGGCGAAGGAGATCGCCAAGGAACTGGACGGAGCGGCTCCGGCGGTGATCTACGGCGCCGACCTGACCGCACCGGTCGCCCATCGCTGGAAGACGCAGCTGAACGAGAACGCGAAGGTGCCGTCCTTCTACGCCGAGCTGCCGGAGGCCGACCACAACGAGGTCTGCGGCTGGGAGGGCGAGTCGGTCTCGCGGATGGGGGCGATCTTCCTCGAGGACTGCGACCAGCACCCGCGCGAGCGGCGCCGCTTCGAGCTCACCGCCGGGATCGCGGCCGAGGGTGCGGCGGCGGTGGTGCGGGTCGAGACGGTCGGGGAGACCCGGGTCGAGCGCCTGCTCTGGGCGACGCTGCTCGGCGATCTCGTCTCGCTGGAGGTCGCCGCCGAGCTCGGCGTCGACCCCGAGCGGATCGACGCGCTGAACCGGATCAAGGATGGGATGGCGCAGTGAGGGCGATGGTGCTGGCAGCGGGGCTGGGGACGCGGCTGCGGCCGATCACCTACGCGATGCCGAAGCCGATGGTGCCGGTGATCAACAAGCCGGTGATGGAGCACATCCTGCGCCTCCTCGCCCGCCACGGCTTCACCGAGACGATCGCCAACCTGCACTGGTTCCCGGACGTGATCGAGGGCTACTTCGGCGACGGCTCGGGCCAGGGCGTCTCGCTCGCCTACAGCCATGAGAAGCAGCTGCTCGGGACCTCCGGCGGGGTGCGCAACGCCGCCGGCTTCCTCGGCGACTCCTTCCTGGTGATCAGCGGCGACGCGCTGACCGACATCGACCTGACCGCGATGCGCGAGTTCCACGAGTCCCACGACGGGGTCGCGACGCTGGCGATGAAGCGGGTGCAGGACACGAGCCAGTTCGGGGTCGCGATCGTCGGCGCCGACGGGCGCGTTCAGGGCTTCCAGGAGAAGCCGGACCCCTCCGAAGCGCTCTCCGACCTCGCCAACTGCGGCATCTACATGTTCCGCAAGGAGATCTTCGACTTCTTTCCCGAGCCGGGGACCAGCAAGGCGGCGGGCGAGGGTGACCCCGAGGGCTTCGCCGACTGGGCGATGGACGTCTTCCCGCGCCTGCTCGAGGGCGACGTGCCCTTCTACTCGCATGAGATCGAGGCCTACTGGAACGACATCGGCAACCTCGAGGAGCTCCGCGACGGCAACGTCGACGCCCTCACCGGCGCGGTCCAGGTGGAAAAGGAGGGCGAGCTTGTCGACGGCTACCGCAGCGGCGAGGACCCCGGCGACGAGGGCGAGCTGGTGGGTCCCGTCCTGCTCGGCCCCGGCTGCGAGATCGGCGACGACGTCCGCATCGACGGCCCCTCGATCATCGGCGACGGCGTCCGCGTCGGCGCCGGCTCCCGCCTCAAGGAAGTGATCGCCCTCCCCGGCTCCGAGATCCCCGCCCGCTCGGTCCTGATCGGCGCCATCCTGGCCGCGCGTCGCTGAGTCCCAGCAGGTCACGCTTTTGGCACAGAGCTGCGCGTGAAGATTTACGTTGTGCGCGCCACGCGTGCGTCCTGGCTCGGCAGGGTGGGGGCATGGAGGTCGCCAAGGCTGTTGCCATCGCTCTCGTGCCGCCGCTTTGCGCGGCTTGCGGCCGCCCCTGCCGGCCGGAATCGGTGCTCTGCAACCGCTGCGGGAGGCGGTTGGCCGCGGCGGAGCCGCTCCTGGGGAACGGGCCGGCGGGACTCGATCGGGCCTGGTCGTCGGCCTCTTACGAGGGCGTCGCTCGCGACCTCGTCGCGGCGCTGAAGTTCCGCCGCCTGCTCCCGGTCGCGGACCTGATGGCCGAACGGATCGAGTGGCTCGCCCCAGCTCACATGCTCAGCGGCACGATCGTGCCGGTGCCGCCGGCGATGCCGCGGTTGCGGCGCCGCGGCTTCGATCCGGCCGGCGAGCTTGCCGGCGCCTTGGCGGAGCGGCTCGAGACGCCGCTTCATTCCTGCTTAGAGCGCCGCGGCGGCGGCAGGCAGGTGGGGCGCAGGCGCGCCGAGCGGGTCGGACATCCGCCGCGCATTTCTGCGACCGGTGCCGCTCCGCGCAGCGTTCTGTTGATCGACGACGTGCTCACCACCGGGGCGACCCTCACGGCCTGCGCTCGCGCGCTGAGGGCCGCGGGGTCGTCTCGGGTGGTGGCGGTGACCTTTGCCCGGCGCCTTTAGTTGGCGCTCCGCGGCCCTACGGCCGTGCCTCCGCCGGGCGGCCACGCAGCTGGTCGACCATCCGTCGCGTACGGCGGCGCTTGCGTCGCAGCTCTCGGTGCTTCTTCACCTGCCGTCCCATGTCCTCGGCCAGCTCGTTGATCGAGTGGCCCATCGTCGGCGAGCACTCGTGCGCTCGCAGCGTCACCCCCTTCAAGTAGAGCGTTGCCTCGGCAACCTGGCTGTCGGCGACCCGAGGATTGCGCTCCTCCGAGAGCACCACCTCCAGGGTCGCGAGCGGCGAGACCTGCCGTCCCATCCGCTGGAAGCGCTTCCGCACCATCTCACGCAGCTCGTCCGTCATCTCGACGTTCCGGCCTCGAATCTCAATCCGCATGAGTGCCTCCTTGTGGGTTCTGGCACGAGATTAGCCCCATACCCGGAGGTCGGCAAGGGGAACCGCCCGCAGGGGGAAATGGGGATTTTCCGTCGCACCGCTACCCTTGAGCAATGCCAGCGATGGACCTCGTGACGAAGGCGCTGCGCGCGGGAGAGGGACGGAAGTTCAAGACCTACCAGAAGCGCGCGGAGGCGATCAACCGCTTCGAGCCGGAGATGGAAGCCCTCTCCGACGCCGAGATCCGCGAGGAGGCGGACAAGCTGCGCGAGCGCGCCCGCGGCGGCGAGTCGCTCGACGATCTGCTGCCGGAGGCGTTCGCGCTCACCCGCGAGGCCTCGAAGCGCAGCACCGGCCAGCGCCACTACGACGTGCAGCTGATCGGCGGCATGGTCCTCCACGACGGCGCCATCGCCGAGATGAAGACCGGCGAGGGGAAGACCCTGACCGCGACCCTGGCGGTCTTCCTCAACACGCTCGCCGGCGACAGCGTCCACGTGGTCACGGTCAACGACTACCTCGCCCGCCGCGACGCCGATTGGATGAAGCCGATCTACGACGCCCTCGGCGT
Organism: Solirubrobacterales bacterium; assembly: GCA_036378275.1. GTDB lineage: Bacteria > Actinomycetota > Thermoleophilia > Solirubrobacterales > 70-9 > VAYN01. The sequence goes on along the minus strand of DASUWV010000059.1, from coordinate 32,924 downwards.
CAGCGTCGACGCAGTCCAGGACTTCGACGACCACGACACCCGCCAGGTCAAATACGCCAAGGACGTGGTCTACGGGACCAACTCCGAGTTCGGCTTCGACTACCTGCGCGACAACATGGCGAATCAGCTCGAGCACTGCGTCCAGCGCGGCCACCACTTCGCGATCGTGGACGAGGTCGACAACATCCTCATCGACGAGGCGCGGACGCCGCTGATCATCTCCGGCGCCCCCGAACAGGCCGCCCAGACCTACTACACCTTCGCCCGCCTGGCCAAACAGATGGTCGGGGTGCCGGCGAAACAGAAACTGAAATCGCTGGGCGAAAACAAGGACACCTCCGAGGCCGACTACGACTACGAGTACGACGAGAAGCACAAGACCGTCGCCCCCACCGAGCGCGGCGTCAAGAAAGCCGAGGAGTTCGTCGGCGTCGACAACCTCTACCTCGGCGAGCACGGCAGCCTCGTCAACCACCTCGTCCAGGCGCTGAAGGCCGAGTCGCTCTACAAAAAGGACACCGATTACGCGGTGATCGACGGCGAGGTGATGATCATCGACGAGTTCACCGGCCGCATCCTCGAGGGCCGGCGCTGGTCGGAGGGCCTGCACCAGGCGGTCGAGGCGAAGGAGGGCGTGGCGATCCGCGAGGAGAACCAGACCCTGGCGACGATCACCCTGCAGAACTACTTCCGCCTCTACGACAAGCTCTCCGGCATGACCGGAACCGCCCTCACCGAGGCGACCGAGTTCATGAAGATCTACGAGATGCCGGTGGTCGAGATCCCGACCAACAAACCGATGGTCCGTGAGGACCAGAACGACCAGATCTTCAAGACCAAGGACGGCAAGTGGGAGGCGGTGCTGGGCGAGATCGTCGGCCGTCACGAAAAAGGCCAGCCGATCCTGGTCGGGACCGTCTCGGTCGAGGTCTCGGAGATGATCTCCGAGGCGCTGAAACGGCAGGGGATCAGGCACTCGGTCCTGAACGCCAAGCCCGAGCACGCCGAACGAGAGGGCGAGCTGATCGCCCAGGCCGGCCGCAAGGGCGCGGTGATGATCGCGACCAACATGGCGGGCCGCGGCGTCGACATCAAGCTCGGCGGCGACCCCGAGCACCTGGCGATCGCCGAGCTGAAAAAGCAGGGGATCACCCACGAGAGCGAGGGCTACGAGGAGGCGCTGGCCGAGAAGACGGCGGAGCTGGAGCCCCAGTGCAAGGCCGAAGGCGAAGAAGTCCGCGAGCTCGGCGGCCTCTACATCTGCGGCACCGAGCGTCACGAGTCACGCCGGATCGACAACCAGCTGCGCGGCCGCTCCGGCCGCCAGGGCGACCCCGGCGAGTCGCGCTTCTTCCTCTCCGCCGAAGACGACGTGATCCGCCTCTTCGCCGGCGACCGCATTTACAAAATCCTCGACAAACTCGGGCCGGTCGGCGAGGAAGGCGAGGAAGTGCCGCTGGAAGCGAAGATGCTGACGAAAACCGTCGAGAACGCCCAGAAGAAGGTCGAGGAACAGAACTTCCTGATCCGCAAACGGGTGCTCGAGTACGACGATGTGATGAACGAGCAGCGCCGCGTCGTCTACAAATACCGCCGCGAAATCCTCGAAGGGCGCGACATCTCCGAGATCGCCCGCGACGAAATCGAGGGCGTGATCGAGCGCCTGGTCGACGAGTACACCGCCAGCGACATCCTCGAGGACTGGGACCTGGAGGAGCTGGAGACGCAGCTGCGGCAGATCTGGCCGGTGGGAATCGAGGTCGCGAGCCTGGCGCCGGAGACCGTCGACCGCGAGCAGCTGAAGGAAGCCCTCGACGACGACGCGATGAGCGCCTACGACGAGCGCGAGGAGCAGCTCGGCGAGGAACTGATGCGCTTCCTCGAGCGTTCGATTCTGCTGCAGGTGATCGACAACCGCTGGCGCGAACACCTCTTCGACATGGACTACCTGCGGGAAGGCATCCACCTGCGCGGCTTCGCCCAGGTCGACCCGCTGGTGGCCTACAAAAACGAGGGCTACGCGATGTTCGAAGAGCTGATGCACTCGATCTGGGACGAGTTCTCGAAGCTGGTCTTCCGCGCCGAGATCGAAATCCAGCCGGAACAGGCGGGCGCCGTCGCCGCCGCCAACGGCGAGGGCGAGACGGGGACGCTCGCCTACTCGGGCGGCACGCTCGAGAACCAGCCTTCGGCGCTGCGCGAAGTCGTCGCCGCCAGCGGCGCCAGCGCGGCCGACGTGGCCGCGGCGGGCGCCACCGCCCCGGGCAACGGCGGCTCCGAGGTGGTCGAGACGGTGGTCAAGGACGAGAAAGAGAACATCGGCCGCAACGACCCCTGCTGGTGCGGGTCCGGCAAGAAGTACAAGAGGTGCCATGGGGCGTGAGGACGCTGCAAACCGGCGCATTTCGGCGTCCTCGGTCGGCCGGCTAGCTCACTTAGTGAACTAAGCTCGCGTCGCCGGCCTCCCTGCGTCCACCGAACTGCTTGGTTTTCGCGCCCTCACATCCCCATGGTTGACCCAGTGAGGGAGTTCATCCGCGCTTTCAACGAGCGTGATCTCGATGCGTTCGTTGCTGTGCTCGATCCCGAGGTGGAGCTGCACGCGAGCAGGGGGTTGCGCAAGGGGCGTGAGGCGGCGCGGGTGTGGGCGACGCGGAAACCCGGGGGGGCGCAGCAGACGATCGAGCTGGACGAGCTCTATGAGGAAGGGCTCGAGGGCGGCGGGGGCCGGGCCGTCGCTCTGATCCGCCGGCGCTGGCACTGGGCCGAGGACGGGAGCGAGGCCGGCGTCGACGAGATGGCCTGGGTGTTCGAGCTGTGCGACCACAGGGTCCGCAGCTGGCGGCCCTACGATGACCGGGAGGAGGCGCTGCGGGTGGGTGGCTTCGCGCCGCCGGTCAGCTGAAAGCGCGTCTTCGTTTGGCGGAGCCGGCTCTCCGGCGTAGGATCCTCCTGTGTCCTCCGTCGCCCCCGACAACACCGAGGCCACCGAAGCCTGGAGCGGGCCGCTCTTCGACCTCTTCGTCAAGTACCGCGACCTGACCACCGACGGCCTCGGCGCCCACGGCGAAGTGGCGATGCGGTCCAACCCGCCGCGACCGGGCGACCGCGTCCTCGACATCGGCTGCGGCTTCGGCGACACCACCCAGCAGCTGGCCGGGCTGGTGGGGCCGGAGGGGTCGGCCCTCGGCGTCGACGTATCCGCGCCGTTCATCGAGGCCGCGCGCGAAGAGGCCGCGGAAGCCGGGACGGGCAACGTCGCCTTCCAGATCGCCGACGTGCAGACGCTGCAGCTGCCGCAGGAGTTCGACTACGCCTACTCGCGGATGGGGATCATGTTCTTCGCCAATCCGGTCGCGGCCCTGCGCAACGTCCGCGCCGCGCTCGTTCCCGGCGGCCGCTTCACCGCCGTCGTCTGGCGCCGCAAGCTCGACAACGAGTGGGTCCACCGGGCCGAGCAGATCGTCGACGAGTACCTCGAGCACCCGGAGGAGACCGACGAACCGACCTGCGGCCCCGGCCCCTTCTCGATGGCCAACGCCGACACCGTCAGCGAGCAGATGAAGATCGCCGGCTTCGAGGAGATCGCGCTGCGCCGCTGCGACCTGCCGATGAAGGTCGGCAAGGACCTCGACCAGGCCGTCGAGTTCGGGATGGCCCTGGGCCCCGCCGGAGAGATCCTCCGCCTCTGGGGCGATCGCGTCGACGAGATCCGCCCCGAGATCGCCGCCAAGATCCGCGCCGCGATCGCCGACCTCGAGCAGCCCGACGGCGTCTACGCCCCAGCCTCCACCTGGATCATCACGGCGCGGGTACCCAGCTGACGCCGAGGGACGAAAGCTGGTCCGGTAGGGAGGGGTCGGGCATCCCCTTCTCTCAACTTTTTCGATGAGTCGCCTTCAGCCGTCCGAGGATCGGGCACCGAAAAAGTACAAGCCGTTCAGGGGACGCCCGACCCCTCTTACGAAGCGAGATCCAGCAGACGCCGAGGGCTCAGAAGCTGTCAACTGAAAGTTCCGTGGTGCCTTTGTCCGGCTATGCACGACAAAGGAACCACGCTTTTGTGGAGAGGAGACGGGTGCCCCCTCTGACGGAGGCTTTGGGTCAAGCTGCCGGAGTTCGATGGTCCCTGCTGAGACATACGGTCTCCGGCAGAGGGGGCACCCGTCTCCTGATACCGACTCAATAACCTTGGGCCATGGCCGAGACTCAGAGCGAACCTGTCGCGCCGCGCCTGGCCGCCGTCCGGGAGCAGCTGTCCCTGCTCGCGGACTACCTTTGACCCGGCTGGTCTAGAGCAGGAAGCCGCCTCGCTCGAGGAGGAGATGGGGCGGCCCGGGTTTTGGGACGACCAGGAGGCCGCCGCCCGCACCTCGGCCGCCCACGCTCGCGCGCAGCGACGGCTGGAGATGTTCCGCGGGCTCGAGTCCGACATCGACGACCTGGGCGACCTGGCCGAGATGGCCGACGAGGACGACGAGATCGCGGCCGAGCTGGACGCGCAGCTGCGCTCGGTCGAGCGGCGGCTGGCCGAGCTGGAAGAGGCGCGCCTGTTCAGCGGCAAATACGACGCCGGCGACGCGGTCGTCACCGTCCACGCCGGCGCCGGCGGCACCGACTCCCAGGACTGGGCCGAGATCCTCCTGCGGATGTACCTGCGCTGGGCGGAGCGGCGCGGCTTCGAGGTCGAGATGCTCGAGGCCTCGCCGGGGGAGGAGGCCGGGCTCAAGTCCGCCACCTTCATCGCCCGCGGCGAGAACGCCTACGGGCTCTTCGCCGCCGAGCGTGGGGTCCACCGGCTGGTCCGGATTTCCCCCTTCGACTCCTCCTCTCGCCGCCACACCAGCTTCGCCCAGGTCGAAGTCGGCCCTGTGGTCGACGAAACGGTCGAGGTCGAGGTGGACGAGGGCGACCTGCGGATCGACACCTACCGCGCCTCCGGGGCCGGCGGCCAGCACGTCAACAAGACCGACTCGGCGGTGCGGATCACCCACGTTCCGACCGGCGTCGTCGTCCAGTGCCAGAACGAGCGCTCGCAGACCCAGAACAAGGCGGTGGCGATGCAGCTGCTGCGCTCGAAGCTGATCGAGCTGGAGGAGCGCAAACGCTCCGAAGAGCTGGCGAAGCAGCGGGGCGAGGTCAAAGACGTCGCCTGGGGGTCGCAGATCCGCAGCTACGTGATGCACCCTTACACGATGGTCAAGGACCACCGCACCGAGCACGAGGTCGGCGACGTGCAGCGGGTGCTCGACGGCGACCTCGACGACTTCGTCCGCGACTACCTGAACAAGACCGCGGCCGCCTCGGCCAACTAGAGGCGGCGATGGAGCTCTTCCACCTCGAACGCGCCGCCGGCGGCGAGGCGGAGGGCCTGCTCGTCCTCCACCACGGTCGCGGCACCGACGAGCGCGACCTGATCGGCCTCGCCGACCTCCTCGACCCGGAGCGGCGGCTGCTGGTGGTCTCACCGCGGGCGCCGCTGCAGCTGCCGGGAAGCCCCGGCTACCACTGGTACCTGGTGCCGCGGGTCGGCTACCCGGACCCCGAGACCTTCGAGGCGGCCCGCGCGGCGCTGGCCGAGCTGCACGGCCGGCTCTGGGAGGAGAGCGGGATCGGGCCGGAGCGGACCGTCCTCGGTGGCTTCTCGATGGGGGCGGTGATGAGCTACGCGATGGCGTTCAGCCCCGAGCGCCCCGCCGTCGCCGGCATCCTCGCCTTCAGCGGCTTCGTGCCGACGGTCGAGGGCTGGGAGCCGGCGCTCGCCGACCGCACCGACACCCGCGCCTTCATCAGCCACGGCAGCCGCGACCCGGTGATCGGCGTCGAGTTCGCCGAGCGCGCGCGGGACCTGCTCACCGGCGGCGGGATCGACGTCACGTACCGGACCTCCGCGCTGGGGCACCAGATCGACCCCGCCCACCTGCGCGAAGCCGCTACTTGGCTCGGCGAGACGCTCGGGTAGCGAGGTCGATCTCGCAGTCCGCGGGGGTGCCGACGGCGCGCAGGCCGACCTCAAACTCATGCGCGGCGAGCGCCCTGGTCATCTGCCTGGCGCCGAGGCTGAAGTTGTCGTGAAAGGTTCCGGCGCGCCGGAACCGCGCCCGGTCGCTGCCGAGGTGGAGGCCGCCCTTGGCGCCGCGCAGCCTGGCGTCGACCGCGACCGTCGCCGGTTCGAAGCTGTGGTAGCGGATCGTCAGCCACACCTGGTCCTTGCCGGGGAGGACGACCACCGTGGCGTCGGCGTCTTCGACCAGGCATTCTTCGGCTTCTTCGGTTTCGTCTTCTTCTTCGCAGAGCCCTTCGGCTTCTTCTTCGGCGTCGCAGGCTTCGCCTTCGTCCTCTTCGGCTTCTTCGCCTTCGCCGGCTTCCGCTTCGCCTTCGCCTTCCTCGTCGGCGGCGACGAGCGGGGTCGGCCCCGCCGGGAGCGAGAGCGAGGCGGCGTGCGCCGAGGCGGCCGCGGCCAGGAGCATCAGCGAGAGCAGGAGCAGAACCAGGAGGAGGGGCAGCTTGCGCATCGGCTCCTTGATCGGAGCCGGGAACGATCTGCCTTAGTCAATTGGACTTTCGTCCAGCACGCCCTCCAGCTCCAGCAAGGCGCGCTTCATCGGCAGCCCGCCGCCGTAGCCGCCGAGGGCGCCGCCGGTGCGCAGGACGCGGTGGCAGGGGACGACCAGCGGGATCGGGTTGCTGCCGCAGGCGGTGCCGGCGGCGCGGACGGCGCGCTCGTTGCCGGCTTTGCGGGCCATCTCGGTGTAGCTGCGGGTCTGGCCATAGGGGATGCGGTCGATCGCCCGCAGCACCCGCCGGCGGAAGCCGCTGCTGAGCTGCCAGTCGAGCGGCAGGTCGAAGCGGTCGAGCTTGCCCTCGAAGTAGAGGTCTAGCTCGCGCCGCGCCTCGTCCAGCGCCCCCGGCGCCTCCAGCACCCGCGGCGAGACCCGCTCGGCGAGGTCGACCAGCAGCTCGTCGGGGTCCTGGTTGGGCAGGCCGACCCGGACCAGCCCACGCGGCGTACTCGCCAGCAGCAGCGGCCCGAATGGCGAGTCGGCGGTCGTGTAGGCGACGTCGAGCAGGCCCTCCTCGGCGGCCCGCGCCCTGAAGCGGTCGATCGCGGCGTCGGCTTTGGTCCTGGTCCTAGTCTCGGTCTTCATGCCAGCTCCTTCCTCAATCGCTTCAGTCCCTCGTGCAGGCTGCGGCGCGCCGCCTCTGGCGAGCAGCCGAGCGCGGCGGCGATCTCGCCGTGGGGGAGGTCGCTGCCGTAGCGCAGCGCCACCGCCGCCCGCTGTTTGGGCGGCAGCGCCCCGACCGCCGCCCAGAGCTCGTCGTCGCGCTCCGGGATGCCGTCCTCGACGGCGAGCTCGGCCGGTTCCGCCACCGGGACCGGCTTGCGCCCGTTGGCGCGGTGGTGGTCGATCGCCTTGCGGTGCGCGATCGTCAGCAGCCAGCCGCGCAGGTTGCGGTCGTCCTCCAGCTTCGGGTAGGCGCGCAGGGCCGCCAGGAAGGTCTCCTGGAAGCAGTCCTCGGCCCCCTCTCGGCCGACCGCGCCGCGCAAGATCCCCATCACGGCGGCGGAATGGTCGTCCAGGACGGTTTGGAACGGCGGCAGCTGGGTCACTCTGTGGGATTAAACGTGGCGGCGGAGAGAAACGTGAGATCGCGAGGAAATATGGTGGCGCGATGACCGAGTTGGCGACGGAAATCGAGGAGCTGGTCGCGCGGGCGCTGGCCGAGGACCTGGGGGAGGGGGATGTCACCTCCGAGGCGACGGTGCCCGAGGAGGCGACGGCGCGGGCGCGGATCGTCCAGAAAGAGCCGGGGGTCGTGTTCGGGCTCGCCGTCGTTGCCGAGGCGATGCGGCAGTGCGGGGTCGAGCATGTCGACAACCTCGTGGTCGAGGGGCAGTGGCGGGAGGAGGTGCCGGCCGAGGTCCTGCTCGCGAGCGGCTCGGCGCGGGCGCTGCTGGCGGCGGAGCGGACCGCGATCAACTTCCTCGGCCACCTCTCCGGGATCGCGACGCTGACCGCCCGCTACGCCGAGGCGGTGCTCGGCAGCGGCGCCACCATCCTCGACACCCGCAAGACGACGCCGGGGCTGCGGCGCCTGGAGAAGGCCGCGGTCGCCGCCGGGGGCGGGATCAACCACCGCCTCGGCCTCTACGACGCGATCCTGATCAAGGAGAACCACATCGCCGCCGCCGGCGGGCTGGCGAAAGCGGTGCATGCGGCGCGCTCGGCGCAGCCGGAGATGGCGATCGAGGTCGAGGTCCGCGACCTCGACGAGGCCGCTTACGCGCTCGGGACCGGGGTCGATCGCCTGCTGCTCGACAACATGAGCCCGGCGACGATGAAGGAAGCGGTGGCGCTGCGCGACCAGACCACGGGAGAGCAGGCAGTCTCGCTCGAGGCGTCCGGCGGCGTCACCCTCGAGAACGTCCGCGAGATCGCCGAGACCGGGGTCGAGTTCATCTCCGTCGGCGCCCTCACCCACTCGGCTCCGACGCTCGACTTCTCGATGCTCCTCGAGCTCTCTACTTGAGCAGTTTCGAGAGCCGCCGGTCTTTCAAGATGCGGCCGCCCGTCTGCTCCTGCGGGCAGTAGTTGGTCTGGTGCTCAGAGAAGTAGACCGCCTCGATCGTGGTGCCGCAGCGCGGGCAGGGCTCGCCCTCGCGTTTGTGGATCTTCAGCGGCATCGGCACCTTCTCGGGCACCTCGGGGCCGATCGTTTCGTCGTAATGGTCGATCGCGTCGCCGAGCACGTGCAGCGCCGCGTGCAAGCGCTCGACCTCGTCGGTGTTCAGCTCCGAGCCTTTCTTGAAAGGCGAGAGGCGGGCCTCCCAGAGGATCTCGTCGACCCAGGAGCGACCGATCCCGGCGATGTCGCTCTGGTGGCGCAGGAGCGGGTGGAGGTGGCGCGGCTGGTCGATCGCCGCCGCGAACCGCTCGAGCGGGGGAGGGGGCCAGGCCTCGGGCCCCAGCCGCGCCACCGACTCGTCGGCGTCGACAGCGTCGGCAGGGAGCAGCTTCGCCCAGGCGCGCTGCTTGGTGCCGAGCTCGCGCAGCCGCAGCTCGCGGCCGTCGGTCAGCCGGATCAGCACCCGCGAGGCCCGGTCTTTGAGCGAGGCGCGTTTGTCGAAGACCCGCAGCCGGCCGGCCGACATCAGGTGGATCAGCAGCGATAGGTCGCCGAACTCGACCACCGGCATCTTCCCGATGCGCCGCACTCCCGTCACCTCGCGCCCCGCCAGCGCTTCCAGCGGCGGGTCAAACGTCTTCATCACGTTCATCCCCGGCGCCAGCGCCGATTCCACCTCGCTTCCGGCAAGGGCGGAGTCGAGGCGGCGGGCGACGATCTCGACCTCGGGCAGCTCGGGCATCCAAAGAAGGCTACGGGGAAGGTTTAGGCGCCTTTGTCAACCAGTGGTTTGCAAAATCGCCTACGCCCGCCCTCTCCCTCCTTTAGACTTTGTCCACGTTCATTCGACCGGTCCGGACCCAGTCCCGCCGGCGAACATCAGGAAAGGAAGGGCTCATGCAGGAGCTCCCGACGATCCAACCTACTTTCGGACCCGAGTTGAGCCCGGAGCAGATCGCTGACATCAGCGACGAAGTCCGCGTGCTCGCCGAGCGGCGCAACGCGGTCATCCTCGCCCACAATTACCAGCTGCCCGAGGTCCAGGACGTCGCCCACTACCTCGGCGACTCGCTCGGCCTCTCGCGCCAGGCCGCCGAGACCGACGCCGAGGTGATCGCCTTCTGCGGGGTTCACTTCATGGCTGAGACCGCCTCGATCCTCTCGCCGCAGAAGACCGTCCTGATCCCCGATCTCGACGCCGGCTGCTCGCTCGCCGACTCGATCACCGCCGACCAGCTGCGCGCCTGGAAGGCCGAATACCCCGGCGCCCTGGTTGTGATGTACGTCAATACCTCGGCCGAGGTGAAGGCGGAGACCGACCACTGCGTCACCTCCACCAACGCCGTCGACGTGGTCCGCCACATCTGGGCCGAGCACGGCCCCGACACCGAGATCCTCTTCGGCCCCGACATGTGGCTCGGCGCCTTCGTCGAGCGCGAGACCGGCCTGGCCGACGAACCCGAGCGCCGCGGCAACTTCCACATCTGGGACGGCGAGTGCCACGTCCACGCCGGCATCAAGCCGCTGGACATCGCCCGCACCCGCGAAGAACACCCGACCGCCGAGTTCCTGATCCATCCGGAGTGCGGCTGCTCGACCCAGGCGATGGAGTACGTCGCTGCCGGCGACATCGACCCCGAGGGGGTCCACATGCTCTCCACCTCCGGGATGCAGCGCCACGTCGAAGAGCACCCCGACGGCGAGTTCATCGTCGCCACCGAGAACGGGATGATCTACCCGCTGCAGCAGGCGGCGCCGGGGGCCCACCTGATCGAGGCCAACCGGATGGCCTTCTGCAAGTACATGAAGATGATCACCCTGACGAAGCTCCGCGACTGCCTGCGCGACATGACCGGCGAGGTCAGCGTCCCGGCCGAGATCGCCGAGCGAGCCCGCATCCCGATCGAGCGCATGGTCGCGATCGGCTAGCGAAGACTCTGCCGGAGCCTCTTGAACGCACGTTCTAGGGTCAGTTCAGACCGCTCTGCGGCGCGGGCGAGCCTCTCCGAACGTTTTCTGGCTCGCTGGATCGCCGCCCGATTCCGTTTCAGGGTTATCTCGATTTCTTTGTCGAGCTCTTCGTAGGTCATGGGTGCTCCTTTCGAACCATAGATCCTGATGCGAAGGCAGTTCGAAACCGTTTGATCAGCTCGTTCGCTTCCTCCAGACGCTCAGCGAGCTCGACAACTTCCTCCTGTTCGTCCAGAGCGGCGTTGAGCCAAAAGTCAGCCTCTCCTTCGATCTCGCTCAAGGCGGTCTCTGAGACCTCAAACGGACCTGCTCGCCGCAGCCACTCTTCATTTCTCATACGGACGACGATCGAGATCACGATGAAGAAGCCGCCGAATGCCAAAACGGCGGCGGCCGACACCAGCAAGAGGCGTGCGGCCCAGATCACGGCCCGATTATGGAAGATGATGTCGATGAACGCTGGGTCTTTGGCCGACGGCAAATCGGTGGGATAAAGACCCTTGATGAGTAATGCGGCGCCCGCGATGCAGATCAGAAGGCCGACTGCAGCGCTGCCTTGCCAGGTTGCTCTCTGTCGGGCGCCATTCATAAGCACAGCCTAAACATTTCCTCGGACAGAAGATTTCTACCTCGGCGGCCTGAAGCTTTCACGCAGCTTTTAGGCCCCTTTTCGCTTCCTTTGCCGAACCCGGAGCAAGCTGTATCCGTACCCCTCCGAAAGGAATGACCATGACCAACCGCAGAGCCAAGATCGCGGCCGGCGCAACCGTCGTCGGCCTGGCGGCGCTCGGTGGGGTTGCGCTGGGGACCAATCCCGGAGTGCCGGCGTCCGCGCGGGTGGCGAGCGGCGGCTCGTCGCCGATCGTGACCGGCGCCAGCGGCGCGGCGACGGTGCCGACGACGCAGAACGTTGCCCTGCACCGTACCCAGCCGCCGATCGTCACCCGCGCCAGCGGCGGCGGGGCCGGAACCAACCTGACGGAGGAGGACTGACGTGGCTTCGAGCAAGCGAAAGATCCTGGTGGTCGCCAACCGGACCGCCGACTCACCCGACCTGATCGCGGCGCTGCGGCGGCTGGCCGACCGGGCGCCGGCCGGCTTCACCCTGCTGGTGCCGGCGGTTCCCCACGGCCTCGCCTGGGCGGCCGACATGAAAGCCGGCTGGTCGGAGGCGGTCGTCCGCGCCGACCGCGCCGGTTGCCGCATCCGCCAATCCGGGCTCGAGCTCGAGGAGGTGATCGTCGGCGATCCGGACCCCTTCGCCGCGGTCGGCGACGCCCTCCACGCGCGCGAGTTCGACGAGGTCGTCGTCTCGGTCCTGCCGAGGGCGATCTCGCGCTGGCTGGCGGTGGGGCTGCCGGCGCGGTTGCGGCGGACGATCGACCTGCCCGTCACCCAGGTGGACGCGCAGCCGGTGAGCCGGCCGCTGCCGACCCCGGAGCGCGAGCCGGTCGCCGCTTAGCGGTCCGCCGGCTCAGTCGTCGCCGTCGGGGCCGTGGCCGTGGTCCTCCCCCGTGCCTTCGCCTTGGGGTGAGGAGGGTTCTTCGGTGGTCGGCCTAGGTTCTTGGAAGGCGGGTCCTTCGGGCGCCGTCGGGAGGGTCGTCGGCGTTTCTTCCTCGGGGCCGCCGTGGTCTCCGGAGGGGTGGTGGGGCTTTCCTTCGGCGGGCACGCTGAGCGAGGGCGCCAGGGCGTCGCCGGCGGAGACCGATTCGTTGGCGATGCCGATCTGCTGGCTGGTCAGGTTGGCGGCGGCGATCGCGACGCCGATCGCGATCGCGACGCCGACGAGTGCCAGCAGGACCCATTTGGCGGCGGCCGAGAGGCTCATGAATGCACCTCCGCCGGGGCCAGCTCGATCGTCGCGGCGAGGCCGCCGCCCTCGCGATTGCGCAGGCGCACGTCGCCGCCCCATTGGCGGGTCAGCTCTCGGGCGATCGCCAGCCCGAGCCCCGTTCCCTTGGCGCCGCGCCTGCCGGCGCTGCCGCGGCTGAAGCGCTCGAAGACGGCCTCCTCCTCGCCGGGCGCCAGCCCAGGCCCCTCGTCGAGGACGGCGATGCGGCTTGGCGCCGCCTCGAGCCGCACGGTGGTGCCGGCGGGGGAGTAGGTGAGCGCGTTCTCGACCAGCGAGTCGAGCGAGCGCTCGAGGTCCGGCGCCGCGCACCAGCCCTCGGCGCCGGGACCGGCGGCGACCTCCAGCGCGATGCCGCGATCCTCGGCGGCGTGCCGCCAGCGCTCCGCCGCCCGCTCCACCGCCTCGCCGAGGTCGACCCGCTCCCCCGGGAGTTCGTGCTCGCCGGCGCGGCTGAGGATCAGCAGCTCGTCGACGATCAGCGAGAGCCGGTCGATCTCGCCCATCGCCGCCCCGAGCTCGCGTTCCATCGGCGCGTCGCCGCGGAAGCGTTCGCCGAGGTTCTCCAGCCGCAGCCGCATCCCCGTCAGCGGCGTCCGCAGCTGGTGCGAGGCGTCGGCGACGAAGTCCTGCTGCACCCGCAGCAGCCGCTTGATCCGCTGCGTCATCTCGTTGAAGGCGCGGGCGAGCGAGCGCTGCTCGGTGCTGCCCTGGACGGCGACGGTGGTGTCGAGGTCGCCCTCGGCGACGCGGCGGGCGGCGCTGTCGAGGCGGCGGATCGGCCGCGCGATCTGCTGGGCGATCAGGGCGCCGGCGACGATCCCGAGCAGCAGCACCACCCCCGCCAGCGCGGCGATGTCGAGGATCGAGGTCTTCACCGCCCGGTGGACGGCGGCGATGCTCTGGGTGATCCGCACCGCGCCGATCGGGTGGCCGCGGTCGAGGACCGGGACCGAGGTGGCGAGGATTTCTTCGCCGAGGGTTTCGCTGTCCCGGGTGATCTGCTCGCCGTGCCCTTCCAGCGCCGCTTCGACCTCGGGCCGGTCGTCGTAGCTGCGCCCCAACCGCGTCCCTGCCGAATCCGCCAGCAGCTGCCCCTTGCCGTTGACGACGATCACCCGGCCGCGGACGCTTTCGGCCGATTTCTCGGCGATCCGCTGCAGCGGCACCGTCTGCGGCGGCCGGACGAACTCGGTGGCGCTGGTCGCCACCACCTCGGCCTGGCTGCGCGCCTGGCCTTTGACCTCGCTGTCGACGCGGTCGCGCAGGCTCAGCGCCAGCGGCACGCCGAAGGCGATCAGCGCCAGCAGCAGGACATACGCCAGCGCCAGCAGGAGGGTCGCCCGGAGGCTTACGGTTCCTCGTCCTCCGGCGCGGCGAAGCGGAAGCCGACGCCGCGGACCGTCTCGATGTAAGTCGGGTCGGCGGGGTCGTCGTCGAGCTTGCGCCGCAGCCAGCCGATGTGGACGTCGAGCGTCTTGGTCGAGCCGAACCAGTTGGTGTCCCAGACCTCCGACATCAGGTCCTCGCGCTTGACGACGCGGCCGGCGTTGCGCATCAGCATCGCCAGCAGGTCGAACTCCTTGCGCGAGAGCTCCAGCTCCTCGCCGCGGAAGCGGGCGATCCGCGCCGCCGGGTCGAGCTCGAGCTCGGCGACCGCGACCGGCTTCTGGGCTTCGCCGCGGGCGCCGTTCTCGCGGGGGGCGCTGCGCCGCAGCACGGCGCGGATGCGCGAGATCACCTCGGCCGCGCTGAAGGGCTTGACCACGTAGTCGTCGGCGCCGAGCTCGAGACCGACGATCTTGTCCATCTCGGTCCCGCGCGCCGTCAGCATCACGATCGGCACGTCGGAGCGGCGCCGCAACTCGCGGCAGACGTCGCGGCCGTCGCCGTCGGGGAGGGCGAGGTCGAGCATCACCAGGTCGGGTTCCTCGGAGTCGGCGAGGGCGAGCGCCCCGGCGGCGGTGGCGGTGACGACGGCTTCGAAGCCCGCCCGCCGCAGCGCCTCGGCGAAGGGCTGGGAAATCGATTCCTCATCCTCGACGACGAGGATGCGACCGCCTGGTGACTGGGTGGCCATAGCTCAACTGTAGGGCCACTTGCGGGCGGTTGGGCGGGCTCGGCGGAGGTTTTGCCAGGGCTTTACCCCCCGCTTCACAGCGCTTGAAGGCGGCCGGCGCACACTGCCCCCGCAAGCTTCAACCAGGGGGACCACCATGAGGAACATCAAAGCCAAAGCCGCAGCCGGAACCACCATCGTCCTCCTCGGGGGGCTCGGTGGGCTGGCGCTGAGCCAGGGAAACAAGGCGCCGAACAAGCCGGTGGCCGACAAGCCGGTCGTCCACACCAAGGTGATCCGGCGCACGATCCACGTCACCAAGCACGCAAAGCCGAAACACCCGGCGGCGGGGGCGCCGGTCGAACCGGCGAGCGCCGGCACCTCGAGCGCGAGCGCTCCGGTGGTGACCGGCAGCAGCGGCTCCGGCGCGACCGAATCCGCGCCGGTCTCGACCGGCTCGAGCACCACCGGCGCCGGCACCGGATCCGCGCCGGTGAGCACCGGCGCCAGCAGCACCGGCGGCGGCGGCGAAAGCGCGCCGGTCTCGACCGGGGCGAGCGGCACGGGCGGCGGTGGCGGTGCCCCGGTCAGCACCGGCGCCAGCGGCGGTGGCGGCGGTGGTGGTGGCGAGCACGAGGGCGGAGGCGGTGGCGATGACTGAGGCCGTCGCCTCGACCAGGCGGCCGCGCTCGGCGCGGGTCTACTGGGTCTCGGTCCTGCTCTTCGCGGCGCTGTTCGCCCTGCTGACCTACAGCTTCGCCCGCGAACAGACCACCCCGGCGGCCCCGATCGTGAAGGTGCGCAAGGTGATCAAACGCCGCGTCATCACCACCGTCGTCCCTACCCCCGGCCAGAACAGCGTCAGCGCCGGCCCGGTCAGCAGCAGCGGCTACAGCGCCGGCGCCGAACCCGTCGTCACCGGCGCCTCCTGAGATGAACGAGACCGAGCGATGATCGAACACGACCTCACCTTCGACGCGATGGGCAGCCACGTCCGGCTGCTGATCGGCGAGCCCGGCCCCGGGATGGCCCCGGCGGAGGTCGCGGCCGAGCAGGGCCGGCGCTTCGTCGAAGACTTCGATGCCGCGCTCTCGCGCTTCAAGCCCGAGAGCGAGCTCTGCCGGCTGAACGCCGACCCGCGCGAGCGCGTCCCGACCTCGGAGCTGATGCGGCGCGCGGTCGAAGCCGGCGTCTATGCGGCCGAGCGCAGCGGCGGCCTCGTCGACCCGACCCTGCTCGGCGAGATCGAGGCGGCCGGCTACGTCGCCTCGCGGGCGGGCATGGCGGGCCTGCCGCTGGGCGAGGCGCTCGCCGACGCGCCGCGGCGGCGGCCGGCGAGCCCGCGCCCCGAGCGGCGCTGGCGGGGCTTCGAGGTCGACGACGCGGCGGGGGAGATCGTCCGCCCGCCGGGCCTGCGCTTCGACACCGGCGGCACCGGCAAGGGCCTCGCGGCCGACATGCTCGCCGCGACCCTGCGCGGCTACTCGCGTTTCATCGTCGACTGCGGCGGCGACATCCGCATCGGCGGCGCCGATGCGCTGGTCCATCCCTACGAGGTCTTCGTCGAACACCCGATCACCGGCGGCCGCGCCCACGTGCTGCGGCTCGGCTCCGGCGGCGTCGCCACCTCCGGGATCAACGTCCGGATCTGGGTCGACGCCGAGGGACGCTACGCGCACCACCTGCTCGACCCCGCCACCGGCGAGCCCGCCTGGACCGGTCTGGTCGGCGCCACCGCGCTCGGCGAGACGGCGCTCGAGGCGGAGACGCTCTCGAAGACGGCGCTGCTCTCCGGCCCCGAGCGCGGGCGCGAGATCCTCGGCGAGACCGGCGGCCTCCTCGTCCACGACAGCGGCCGGTTCGAGCTGGTCGGCCCGCTTGCGGTCGCGCCGCGGATCCGCCTGCCGGAGATATCGCGATGAGCGCCGCGGTCGTCACCTCTTCCAGCGGCGCCGCCTCCGCCGCCGAAGTGCTGCAGAGCCACGGCTGGTGGCTGGCCAGCCGCGCCTCGGGCCTGGTCGCGCTGGTCCTGGTCACGGTCTCGGTCTTCCTCGGCCTGACGATGGCCGGCAAGGTGATGCGCCGCCCCGGCCTCTCGAAGAAGCTGATGGCGCTGCACGAGCAGACGGCGCTCGCCGGCCTGGTCGCGATCGCCGTCCACGGCCTCGCCCTGCTCGGCGACCCCTGGCTGCACCCCGGCGTCAGCGGCATCGCCGTCCCCTTCGCGATGGGCTTCAAACCGCTCTTCACCGGGCTCGGCATCATCGGCGGCTACCTGGCGGCGCTGCTCGGGCTCAGCTACTACGTCCGCCGCCGGATCGGCGCCAAGCTTTGGCGCAAGGCGCACCGGGCGACGGTGGTCGTCTACCTGCTCGGCCTGGTCCACGCGCTCGGCGCCGGTACCGACGCCACCGCGGCCTGGTTCCGCTGGTGGGTCCTGCTGACCACGCCGGTCGTCGGCGGGCTCTTCGTCTACAGGCTCACCCGCCCCCGCGCATCCGCACCCGCGGCTGACGCGTCTCGGCGGCGCGGGATCGCCACCCACCTCCTCCCGAATAGCGCTGCTATTCACTCGTCGGCGGTCGGCGCCCCGCTTGCCGAGGCCGCGCCCCCGCGGGCACGCCTGCTTGGGGCGGGTTCGCAAAAACCGGTTTTTGATGAGGGGTGATGAACGGTCACGGAATCGTCATAATCGGCGGCGGCCTCGCCGGCCAGCGCTGCGCCGAGACCCTGCGGCGGCGCGGCTACGAGGGCCCGGTGCGGATCGCCTGCGCCGAGAGCGAGTCCCCGTACGACCGGCCGCCGCTCTCGAAGGCGGTGCTGGCCGGGACGGCGGAGGAGGACTCGGTTGCCTTCCGAGCCGTCGATTGGTACGAGGAGAACGGGGTCGAGCTGCTGCCCGGCGCCCGGGCCGAGGGCCTCGAGCCCGGCGCCCGCCTGGTCTTCCTCGCCGGGGGCGAGCCGCTGGCCTACGAGAAGCTGCTGATCGCCAGCGGCGGCTCGGCCCGGCGCCTGCCCTTCCTCGAAGGCTTCGAAAACGTCCACTACCTCCGGACCCTCGCCGACGCCCGCCGCCTCAGGACGGATCTCGTCCGGGGGGCGAGGCTGGCGATCGTCGGGGCGGGGTTCATCGGACAGGAGGTAGCGGCAACCGCGCTCGGGCTCGGCGCTGAGGTGACCATCGTCGAGGCGATGGAGGTGCCGCTGGCACCGATCCTCGGCGTCGAGCTCGGCCGCTGGTTCGCGGACCTGCACCTGGGCGAGGGCGTGCGGCTGGTGACCGGGGCGATGCTCGAAGGCGCCCGCGGCAGCGGCCGCGTCGAGGAGCTGCTGCTCGCCGACGGGACGAGGATCGAGTGCGACGTCGTCGTCGTCGGGATTGGCACCGTCCCCGCGACCGAGTGGCTGCGCAGCAGCGGCCTCGGCGAGCGCGGGGTGGAGGTCGACCCTCACGGGCGGACGGCGCTACCCGACGTCTTCGCCGCCGGCGACGCCTCGGTCCCCTTTGATCCGCGCTTCGGCGTCAACGCGCGCACGGAGCACTGGGACGCGGCAGCGTGGCAAGGCGCGGCCGCGGCCAAAGCGATGCTGGGCGAGGAGCCCGGCCGGCCGCCGCTGCCGAGTTTCTGGAGCGACCAGTACGGGGTGCGCATCCAGTCGGTCGGCCACCCGCACCTCGCCGACGCGGTCGAGTTCGAGGGCGACCCCCAGGGGCGCGACTTCGAGGCCGTCCTGCTGCGCGAGGGGGTGCCGGTCGCCGGCCTCGCGGTCGGTCGGCCGCGGGCGATCCCAGCTCTTCGCAAGCGAATCGAGGCCGGCCACCAAGCCGCCTCCGAGCAGAAGGAGGTACCGGTATGACGTACGTGCCAGTAGTGGACCCCGACGAGTGCAGCGCCCACGGCGACTGCGTAGAGATCGCCCCCCAGGTCTTCCGCCTCGACGACACGGCAGTGGTGATCGGCACCGGCCCCGACGACCTGATCATGGAGGCCGCCGAAGCCTGCCCCGCCGTAGCGATCTCCGTCGTCGACCAGGAGACCGGCGAGACCGTCTTCCCGTAGCGTGTGCCTTTTCCCCGCTATCGGGGGGATAAGGCGCACCGCAACGGCGCCAGGTAAAGCCTTGGCAAAATCTCCCCGTTTTTCAGGGAGGATTTAGGGACCTGGCGAATCCTCGCCTCCATGACCACTCCGCGCCCCCGCGCAGTCGTCATCGGTTCGTTGTCTCTGTTCGTCGTCCTCTTCGTCGTTCTCACCTTCGAGCTCAGCGCCAGCGCGAGCACCTCGGCGGGGAAGGCGAAGGCGAACGCGAAGGCACGGCCGGCGCCGGCTGAAACCAAGACCGAAACGGCCCCCGAAGTCGAAGAAGAAGTGCCGGGCGAATACGCCGAACCGGAAGAACCGGGAGCCGAATACGTGGAACCGGAAACCGAATACATCGAACCCGAACCGGAATACGCCGAACCGGAACCGGAATACGAATACATCGAACCCGAAGTCGAAGAAGCCCCGCCGGTGGTGACGGGCAGCTCGTGATCGCGCTCGCCTCGGTTTCCGGCGTCCTCTCGAAGTACGGCTGGTGGATCGTCAGCCGCTCCTCGGGCATCGTCGCCTTCGTGCTGATCACGATCTCGGTCCTGATCGGCCTGACGATGGCCGGGAAGCCGGTCCGCGACCCGCGGTTCACGAAGAACATGCGGGCGGTCCACGAGCAGACGGCGCTGGCCGGCCTGGTCGCGATTGCCGTCCACGGCCTCGCGATCTTCCTCGACCCCTGGCTGAAGCCCGGCGTCGCCGGCGTCACCGTCCCCTTCGCCCTCGGCGTCCACACCTTCTGGACCGGGCTCGGGGTGATCGCCGGCTACCTGGCGATGCTGCTCGGCCTCAGCTTCTACCTGCGGCGGCAGATCGGCGCCAAGCTCTGGCGCAAGGCGCACCGGGCGACGATCGCCGTCTACGTGCTCGGCCTCTTCCACGCCCTCGGCGCCGGCACCGACACCGGCTCGCTGCTCTTCCTCTGCTTCGCCGCCGCGACCGCGGTCCCGATCGCGATCCTCTTCGTCTACCGCCTCGGCGCCACCCGCCGCAGCAGCGAACGCCGCCACGCCGCCCGCCGCGCCCGCGTCCGCGAGGCCGGCCGGGCCGCCTACGAGCGCGCCGTCTACGACACGGCCTGAGGGCCCGCCCCTGAAAGATCCCCTGCGTGGGCGCGATCTTGCGGGGTCGGCGACCCGCAGGAGTCACCCTGTGCTCGCAGAAGGCACCTCACCGATGCGCAGACCGAAGAAGAACAGAGGCGGCACCCCCGAGCCGCAGCGCCCCCGTGGCCGCCGCGCTCCGATCATCGAGCTGAACGACGTCACCAAGGTCTACCCGGGCGGCCACATGGCGCTCGACCGGATCTCGCTGGCGATCGGCCGCGGCGAGTTCGTCTTCCTCGTCGGCCCGACCGGCTGCGGCAAGTCGACGCTGATCAAGATGCTGATCCGCGAGCTCACCGCGACCGAGGGCAGCGTCAAGATCGCCGGTCGCGACATCGGCAGGCTGCCGGAGAAGAAGATCCCGCAGCTGCGGCGCAACATCGGCACCGTCTTCCAGGACTTCAAGCTCCTGCCCAACCGCACCGTCTACGACAACGTTGCCTACGCGCTGCAGGTGATCGGCGCCAGCCGCGCCGAAATCCGCGAGCAGGTGCCGGCGACGCTGCGCCTGGTCGGCCTCTCGACCAAGCTCCACAGCTACCCCGACCAACTCTCCGGCGGCGAGCAGCAGCGCGTCTCGGTCGCCCGCGCCTTCGTCAACCACCCGCCGCTGCTGCTGGCCGACGAGCCGAGCGGCAACCTCGACCCGGTCACCTCGATCGGGATCATGCAACTGCTCTACCGGATCAACAAGACCGGCACGACCGTCGTCGTCGTCACCCACGACCGCGAGATGGTTGACAACATGCAGCGGCGCGTAGTCGAGCTCTACGAGGGACGCGTCGTCCGCGACGAGGTCAGCGGCGGCTACACGGAGGAGTCGACGACCGAATTCGGCCTGCGGATGCGGGCCGAGATGGGCGTCGGCGCCGAGGGCGAGCCGCTCACCAACGGGCATTCCAACACCCAAGAGAACCTGCACTGATGGGCCGCGTCATCTTCTTCCTCCAGGAGGCTCTGCGTGCGCTGAAGCGCAACGGCGCCCCTTCCCTGGCGGCGATCGTGACCACGGTGGTCACCGTCGTCCTCCTGGGGATGCTGATCCCGATCTTCCAGACCGCGCAGGGTAAGAGCGAAGAAGTCCGCGACCAGCTCAACGTCCAGTACGCGCTCTACGACGACGCGACCAAAGCGGAAATCGCGGCGACGGGGCAGAAGCTGGAAGGGATCCCGCACGTCGCCGAAGTCAACTTCATCAGCAAGAAAGAGGCGCTGAAAACGCTCGAAGGCGAACTCAAGGACAAGACGATCGTCGAAGAGCTGCACTCCAACCCGCTTCCCAACAGCTTCGAAGTCAAGGCCGACGACGCCGCCAACCTGCCGGCGATCCGCGAAGCGGTCTTCCCCGACGGGCCGAAGAGCGCGGCGATCTCGCCGATCATCAGCAACGAATTCGACCGCCAGCAGTCGGCGGCGAAGATCGAGCAGGTTACGAGCGCGCTGAAGATCGTCCTCACCGTGATCACGGCGCTGCTGGTGCTGGCCTCGCTGATGCTGATCGGCAACACGATCCGGCTCTCGATCTACACCCGCCGCCGCGAGGTGGAGGTGATGCGCCTGGTCGGCGCCACCCGCTGGTTCATCCGCTGGCCGTTCATGATCGAGGGCGTGGTCGTCGGCTTCGCGGGCGGCCTCATAGCCATACTGATCCTGTGGCTCGGCAAGATCACCATCGTCGACCCGCTCAGCAGCTCGATCGGCGTCCTCGCGGCGCAGAACAACTCGACGCTGGGCTTCCCGGCGCTCATCGCGGTCCTCTTCGCCGCCTCGATCGTCGTCTCGACGATCGGCTCGGGCATCACCCTGCGGCGCTTCCTCAAGGTCTGAGGCGGGAGTGAGGGCGCGCGGGGCCGTGGCCTTCGCCGCCGCGCTGGTGGCGTTCCTGGCGGCTGGGCTGTACCTGGGCGGGCACCCGAACGACCTGCCGGAACCGCTGCGCGAAGTCTTCGTCGCCGAAGCCGGCGGGCTGACGGCGGAAGCGGCGGAAGCGATCGAAGACAGCTACTACCGCTCGGTCGGCGGCCACGAATTGAGCAACGCCTCGCTGCAGGGGATGGTCAGACACCTGCGCACGAGCAACAAGGAGGACCGCTACTCCGAATACTTCTCTCCGGAAGCGCTGGAAGGCTTCAACCAGCAGATCGAAGGCCATTTCTCCGGGATCGGGGTCGAAATCAGGCCGGTGAAGGCCGGCTCGGAAATCGCCAACGTCTTCCACGGCTCGCCGGCTGAAAAAGCCGGCTTGGAAGTGGGGGACACGATGGTGTCGGTCGAAGGGAAGCCGATCGCGGGGCGCAACACGGCCGAAGTCCGCAACGAAGTGGTCGGCCCGGAAGGGACCCAGGTGACGATCGGCGTCCGCGACGGCAAGAGCGGCAAGACGAGGGAAGTCACGATCACCCGCGCCGAGGTGGAGCTGCCCAACGTCAGCGGCAGCGTCGAGACCGTGGGCGGGAAGAGGCTCGGCTACGTCCGCATGCTCAGCTTCAGCGAAACCGCGCACGCCCAGCTCGCCCGCGGGGTCGAGAAGGTCGAAAGGGAAGGCGCCGAAGGGATCGTCCTCGACCTCCGCCACAACCCCGGCGGCCTGCTCGAAGAGGCCGTCCTCAGCGCGAACGTCTTCCTGCCCAAGGACGAAGTCGTGGTCAGGACCCGGTCGCGGACGCAGGGCGACAGCGTCCACAGGACCCCGGGTGACCCGATCTCCGGCCTGCCGGTCGTCGTCCTGATCGACGGCGGCACCGCCTCGGCGGCCGAGATCCTCACCGCGGCGCTGGCCGACGACGCCGGCGCGACCGTGGTCGGCGCCCGCTCCTACGGAAAGGGGCTCTTCCAGGAGGAGCAGAACCTCTCCAACGGCGGCGCCCTGAAGCTCTCGGTGGGGGAGTTCTACACGCCGAAAGGGGTAAACCTGGCGAAGAGCCATGGCATCCACCCGGACGTGAAAGCGCAGGACGACCCGGCGACTCGGGTCGACGAGGCGAAGCGGCGCGCGCTCGGCGTCCTCGCCGGCCAGGTCGGCTGATGCCGCGGGCCGCGCGCCGACGCCGGCCCCGGGAGCGGCCGCGGCGGCAGCGACCGAAGCCGGCGCGGGAGACGGTCGAGGAGCTGCTGCGCGAGGAGCTCGGCTTCCGCGGCTTCCGGCCGACGATCGAGGGCGAAGCGCGGGAAGCTGCGCGGTGGGCGGAGCGCGAAAGCGGGCCTCGGCGCGACCTCACCGCGCTCGCGACCTTCACCGTCGACCCCGCCACCGCCCGCGACTTCGACGACGCCGTCTCCGCCCAGCGCGAGGGCGCGGGCGCCCGCGTCTGGATCCACATCGCCGACGTCGCCGCCCACGTCAAACCCGGCTCGCTGCTCGACGAAGAGGCGCGCCGGCGCGCCAACAGCACCTACGTGCCGGGCGCGGTCGAGCCGATGCTGCCGCACGCGCTCAGCTCCGAGGCCTGCAGCCTGGCGCCGGGGGTCGAGCGGCTGGCGGTGACGACGGAGATCGAGCTGGGGCCGGGGATGGAGCCGCGGCGTGCCCGCTTCTACCGCAGCCGCATCCGCTCCGACGCGCGCTTGAACTACGACGAGCTGGACGAGATCTTCGCCGGCCGCCGGCAGCCGCCGGGCGAGGTGGCCGAACCGCTCGCCGCCGCCCGCGCGGTCGCCGCCGGCCTCGGCGAGCACCGCGGCACGACCACGCTCGATGTCGAGTCCTTCGAGCCCGAGTTCGAGTTCGACGCCGAGGGCAATGTGCTGCGCGCCCACGGAGTCGCCCAGACCGAGGCCCACCGCCTGATCGAGCGGCTGATGATCCTCAACAACGAGCAGGTCGCGCAGCTGCTCGAGCGCGAGCGGGTGCCGGCGATCTACCGCGTCCACGCCCAGCCCGACGCGGCCCGGATCGAGCGCCTGCTCGAGCAGCTGGCGGCGCTCGGGGTGCCGACGCCGCCGCTCAAGCAGGGGCTGGCGCCGCGCGAGGCGGGGCGGGTGGCGGCGGAAGCGAGCCGGCTGGCCCGGCGCGAGGGCGAGCGACGCGGCCACGGCCGCGAGGCGTATACCTCGCTTGTGCTGCGATCCCTCAAGCAGGCCTATTACAGCGAGCGGAACATCGGCCACGCCGGCCTCGCCAGCCCCGCCTACTGCCACTTCACCTCGCCGATCCGCCGCTATCCCGACCTCGTCTGCCACCGGGCGCTGCTGGCGCTGATCGGCGAGGGCGAGGAGGCGCCGACCCTGGCGCAGGCGCGCGACGCCGCCGCCGAGTGCTCGGCGCGGGAGCGGGAGTCGGCCCGGATCGAGCGCACCGCCGACGACGTCTGCGCCGCCTACCTGCTCGAACGCGAGCTGGGGGAGCGGGGCCTCGACGCGGTCTTCGAGGGCGAGGTCTCCGGGGTGATCCGCTCCGCCGCTTTCGTCGCCTTCCGCGGCGAGCTGGGGGACGTCTACGAGGGAATGCTGCCGGCACGGCGGCTGCCGGGCGACCGCTACGAGCTCGACCGGGCCGAGGTGGCGCTGGTCGGCCGCGGCTCCGGCGCTCGCTTCAGCCTCGGCGATCCGATATCCGTCCGGGTAGCGGGGGTTGATCCGCCCCGCGGCCGCGCCGAGCTTGAGCCGGCGGGGGAGCCGTCCGAATGAGCAAGAAGACGAAAAAGAAGCGTGAGCCCGCCTCGGGCGACGTCGTCACCAATCGCCGTGCTCGCCACAAATTCGAGCTCGTCGAGAAGATGGAGGCGGGGATCGTCCTGCGGGGCTCGGAGGTGAAGGCGCTGCGGGGAGGAAAGGCCCAGATGACCGATGCTTACGCCGTCGTCGACGACGGCGAGGTTTGGCTTCGCAAGCTGCATATCCCGCCATACGAGTACGCGTCGGTGGACGCGCACGATGCCGAGCGGCCGCGCAAGCTGCTCCTGCACAAGGAGGAGATCGAGCGGCTGATCGGAAAAACCGCTCAGAAAGGACTAACGCTCATCCCGACCAGGATTTATTTCAAAGGCCCGCGGGCAAAGGTGGAGCTTGCCCTGGCGCGAAACAAGGAGGGTCGCGACCGCCGCCGCGAGATCGCCGAGCGCGACGTCCGCCGCGAGGTCGAGCGCGAGTTCAAGGGAAGGATGCGTTGAGGTTGAAACTGCAGAATCAGATGGGAGGATTCAAGTCGATGCGGACCAAGAAGAGCTTGCCGGCCGTCGCCGCTGGGATCATCACGGTCCTGATGGCCGCTCCCGCGGAGGCCGACGCCGAATCCTTCCCCGACAAGGCGAGCAACTACGTCAGCGACCACACCGCCTATTTCGTCGGTGCGCTCCTGGTCGCGATCCTGCTCCTGCTGCTGATCGTCCGCGTCACCCAGCGCCGGGCGAAGGAGAAGGAAGCCAGGCAGGCGCAGGCGCCGGCTGCGCAGCCCGCCGCGGCGACGCCGCCGCCCTCAGCCGCTCCCGCTCCCGCTCCCGCACCTCCCCCCGCCGCCCAGCCGGGCGCGCCCGCTACGGCGCCGACCGCCGAGATCGCGGCGGTCCCGACCGCCGCGCCGGGGCCGGCCCCGGTCACGCCCGGGCAGTCCGCACCGCCTCCGGGCCAATCGGTGCCGCCGCCGGGAGCTTCGACGCCGCCCCCGGGCGCGGCCGCGGTGCCCGGCGAGTCGCCGAAGGACCGCAAGCGGCGCCAGCGCGAGGAACAGCGGGCGAAACGCGCGCAGATGCGCGAGGCGCGCAAAGCCGAGCTGCAGCGCCGCAAGGAAGAGAAGGCGCGGCGCCGGGCCCAGAAGAAGGGCGAACCGGCTCCGCCGCCTGCTGCCGCTGCGCCGGGAGCAGCGACGGCGCCTGGTGCGGCAGTCCCCCCGGGAGCGCCTCCGGCGCCCGAACCACAGTCTTCGAAGAAGGGCTTCACCGAGATGAGCCTCTTCGGCCTCAAGCTCGGCCGGAAGAAGAAGAGCGATGCCGCGGAAGCCGAGCGGCGGCTGGCCGAGGCTCGTGCCGCCAACGAACGCGCGGTCGCCGAAGCGCGGGCGGGCGGCCAGGTGCCGCCGTCCGGACAGCTGCCTCCGTGGGAGGAGCAGGCGACGGCGGTCCAGCCGCAGACGGGGGAGCTCTCCGCCGTGCCTTCGGTGCCGCCGCCCCCGGTTCCCGGCGCCACCCCGGCCCCCGGCGACTACGACCCCGCGGCGGCCGAACAGCGGGTTCGCGACAAGGTCGCCGAGGTCCGCGCCGAGCAGCAGCGGATCGGCGCCGAGGCCGACCGCCGCCTGCAGGCGGCTGAGCAGCTTCAGCAGCAGGGCGGTGCCCCGGCCGGCGGCCCACCGCCGATCCAGGACGTGCAGCCCGCGCCTCCGCAGGCGGCTCCCCCGCCGCCGGTCGATCTCCGCAGCGCCGAGCAGCGGCTGGAGGAGGAACGCGCCGCGCGCGAGCGGGAGATGAAGGAAGCCGAGGAGCGCCTGCGGCAGATCGAGGAACGGACCAAAGCCGCCGAAGAGCGCGCCGCCGAAGCGAAGCGCCTGGAGCAGCGCCGGGCCGAAGAGGAAGCTCAGGACCGGCGCCTCGAGGAGATGCGCCGCAGCGTCGCCGAAGCCGAGGAACGCGCCCGCGAGGCCGAGCGCCGCGCCGAAGAGGCCGAGCAGGCCGCCGTGCAGTCGGTCCAGGGCGGGGGAGCCCCCGCCGGCCCCGGCCTCGGATCGGCGCCGACTCCGCCGCCTCCGGCGCAGTCGTACGAACCTCCGGCGCCGCCTCCGCCGCCCGCGCCGGAACCTCCGGCGCCGCCCGCCCCCGAACCGCAGCAGTCGTACGCGCCGCCGACGCCTCCGCCTCCGCAGCCGATCCAGGACGCGCCGCCGCAGAGCGAAGGTCCGCCGACGCCCCCGCCGGCCCCGCCGGAAACGCCGCCGAGCTACTCGGTTCCCGACCCCGCGGCGCGGCCGATCCAAACGGGCGGGCAATCCGGCGGGCAGATCAACCTCAACACGGTCACCTTCGAGCAGCTCCGCGAGGAGAACCTCTCGGTCACCCAGGCGACCCGGTTGCTGGCGCATCGCGAGCGTCTGGGCGGCTTCCAGTCGGTTGACGACCTCGACCAGGTCGCGGGGTTCCCGCAGGAGATGCTGGACGACTTGAAGTCTCGGTCTACCGTTTAACCACCTTCTTCGTACTTCTCCAGCAGCTTCAGCCAGATCTCGCTGCGGGAGGGATACGGGGCGACTGCGTGCCTTAGTTGGGGGATTGGAATCTCTCCGACGATGGCGAAGGTTGCTGCTTGGAGGAAGTCGGCGGTCTCGAAGCCGGTGAAGGTGGCGCCGACGATCGTCTTCTTCGCCTGGTCGACGACGATCCGGGAGATGCCGCCGGTGTCCTTGCCCTGGAAGCTGGCGCCGGGGGTGCCGTCGGTGGGGACGTCGATCGCGCGGGCGTCGATTCCCGCTTCGCGCGCCTGGTCGAGCGTCTTGCCGGCGGCGGCCACCTGGGGGTCGGTGAAGGTGACGCGGGGCGAGCCGATGCCTTCGGCGACCGCCTCGACCTGCCGGCCGAGCAGGTTCTCGGCGGCGACCCAGGCGTGGTACTTGCCCATGTGGGTGAAGAGCGCCCGCCCGTTGACGTCGCCGATCGCGTACAGCCAGTCGCGGCCGCCCACCCGCATCCGCCCGTCGACGTCGAGGTAGCCATGCTCGTCGGTCTCGACTTCGGCCGCTTCGAGGTCGAGATCGGCGGTGTGGGGAACGCGCCCGACGGCGATCAGGATCTCGGTCGCTTCGACGCTGCTGCCGTCGCTCAGCTCTGCGATCACGCAGTCGGCGCCCGAGCGAACTTCTTCGACCTTGGTGCCGGTGCGGACGTCGACGTCGAAGTTCTCGCGCAGTGCCTCGGTGACTTCCTCGCCGGCGAACTTCTCCTCGCGCGCGAGCAGGTGGTCGCCCCCCTCGACCAGGGTCACCTCGGTCCCGAGGCTCGCCCAGGCCTGCGAGAGCTCGCTGCCGACCGGCCCGCCGCCGAGCACGACCATGCTCGTCGGCACGTGCTTGGCGCTGGTCGCGTCGCGGTTGTTCCACGCCTTGACCCCGTCGAGCCCGGGGATCGGCGGCATCGCCGCCTTGCTGCCGGTGGCGACGACGATCGCCCGCTCGGCCGTCAGCTCCTCGTCGCCCACCGCGACCCGCCGCTCGCCGTCGAAGCGGGCCTCGCCGCGGTAGAGGTCGATTCCCCGTTCCTCCAGCCAGGGCAGCTGCGCCGAGTCGTCGCGGTCGTGGACGACGACGTTGCGACGGTCGAGCACCGCCTGGGGCTCGAGCTCCTCGTGGCCGGTCGGCACCCCGGGGACCCGCTTCGCCTCGGCCAGCACGTCGGCGGGACGCAGCAGCGCCTTCGAGGGCATGCAGGCGTAGTAGGAGCATTCGCCGCCGACCAGGTCGCGCTCGACGATCGCCACCCGCAGCCCGCCGTCGGCGAGGCGGCCGGCGCAGACCTCGCCCGAGGGCCCGGCGCCGAGGACGACCACGTCGTAGGAGTGCTCGCTCACCGGGCGCATCATTTCAGCCTGCGCCCGCCCACCCCGTACAATTGACGAGCATTCCAAGCACGGGGGCGACAGGCTTCGACGTGGTCGACTCGTGCGAAAGGTTGCAGGTCGAGGTTGACGGAGGCCTCGTTAAACCCCGTCACAAACCAATACGTGCGGACCATGAGTTCGCCCTCGCCGCTTAGTTAGAAGCTAAGCGCTGTGAGAGTCGGTCCTCCCTCGCCCACGGGGAGGGGCACCGGCTTCAGAAGTGGGCTCACCCAGGCGGATCGCCCCGACCGCCGGGGAACATCTAAGGGGCTTTGTCTACCGCAGTGCCCGCCGGCGCGGACCCCGGGAGACGAGAACCAAGCGCCGGCTAAACCTGTAGACACCCTCGCACCGCGTCCGCGGATCCGAGTTCGAATCTCGGCGCCTCCATCATCGACCGCAACTCCGGCCCAACGCCGGGGTTCTGGTCTGGGTGGACCGGCGGCGGGGCGGTCCCGTTGTTCGATGCGAATTCCCTCAGCTTCTCACCCGCTTCTGCACTGGGATCCGGCTGCCGCCGACCCGGCCCAGCGCTGCATCCATCCGATGCTGCGCGGTGCTGTCCTGCATCGCGACGGCTGGACCTGCCGCTACTGCGGCGGCGAGGCGACCGAGGTCGATCACGTCGCACCTCGCGCCCGCGGCGGTGCGACGACGCCGGACAACCTTGTCGCCAGCTGCCGGCCCTGCAACAAGACGAAGAGCATCCGCACCCCGGAGGAGTGGCGGCGTGACGAGGCGCTCAAACGGTTGATGGCGAACGCGTCGCGAACGCGCGCGGCTCGCGCCTGGCGGCGGAGATCGAGGCGAAGCAGCAGGACATCCTCCGGCTAGGGTCCCGGCGTGAGCCGCTACGTCGCCTTCCTGCGGGGGATGAACCTCGGTCGCCGCCGAATCAAGAACGATGAGCTGCGGCGGCACTTCGAAGGGATGGGGTTCGACGAAGCGGCGACGTTTCGGGCGAGCGGGAACGTGATCTTCTGGGCGTCAGGCCGCGAGGGGGAGGGCAAGCTGGCGCAGTGGGTGGAAGCGGAGCTGGACGAGCGGCTCGGCTACGACGTGCCGGTGTTCCTGCGGAGCATCGAGGAGGTGGCGGCGATCGCGGCGCGGGAGCCGTTTGATCCCAAGAGGGTTGAGGAGTCGAAGGGAAAGCTGCAGGTCTCGCTGCTGATGGAGAAGCCGAAGGCGGCGGCGAAGAAGAAGGTGCTGGCGCTCGCCACCGACGAGGACCTGCTCGCGATCGAGGGACGAGAGCTCTACTGGCTGCCCAGCGGGGGCATGCTTGAGTCCGACCTCGATCTGAAGGCAGTCGAGGCGCTCATCGGCGCCGACACCCGCCGCACGATGGGGACGATCGAGCAGATCGCCGCCAAGTACTGCTAGTGCGCCGGTCCTTTTCACCGCATAGCGGGACAAATGACCGGCGCACTCAGGTGATCCTCGCAGTCGCCTCCGCCAGGCCCTTCAGGTTGAGCAGCTGGCGGCGCATCATCACCAGGTCTCCGGGTGGCAGCAGGAGCCGTTCCAGCGAGCCGAGGACGCGCCCCCGGGCCGGCTTCCAGGTCAGCTTGACGACGATCCGCGAGCGCTCGTCATCGACCCGCTTCGCCCAGTAGGTGCAGCCGACCTCGCCGAAGACGGGCCCGCGGTGGAGGATCGTCAGCGACTCGCCGGGCTCGAACTCGACGAGGCGGAAGATCGTCGCCACCCGCTGGCCGAGCTCCAGTCGCTCCAGCCCCGGGGTCAGCTCCTGGGGGCTGGGGCGGCCGAGGTTGTCGAGCTTGTCGTAGCTGTAGGGGGCGACGCGGAGCTGGCAGAGCCAGCGGAAGACGACCGCCTGCGGCGCTTCGACGTCGATCGCCCGGTAGAGGGACCGGCGCGGCGCCTCGACCAGCCCGTCGCAGGGATAGGGCCGCGCGCGCTCGGCGGCCGTCGATCCCCACTGCGAGACGGCGGCAGGCCAGGCCATGGGGGAAATGTACGACCGCCCGCGGGGCACTACCGTGATTCCCGTCATGGCAATCGCGACCGCAACCTCGCTCGACGTCTACGTCGGCGGCAAGCTGCTGTTCGAAGACGTCGGCTTCAAGCTCGAGCCGCGGGAGCGGATGACGCTGTCGGGCCGCAACGGCGCCGGTAAGTCGACGCTGCTGCGGGTGCTGGCGGGCGAGCTGGCGCCGGACGCGGGCTCGCTGACGGTCCAGCGGGGAGCGCGGGTCGCCCTCCACGACCAGCGCCCGCCACGGGAATCGCAGGCGACACTCGGCGAGTACGTCTTCTCCGGCCGCACCGACATGCTCGCGACCGAGGCCGAGCTGGCGAAGCTGGAGGCGGCGATGGGGGACGGCGACGAGGAGACGATGCGCCGCTACGCCGCCGCCCAGCAGCGGCTGGAAGCCGGCGGCGGCTACCGCTGGCGCGACGACGTGCTGAATGTGCTGCGCGGCCTCGGCTTCGACGACGAGCAGACCAGCCGCTCGCTCTCGACCTTCTCCGGCGGCGAGCTGACGCGCGCCTCGCTGGCCCGCGCCCTCGCCACCCGCCCCGACCTGCTCCTCCTCGACGAGCCGACGAACCATCTCGACATCCCCTCGCTGGAGTGGCTGGAGGGCTACCTGGTCGAGCTCGACGCGGCGGTCGTCCTAGTCGCCCACGACCGCTGGTTCCTCGAGGCGGTCGGCACCTCGGTGCTGGAGCTGGAGGCCCGTCGCGCCCGCTTCTTCGCCGGCCCCTGGCACGCCTGGCGCCAGGAACAGGCGAAACGGGAGATCGCCCTCGGCAAGGCGATCGAGCGCCAGCAGGCGGAGATCGCGCGGATGGAGCGCTTCGTCGAGCGCTTCCGCTACAAGGCGACGAAGGCGCGCCAGGCGCAGTCGCGGGTGAAGATGATCGAAAAAGCGAAGCGGGAAGGGCCGGTGGCCGAACGTCGCGACACCCGCCACCTGCGCTTCCACTTCAAGCCGCCCTCGCGGCCCGGCCGCGTCGTCCTCAAACTCGTCAACGGCAGGCTCGAGGTGCCGGGGCGGACGCTGCTCGACGGAGCGAACCTCGAAATCGAGCGCGGCGAACACGTCGTCCTCGTCGGTCCCAACGGCGCCGGCAAGACGACGCTGATCGAGACCCTGGCGGGGCAGCGCGAGCCCGCCGCCGGCAGCGTCCGCACCGGCCACAACGTCAAAATCGGCTATCTCTCCCAGCACGCCGAGACCGCCGCCGGGTCGGGCACCGTCCTCGACGCCGCCAAGCGCCAGACCGGCCTGACCGAGAACCAGGCGCGGGCGCTGCTCGGCGCCTTCCTCTTCTCAGGCGAGGACGTCGAGAAGCAGCTCGCCGACATCTCCGGCGGCGAGCAGCGGCGGCTCTCGCTGGCGATCCTCGTCGCCTCCGGCGCCAACGTGCTGGTCCTCGACGAGCCGACCAACCATCTCGACATCGAGAGCCGCGAGGCGCTCGAGGACGCGCTGACCGAGTTCGAGGGTTCGGTGCTGCTCGTCTCCCACGACCGGGCGCTGCTGGAGGCGGTCGGCAGCCGCACCCTCGTCTGCGAGGACGGCAGGCTGGAGAGCCACCCGAGCGGCTGGGCCGAGTACCAGCGGCGGCGCGACGAACGCGAAGCCGAGGCGGCTGCGGCGGCGAAGCCGTCCTCCGGCGGCGGCAAGAAGTACAGCGCGACCAAGCCGGCGCAGAAAGCGGCGCGCAAGGCGGCGAAGCTGGAGCAGCGGATCGAGCAGGCCGAGGCGAAGCTGCGCGAGCTGGAGGACGAGCTCGCCGATCCCGCCGCCTGGTCGAGCCCGACCCGGGTCGAACGCGCGACCAAGCGCCACGAAGAAGCGAAGGCGGCGGTCGAAGAGCTATACGCGGAGTGGGAGGAAGCTCAGGCGGCTGCCGAGCAGATGACCTGAGTGCCTTTGGCCGGCGCCAAGGTGATGTTGCGGACCTTGACCCGTTCGGGCTCCGGCTGCACCGGGCGCAGGTCGGCGCGTTCGACGAACTCGCGCAGGATCGTCCGCATCTCGTATTCGGCGAAGGCGGCGCCGATGCAGCGGCGGATGCCGCCGCCGAAGGGGATCCAGGCGTAGTTGTCGGCTTTGCCGTCGAGGAAGCGCTCGGGCCGGAACTGCTCGGGCTCGGGGAAGAGATCCTCGCGGTAGTGGAGGGCGGCGATCGCCGGCAGCACGAACTGCCCCGCCGGCAGCTCGTAGCAGCCGATCGTCGCCGGCGCCTTCAGCTTGCGGGCGACGTCGACGATCACCGGCCGCGCCCGCAGCACCTCTTTGACCGTGGCGCCCAGGTAGTCCTCGTCGCCGGCGGCGAGCGAGTCGCGCAGCTTGGCCAGTACCGCCGGGTTGCGGTTCAGCAGCTCGACCGCCCAGGCGAGCCCGGTCGCGGTCGTCTCGTGACCGGCGCCGAGCACCGTCACCAGCTCGTCGCGCAGTTCTTCGTCGCTCATCGGGTTGCCGTCCTCGTCCCGGGCCTCGAGCAGCAGCGAGAGGACGTCGTCGCGCTCCTCGTGACCCGGTTCGGCCCGGCGCAGCTCGATCTCTTCGTAGATGAACTCGTCGAGCGCTTCGCGCGAGCGCAGGAAGCGCGGCCAGGGGCTGCCTGGACCGAAGTTGCGGCGCAACATAGGGAAGGAGGTGATTACCCCGACCCGGCGGGCGAAGTCGTCGATCAGCCGCTCGAAGCGGGCCAGCCGGGCC
>DASUWV010000058.1:0-4603 GCA_036378275.1 Solirubrobacterales bacterium | reverse complement strand
CGACATCGAGGCGCTCGGCGTCCACGTCTCCCCCGACCCCGACCTCGTCACCTACTGGCTCAGCGGCGAAATCGACGAGGCCCGCGGCTGGGGGATCAAGGACGACAGCTTCACCACCTTCGAGCGCCTCGAGCAGCTCGGCGCCCCGAGTTGGTTCGGCCTCTCAGACCGCGACCTCGCCGCCTGCCTCTACCGCCGGGCGTTCCTCGACGACGGTGGCCGCCCGACCGACGCCCAGGCGCAGATCGCCCGCGCCCTCGGGGTCGAGGCGCGGGTGCTGCCGATGGCCGACACCCCTGTCCGCACCCGGATCGAGACCCCCGGCGGCAGCCGCGGCCTGCAGGAGTACCTGATCCTCGACCAGGGCCGGCCGCAGGTGCTTGGGGTGCGGCTGGAGGGAATCGAGGCGGCCGAGCCGACGCCGGAGGTGCTGGAGGCCCTGCGCGACGCCGACGCGATCGTCATCGGCCCCTCCAACCCGGTGATCAGCATCGGCCCGATCCTCGCCGTGCCCGGCATCCGCGAGGCGATCGCCGCCTCCGCCGCCCCCGTCGTCGCGGTCAGCCCCTACGTCGCCGGCGCCGTCGTCAAGGGCCCGACCGACCGCTTCATGGAAGGCGTCGGCCGCCCCACCACTGCCGCCGGCGTCGCCTCCCTCTACGCGGGGCTGATCGACGCGATGGTCGTCGACGAGGGCGACCCCGACCCGCCGCCCGCCGAGATCCCGACCCTTGCCGCCCCGACCCTGATGGAGGGCGCCGCCGGGCGGGTGCGCCTGGCGCGGGTCGTGCTCGACTACGCCGCTACCCTCGGCTCCTCTTGAACGCGACCGCGGTCCTACCGGTGAAGCGCTTCGGTGCCGCCAAGCAGCGGATGGCCGCCGGGATCACCGGCGGGCAGCGCCGCGACCTCGCCGAGGCGATGGTCGCCGACGTCCTGGAAGCGATCGGCCAGGCCCGTGCGGTCGAGCGGACGATCGTCGTCAGCGGCGACCCGATCGCCCAGGAGCTGGCGGCCGAAGCCGGCGCCGAGGTCGTGCCCGACCCCGAGGACGCCGGCCACGTCGAGGCAGCGCAGGCGGGGATCGCCCGCGCCGAAGTCGAGGGCGCCGAGCGCGTCGTGCTGCTCGCCGGCGACTGCCCGCTGCTCGACCCGCGCGAGCTCGACCGCCTCCTCACCGGTGTCCCCGGCAGCTACGTCGGCATCGTCCCCGACCGCCACGGCACCGGCACCAACGCGCTGCTGCTCAGCCCCCCGAGCGCGATCGTCCCCGCCTTCGGCGAGGGCAGCCGCGACCGCCACGTCGAGGCGGCGCGACAAGCGGGGGTCCCGTTCGGGATCGAGGAGCTGCCCTCGATCGAACTCGACCTCGACACCCCGGCCGACGTGATCGCCCTGACCCGCGAGCTGGAGCGGCAGAAGGGCCGGGCGAAGCGGACGGCGAAGGCGCTGGGGATATGAGCGAGGGGCTTCGGGTGCTGCCCGTCGAGGGCATGCCCGAGGTGCGCAAGGGGGATCGGGTCGGAGAGCTGATCGCAGGGCGGATCGAGATCGAGGAGGGAGACATAGCCGTCATCTCCCAGAAGGTGGTGTCGAAGGCTGAGGGCAGTGTGCGAAGGCTCTCCGAGATCGCGCCGTCGGAGCGGGCGCGCGAATTGGCGGAAAGGCTGGGTAAGGAGGCGGCATTCGTGGAGCTGGTGCTTCAAGAGAGCCGCGAGGTTCTTCGCGAGGAGCGCGTCCTGATCACGGAAACCCACCACGGCTTCGTCTGCGCCAACGCCGGGATCGACAGCTCGAACCTCCCTGAGGACGGCACGGTCTCTTTGCTGCCGAGGGACCCCGACGCTTCAGCGCGCAGGATCAGGGCTGAACTGGGAGACCACATTGCGCTTGTGATTGCCGACAGCTTCGGGCGGGCTTGGAGGCTGGGGCAGGCGGAGGTTGCGATCGGCTGTGCAGGGTTGCAGCCCTTGGATGACTGGCGCGGACGGCAGGACGCAAGCGGGCGCGAGCTGAGCGCGACCGTGCTTGCGATCGCCGACGAGGTGGCAGCAGCAGCCGACCTCGTGCGCTCGAAGGACTCGCGGGTTCCCGCGGCGATCGTCCGCGGGCTGAACCGCTATGTGATGGCGGAGGACGGTCCCGGCGCCGCCGCCCTCCGCCGCCCCCCCGGCGAAGACTTGTTCCGCTAGTCGCGGTCCCTGCCGACGGCGTCCTCGACCTGGAGGACGGCGGCGCCGCGGAGACGGCCGGCGCGGATGTCGTCCAGGGCTTGGTTCGCCTGCTCGAGGGGGTAGACGGAGACTTCGGTGTGGACCGGGACCTGGGGGGCGAGGGCGACGAACTCCTCGCCGTCCCGGCGGGTCAGGTTGGCGACCGAGCCGAGCACCCGCTCGCCCCACAGCTCGACGTAGGGGAACGAGGGGATGTCGCTCATGTGGATGCCGGCGCTGATGATCCGGGCGCCCTTGGCGCTGGCCCGCAGCGCCGCCGTCATCAGCGCCCCGACCGGAGCGAAGACGATCGCCCCGTCGAGCGGCTCCGGCGGCGCTTCCTCCGAGGAGCCCGCCCACTCCGCCCCGAGCTCGCGCGCAAACGCCTGCGTCTCCTCGTCGCCACCTCGAGTGAAGGCGAAGACCCGGCGCCCTTCGTGCACCGCCACCTGGCAGAGGATGTGCGCCGCCGCTCCGAAGCCGTAGAAGCCGATCCGCTCCGCGTCGCCGACCAGCCGCAGCGCCCGGTAGCCGATCAGCCCGGCACAGAGCAGGGGCGCCGCTTGCAGGTCCGGGTAGCCGTCCGGGATCGGGAAGCAGTAGCGGGCGTCGGCCGCCGCCACCTCGGCGTAGCCGCCGTCGACGTCGTAGCCGGTGAACCTGGCGTTGTCGCAGAGGTTCTCGCGGCCGCTGCGGCAGTAGCGGCAGGTCCCGTCGGTCCAGCCGAGCCACGGCACCCCGACCCGGTCGCCGGGCGCGAAGCGCTCCACCCCTTCCCCCACCTCGCGCACGACGCCGACGATCTGGTGGCCCGGCACCAGCGGCAGCTTCGGCTCGGTCAGGTCGCCGTCGAGGATGTGGAGGTCGGTGCGGCAGACGCCGCAGGCGCGGACGTCGAGCAGGACCTGGCCGGCCGCGGCTTCGGGCTCGGGCAACTCAGCGAGCCGGAGCGGCTCCCGCTGCTTCTCGAGGACCATCGCTCGCATAGGTCTCGATGATCTCGTACAACGTCGTCCGCTGCGCCGGTTCGCGCCCGGCCGCCCGCGCCGCCGCGATCAGCTGCCCGGGCTCGAGCCGCACCCCGTGCTGCGAGCCGGCCATCCGGGAGATGTTCTCCTCCATCAGCGTCCCGCCGAGGTCGTTGACCCCCCAGCGCAGCGCCTCGGTCGCCCCCTCCAGCCCCATCTTCACCCAGCTCGCCTGCATGTTGGGAATGCTGCGCCCGAGCGCCAGCCGGAAGGCGGCGGTGTGCTTGAGGTTCTCCGCGATCGAGATCTCCTCGATCCCGTGGGTGCGCCCGAGCAGCGTGTTGAAAGGGATGAAGCTGAGCGGGACGAACTCGGTGATCCCCCCGGTGCGCTCCTGCAGGGCGCGGATCACCCGCATGTGGCGCGCCAGCTCGCGCGGCTCCTCGATGTGGCCGAACATCACCGTCGAGGTCGAGCGCAGCCCGGCCCGGTGGGAGGCTTCGATGATCTCGACCCAGCGCTTGGCCGGCAGCTTGTTCGGCGAGATCCGCTGCCGCACGCCGTCGTCCAGCACCTCGGCGGCGGTGCCCGGAGTGGAGCCGAGCCCGCACCCGAGCAGGTACTCGAAGACCTCCAGCGGCTCCTTGCCGGAGCGCTCGCAGGCCCAGTTGATCTCCATCGGCGAGTAGGCGTGCAGGTGCAGTTGCGGCGCCACCTCCTTCGCCAGCCGCAGCCAGCGCCCGTACTCCTCGAGCGTCAGATCGGGATGGATGCCGCCCTGCATGCAGAGCTCGGTGGCGCCGAAGGCGACCGCCTCGCGCACCCGCGCCGCGAAGTCCTCCTCGGCGACTTCGTAGGCGTCGGGCGAGCGGCGGCCCTGGCCGAAGCCGCAGAAGGCACAGCCGACGACGCAGACGTTGGTGAAGTTGATGTTTCGGTTGACGACGAAGGTGACCCGGTCGCCGGCCAGCTCCGCCCGCAGCTCGTCGGCGGCGACCCGCATCTCCTCGATCACCTCCGGCCGCGTCTCGGCGAACAGCGCGGTCAGCTCGTCCTCGCTCAGCAGCTCGCCCTCGCGCCCCTTGGCGATCGCCTTCTCGGCGAGCCACGGCGCGACAGCCTCCTCCGACCGCCGCCCCGACCCGCGCCTGGGGATGAAGCTCCAGTACTTCAGCTTGACCACGTCGAGGACCCCCTGCTCCATCCATTCCGGGTCCATGTACTGCGGATAGACGCACAACCGCTCGGTCAGCGCATAGCCGCGCGGCGCCAGCTCCTTACGCACCTGATGCGGAGAGGGGAACGGCTCCTCGGGGGAGATGTGATCGCCGTTCGCTGAAAGCCCTCCAAGATCGGTCGCGCCGGCTTCCACCAGCTCGGGCCACCAGTCCGAGAGGTTCGGTGGGACCTGCACGCCGACGT
>DASUWV010000057.1:0-9644 GCA_036378275.1 Solirubrobacterales bacterium | reverse complement strand
TTAGGTCGACCCCCGATAAGCAAGGAGGAAGAGGAAGAGATCCTCGGCTTCGGATCGGAGGGGGCATGATTCTCGACACTTCGGCAATAGTCGCGATGGTTCTTCGTGAGAAAGGCGCGCAGGGCCTTGCTCTCAAGCTGGATCGGGCGCCGAGCATCTCGATCGGTGCGCCGACTCTTGTCGAGGCCACGGTTGTTCTAGTGGGTCGCTTCGGCGTTCCCGGTCACACTGCTCTTGGTGTGTTTTTGCACGAACACCGGGTAGTGACGATTCCCTTCGATGCTCAACACTGGTACGCCGCGGAGGAAGCCTTCATCTGCTTTGGCAAGGGTCGTCATCCGGCCGGGCTGAACTTCGGGGACTGCATGAGCTACGCGACCGCCTTGATCGCCAAGGAGCCACTTCTGTTTGTCGGCAACGACTTCGCGCAGACCGGCATCGCCCCGGCCTAGGGCTGGGTCGATGCGGTCTGCGGCGGCTGCAGCGTCGTCCATGCCTCGGGGTCAGGTTCGACAGGGCGCTTCCAGCGCAGTTCCTGCGGCGCCTCGCGCATGCGGATGATGCGGGCGGGGATGCCGGCGACGACGGCGTTGGCTGGGACGTCCTTGGTGACGACGGCGTTGGTGCCGATCACCGAGTTGTCGCCGACGCTGACGCCGCGGAGGATGCAGGCGCCGTAGCCGATCCAGACGTTGTTGCCGACCTCGACGTCGCGCTTGTAGATGCCCTGGAGGCGGATCGGGCGCTCGACCTCGACGACGCCGTGGTCGAAGTCGATGAACATCGCCCGATCGGCGATCACGCACTGCTCGCCGATGCGGACGTGCTGGTAGGCGGAGATCGTGCATTCCTGTCCCATCACCGTCTTCTCGCCGATCTCGACAAGGCCCTCGTGGCAGCGGATCTTGGTCCCGTCGCCCACCCAGACGAAGCGGCCGAAGCGGACCTCGCCGCGGCGCTCGATGTGCAGTTCTAGGCCCTTGCCAAAGAAGAACGGCCCGTTCGAGCGCCAGCGCCGGCCCGCGGGGGTCAGGAAGCGGCGCCAGAGGTAGCGCCAGAGGAGCCGCGCGTAGCGCGGGGTGAGCATCCGGTTGCGGGCCAAAAAGCGCAGCACGGCGGGGCAACTTTAGACTCACTCGCCCGTGGCCGACGTCGCCAAAACAGCGCCCCTGGCAGAGCGGCTCCTCAATGGCGAAAAGCGAGCGCTGGCGCGGGCGATCACGCTGATCGAGTCCGACGACCCCGCCGGCTGGGAGTTGGTGCGCGAGGTCTACCCCCGGACCGGCAACGCGCGCATCGTCGGCTTCACCGGTCCGCCGGGGGTCGGCAAGAGCACGCTGATCGGGGCGCTGACGGCGGAGCTGCGCAAGGCCGAGCGCGAAGTTGCGGTGCTCTCGATCGACCCCTCGAGCCCCTTCACCCGCGGCGCCCTGCTCGGCGACCGAATCCGCCTCACCGAGCACTTCCTCGACCCCGGCGTCTTCATCCGCTCGATGGCCTCGCGCGGCGCCCTCGGCGGCCTCTCCGAGGCGGCGCTGCAGGTGGCGCTGATCATGGACGCGGCCGGTAAAGACGACGTGCTGATCGAGACCGTCGGCGTCGGCCAGGCGGAGATCGACATCGTCGACCATGCCGACACGATCGTCTTGGCGCTGATGCCCGGCTCGGGCGACTCGATCCAGGCGCTGAAGGCGGGGGTGATGGAGATCCCCGACGTCATCGTCGTCAACAAGGCCGACCACCCGATGACCGACACGATGGTCCGCGAGGTCCGCGGCGTGCTGGCGCTCTCCCAGGATCCGGAGGGCTGGAAAGTGCCGATCCTCCGCACCGAGGCGGCCCGCGGCGAGGGGGTGGACGAGCTGGCCGCCCAGATCAACGCACACCGCGAGTTCATCGAGCAGCAGGGGACGCTCGCTGAGCGCCGCGCCCGCAACCTGCGCAGCGAGGTCCTCGGCATCGCCACCTCGCGGATGCGGCGCCGGCTCGAGCAGACCGTCTCCGAGGACCCGGCGACGGCGGAGCTCCTGCAGCGGGTGGTGCGGCGCGAACTCGACCCCGCCACCGCGGCGAGCGAGCTGCTGGAGAAGCACGCCGATGCCTGACGGCACCCACCAGGTGTCCGCCGCCGAGGCGATGGGCTGGCTCGGAGCCGAGGTCGCCGAGATCGGCGGTGGCGCGGTGGGCCAGGTCCAGGGCCTCTTCGTCGACGCCGACAGCGGCGAGCCGGCCTGGCTGATCGCCCGCCTCGGTCGCCGGCGCCGGGCCCGCGTCGTCGCGCTTCCG
Source organism: Solirubrobacterales bacterium (assembly GCA_036378275.1). Taxonomy (GTDB): domain Bacteria; phylum Actinomycetota; class Thermoleophilia; order Solirubrobacterales; family 70-9; genus VAYN01. Next base: position 7,358 of record DASUWV010000057.1, on the reverse strand, counting down.
TTCGCCAACTGCGCCGGGGCGCCCTTCGGCGTCTGGGTGGCGCAGGAGGGCGAGTCGATCCGCAGCGCCCCGGTCGTCGACCCGACACGGCCGCTGCGCCGCGAGCACGAGCTGACGATCTGCGCCCATTTCGGGATCGGCGAGCGGGTCGGCCGCGCCGCCGAGGTCGCCGGCCGCGAGGAAGGCGGGATCACCGCCACCCCGCCGAGCCGCTGAGCGCCTCATCCACCGACGTTAGATCTTCGTAATCCCTGTTTGGGATGGTTTCTCCATGGCGCTCCTGATCCTCTTCGGCTTCGTCGCCGGCGCCCTCACGGCGGTCTCGCCCTGCGTGCTGCCCGTGCTGCCGGTGGCGCTCTCGGCGGGGGCGACGGGCGGCCGACGGCGGCCGCTCGGGATCGTGGCGGGGCTGACCGTCTCCTTCACCTTCGCCGTGGTCGCCCTCGTCTACGTGATCTCGGCCCTGCACCTGCCGAACGAACTGCTGCGCGACATCGCGATCGGAGTCCTGATCGTCTTCGGCCTCGTGCTGATGGCGCCGCCGCTCTCGAGCAGGCTGGAGGGCTGGCTGAGCGGGCTCACCTCCCGCGGCGGCTCATCGCGAGCGACCGGAGACGGCTTCTGGTCGGGAGTGCTGCTCGGCTCCAGCCTCGGCATCCTCTACGTCCCCTGCGCCGGTCCGATCCTCGGCGGCGTCATCGTCGTCACCGCCTCGCAGAGCTTCAACGCGGGTCGGTTGGCGGTGGCTTTCGCCTATGGCCTCGGCTCGGCCGCCGTCCTCTACTTGCTGATGCTGGGCGGCCGGCGGATCGTGCGCCCGCTCGCCCGCCGTGGCCAGCTGCTGCAGGTCGCGACCGGCACGGTGATGGTTCTGGTGGCGCTGGCGATGCTCGGCGAATACGACCTGCGCTTCCAGCGCCAGGTGACCGCCGGCCTGCCGTCCTTCCTCGTCAACCCGGCCGAAAGGCTCGAGAAGACCGACTCGGCGCAGGCGGCGCTCGCTTCGATCCGCGGCGGCAGCGGCCACGGGATCGGCGCTCGCGCCGCGGCCGGCGAAGCAGGGCCGGGATCGAAGGACGCCGTGCCTCTGAACGACTACGGCCCGGCGCCCGAATTCACCGACACCGAGAAGTGGTTCAACACGCCCGGCGGCCGCCCCCTGACGCTGAAGGGCCTGCGCGGGCGCGTCGTCCTCGTCGACTTCTGGACCTACACCTGCATCAACTGCATCCGCACGCTGCCCTACCTCGAGGCCTGGGACAAGCGCTACCGCAAGGACGGGCTGACGATCGTCGGCGTTCACTCGCCCGAGTTCCCCTTCGAGCGCGAAGCCTCGAACGTGGAAGCGGCGATCAAGGCTGAAGGCATCCACTATCCGGTCGTCCAGGACAACGAGCTGGGCACCTGGAGCGCCTACGAAAACCAGTACTGGCCCGCCGAGTACTTCGTCGACGCCAAGGGAAACGTCCGCTACGTCCACTTCGGCGAGGGCGAATACGGCGAGAAGGAGCAGGTGATCAGGGAGCTGCTGGCCGAAGCGGGCGATCGCGTCGGCAGGGGCATGTCCGGCGCGCACGGCCTCGAACCCTCGCCGGGGGTGACGACGCCGGAGACCTACCTTGGCGTCGCCCGCGCCGAACGCTTCACCGACCCGATGCTCTCGCCCGGCCTGCACGACCTCACGGCTCCGCACCGGCTGCCGCCGAACGAATTCGCCCTGCGTGGGCCCTGGCGGGAGGAATTCCACTCAGCGACCGCCGCCGGCGGGTCACTCGAACTCAACTTCAGCGCCAAGCACGTCTACCTGGTGCTCGGCACGGTGGACGGCAAAGCACGGCGGGTCAAGGTCTTCCTCGACGGCGAGCCGATCTCCCCGGCCGCCGCCGGCGCCGACGTCCACGGCGGGGCGGTCACGGTCAAGAAGCAGCGCCTCTACGACCTCGTCGACCTGAGCCGGGTCGAACACCACATCCTGCGACTGGTACCCGAAGCGGGGGTGCAGGGATATGCCTTCACCTTCGGCTAGCGCCGCCGTGCGCTCCACCCTGCAGGGCGTCTACAGCTGCAGGCTCTTGACCTGCAGCAGCTCCTCGATTCCGTAGCGGCCATTCTCACGGCCGTGGCCGGACTGGCCGTAGCCGCCGAAGGGGGCGAGGGGGTTGAAGGCGCCGCCGTTGATCTCGATCTGGCCGGTGCGGATGCGCTTGGCGACCGCGATCGCGCGGTCGGTGTCGGCCGACCAGACGCCGCCGGCGAGGCCGTACTCCGTCGAGTTGGCGATCCGGACGGCGTCGTCCTCGCCCTCGTAGGGCTGGATCACCAGCACCGGCCCAAAGATCTCCTCCTGGCCGATCGTCATCTCGGGCGTCACCTCGGAGAAGACGGTGGGGCGGACGAAGTAGCCGCGGTCGAGTCCCTCCGGGGGCTCAACGCCGCCGGTGATCAGCCGCGCGCCCTCCTCCTCGCCCTTGCGGATGTAACCGCGGACGCGCTCGCGCTGGACCTCGGAGACGAGCGGGCCGAGGCGGGTCGATCCGTCGAACGGGTCGCCCGGCGTGAACGTCTCCGCCGCCGCCTTCGCCAGCTCCTCTGCCTCGGCGAGGCGCTGGCGCGGGACCAGCATCCGCGTCAGGGCGCTGCAGGTCTGGCCGCTGTTGAGGAAGCACTTGGCGACGCCGTCCGGGACCGCCTTCGCGAGGTCGGCGTCGTCGAGGATCACGTTCGGCGACTTGCCGCCGAGCTCCATCGCCACCGGCTTCACCGTCGCCGAGGCGAGCTCACTGACGCGGCGGCCGGCGCGGGTCGAGCCGGTGAAGGAGACCATGTCGACGCCGGGATGGGCGGCGATCGCCTCGCCGACCACCGGGCCGGTGCCGGTGACGAGGTTGAAGACGCCGGGGGGCAGGCCCGCGGCCTCGATCACCTCGGCCAAGAGGAAGGCGTTCAGCGGCGTCACCTCGCTCGGCTTCAGCACCACCGTGCAGCCGGCGGCGAGGGCGGGGGCGACCTTGGCGGCGATCTGGTTCAGCGGGTAGTTCCACGGCGTGATCGCGCCGAGCACGCCGACCGGCTCGCGCAGGACCTTGGAGTTGCCGATTTCCTCCTCCCACGCGACTTCCCCCATCAGCTTCGGCATCGCCGCGAACTGCGAGGTGGGCAGCCCGACCTGGATCATCCGGCTCAGCTTCAGCGGCATCCCCAGCTCCTGGCTGATCGTCGTCGCGATCTCGTCCGCCCGCTCGTTCAGGCCCGCCGCGATCGCCTTCAGGTAGCCCGCGCGCTCCTCGCGCGAAGTCTGCGCCCAGCTCTCGAACGCCTCGCGCGCGGCGGCGACGGCCCGGTCGGCGTCGACCGGCGTGCAGCCAGGGATGCTCCCCATCACTTCCTCGGTGGTCGAGTTCACCACCTCGATCGGGTCGGCCCCGTTCGACTCCACCCACTCGCCGCCGATGAAGATCTTGTCCCTCGCCTGAACCTCAGCCGCCGTCGCCATTCCGCTCCTCCTCCTCGTCGCCTGTCGTCTCACAAGCTAACGTCTTCGCCGCATGGGAACGGCGGGTGACCTTCTCCGACAGGTAAGGAAGCGACATGGGCTGAATCAGAGTAGGTTGGCTACCCGCGCAAACCTCAGTCGATCGACAATTTCGAGAATCGAGTGCGGGCGAGTCTCCCCCTCGATAGAGATGCTGAGAGAGCTGCTCTTCTTAATGGGTGAGGAGTTGGTGATTGAGGCAAGACCTCGGGAGTCGAAGGTCGACCGGGATCTCCTCCGGGCCCGTCTCGCTATGACCCCCACCGAACGAATCGAAACGGTTCTGGGGCCGCTATGAAGACTTAGCGGGAAGCCGCGCCTGAGGTCTTCCTCGCCATTTATGCCCCAGGCCCCGGGACCTGGATCGCGTCGCGGGCGGTGAGGACCTTGCCGCAGCGCTCGCAGATGCCGCGCTCGCCGACCTTGCCGCCGCAGCCCTTGTGGACGATCAAGCGTTTCGGGCCGCCGGGGGTGGGGGAGTAGCGGTCGCCCCAGGCGAGGAGGGCGATCAGGGCGGGCCAGAGGTCGAGGCCCTTCTGGGTGAGGAAGTACTCGTAGCGGGGCGGGCTTTCGGAGTAGGCGCGGCGTTCGAGGATCTCCTCGTCGACCAGGCGCTGGAGGCGGGTGGTGAGGACGTTGCGGGCGATGCCGAGCGACTCCTGCATCTCGCTGAAGCGGCGGTTGCCGTGCATGATCGTGCGCACGATCAGCAGCGACCAGCGCTCGCCGATCACCTCGAGCGCCTTGGCGACCGAGTTGTCGAGGCCGGGATAGTCGCGACGCAGCACGAGTGTGATCTTCGCACACTTAGTTGCATCAAGCAACTCATTTCGGCTAGGCTCGCAGGAGATCAGTTGCTTGATGCAACTAAGCCGACAACGATCGGAGGCAAGCCATGAGGCTGATCCCAAGACACAGGCACCGGCAGCGGCAGCGGAAGTCGCGGATCTCGATCACGCAGGAGGAGATCAGCGCCGACCTGCACTACCCGGCGGGACCGCGCGACCCGCAGCGAGCGACCGGCTACCGGAGGATCGAGGTCAGGTGAGCGCCTCGTGGAGCCGCGGCTAAGCAGCGAGGCTGCGGGCGAGCTCGACCAGCAGCCGCACGCCGAAGCCGCTGGCGTCGTTGCCGACGTACTCGCGGCCGACGTCCCAGGAGGTGCCGGCGACGTCGAGGTGCGCCCAGGGCGTCTCGCCGACGAACTCCTCGAGGAAGGAGGCGGCGGTGATCGTCCCCGCCTTGCGCTTCTTGGCGAGGTTGGAGAGGTCGGCGACCGTCCCCTTCATCAGCTCCTTGTACTCGGGGTGGAGCGGCAGGCGCCAGACCAGCTCGCCGGTCTCCTCACCGGCGCTGCTGACCGCCGCCGCGAGGTCGTCGTCGTTGGAGACGAGCCCGGCGTAGGTGGAGCCAAGGGCGATCCCGACGGCGCCGGTCAGGGTGGCGATGTCGACGACCTGCTCGGCACCCTGCTCGACCGCGTAGGCGAGGGCGTCGGCGAGGATCAGGCGGCCCTCGGCGTCGGTGTTGTTGACCTCGACCGTCTTGCCGTTGTACTGGGTGATCACGTCGCCGGGCTTGATCGCGGTGCCCGACGGCATGTTCTCGGTCGTCGGCACCACGGCGAGGAGGTCGAGGGCGAGCCCGAGCTCGGCAATCGCACCGACCGCCTCGAGCACCGCGGCGCCGCCGGACATGTCCATCTTCATCTCCTGCATGCCGGCGCCCGGCTTCAGCGAGATGCCGCCGGTGTCGAAGGTGACGCCCTTGCCGACGAAGGCGAGCTTCCGGCCGGTACCGCCGGCATAGCGGAGGACGATCAGCTTCGGCTCCTCGGCGGTGCCCTGGCTGACCGCCAGCAGGCCCCCCATCCCCTTCTCCTCGAGCTCGGCGCGGCCGAAGACCTCGACGCTGACGGCGTCGAAGGAGGCGGCGATCTCCTCGGCGCGCTCGGCCAGGAAGCTTGGGGTGGCGATGTTGGCGGGGGTGCCCTGCAGGTCGCGGGCGCGGTTCTGCGCCTCGGCGGCGATCCGAGCCTCCTCGGCGACGTCCTCGACCGCGGCGGGGCCGAGCAGGACCAGCGACTCCAGCCGCGGCGAGTCCTCGCCGTCGCCGGACTTGAAGCGGTCGAAGCGGTAGGCGGCGAGGACCGTCCCGGTCACCAGGGCCTCGGCGGCGTCTTCGGCGTCGAGGCCCTCCGGCAGCTCCCAGGCGATCGAGGCGCAGTCCAGACGCGTCGCCTCCTTCGCGGCGAGGGCAGCGGCGACGCGGAGCCGCTCGGCGTCGATCTCCTCCCGGTCTCCGAGGCCGACGATCAGCAGCCACTGCGGGTCGTCGGGGTGCAGGAGCGTCAGCTTTTTGAAGGCTCCTTTCACTTTGTCCGCGCCGTTGACCATTCCGATCTCGGCCGGCTTCGGGTCTCCCTCGAAAAGACCGACGACGAGCAGATCGGCGGCGGAGTGCCGCAAGTTGCCCTGACGCACCTCGACCTCCATCGGCCGCGAGTCTATGCCCTGTCGGTATCGTCATCCGCTGGACCTGGCGGACAGGGGCCAGGCCAACCGAACTTGGAAAGGAAAGGCAGTAGATGCCCAGCTCAGTGATTCTCGGAACCGCGCGCACCCCATTCGGAAAGATGGGCGGCGGTCTCTCCTCTCTTGACGCCACCGACCTCGGCGGCACCGTGATCGAGGCGGCGCTCGAGCGCTCCGGCGTCGAGCCGGGGCAGGTCGAGCAGGTCGTCTTCGGCCAGGTGCTGCAGGCCGGCCAGGGCCAGATCCCCTCCCGCCAGGCCCAGATCAAGGGCGGGATCCCGAAGGAGGTCCCCTCGGAGACGATCAACAAGGTCTGCGCCTCGGGCATGCGCTCGCTCGGCATCGCCGACACGGCGATCCGCGCCGGCGACGCCGACGTCGCCGTCACCGGCGGCATGGAGTCGATGAGCCAGGCTCCCTACCTGCTGCCGAACGCCCGCTTCGGCTTCCGGATGGGGGACGTCAAGGCGCTCGACGCGATGACCCACGACGGCCTCACCAACCCGTTCACCGAAAAGCAGATGATCAACGAGGCGAGCGAGGTATCCAACGAGCTCGAGATCACCCGCGTCGACATGGACCGCTTCGCCGAGCGCTCGCACCGGCTCGCCCACGAGGCGACCGAAGCCGGCCGCCTCGCCGACGAGATCGTCGGCGTCACCGTCAAGTCGCGCAAGGGCGAGACGACGGTCGAGGCCGACGAGGCGATCCGTCCCGACACCACCCTGGAGACGCTGGCCGGGCTGAAGGCGATCGGCGGCCCCGACGCCACCCACACCGCCGGCAACGCCCCGGGCGTCAATGACGGCGCCGGCGCGATCGTCGTCGCCTCCGAGGACTGGGCCGAGAGCGAGGGCCACAAGCCGCTCGCCAAGGTGCTCGCCTACGCGACCGTCGCCGACGACTTCGCCTACCTCGCCCGCACGCCCGGCAACGCTGCCCTGAAGGCGCTCGAGAAGATCGGCAAGACGCCCCAGGACGTCGACCTCTGGGAGATCAACGAGGCCTTCGCCTCCGTGGCCCTGAACTCGATGCACATGCTCGGCATCGACGAGGACGCCGTCAACGTCAACGGCGGCGCGATCGCCCTCGGCCACCCGATCGGCGCCTCGGGCGCCCGGATCGTCGGCGCGCTCGTCCACGAGCTGCGCCGCCGCGGCGGCGGCCTCGGCGTCGCCGCGATCTGCTCCGGCGGCGGCCAGGGCTACGCGATCGTCGTCGAGGTTTGACGGACGGCCTCGAGCAGGACCTGAACGACGCGCCGCCCGCCGCCGGCGGGGACGGGCGGCGCG
>DASUWV010000056.1:0-2022 GCA_036378275.1 Solirubrobacterales bacterium | reverse complement strand
CAGCGGCAGCGGCTGGGTCCTCGTCCAGCCGAGCGAGGGACGGGTCGAAGGCGCCGGTGGCAGCAGCGGCGGTGGTGCCGGCGGCGGCGTCCTCGGCAACCTGCTCAACGGCTGACACAGAGGCGAGGGCTGGTGAACCCTCGCTTCATTCAGTAAAGTTATGGGGGTCATGGACGAGACCTGTCCCGTCTGCGCCACCGCCGAGATCGTTTGCGGCAAGTGGACGCTCCTCCTGGTGCGCGACCTCGCCGAGGGGCGCTCGCGCTTCTGCGAGCTCGAGCGGTCGCTGGCCGGCATCTCCCCGCGGACCCTCTCCCTGCGCCTGCGGGCCCTCGAGGAGGAGGGCATCGTCGAGCGCCAGACCTTCCCGGAGGTCCCGCCGCGGGTCGAGTACGCGCTGACCGAGAAGGGCCGCGCGCTCGTGCCGATCGTGGAATCGATGCGCGTCTATGGCCGCGAGTGGCTGGGCAACGACGGCGAGGCCGTCGAGAAGCCCGCCGCCGAGCCGGTCGCCGCCTAGATGATTGATTCCACGGTTGGTTAGGGCGGCGGGCTTCGTTGGCGGCCCACGAGGATGCCTGCCAGGAACACGGCGAGCGCGAGTGCAGCCACCGGGGTCGAGAATGCGGCGACGGCGCTGATGCGCCGAGGATGAGGCTGATGTCGGTCTTGTCCATGTCGGTCCGTTCGTATTGGCCTCTGTGACCTTTAGGTCCGCGGTGCAGCGCGGAACTACGGGCAGGAGGCCTTCGGACGCGACTATCTGACAGCGCTCATCTCTTCTGGCCTTGGGCGGAAAGGAAAGGCAGTGGTCGAAGTCGGCGGTGCCTATACCGCACCGTCGACCCAGGGGGCCACGATGCTCGCCGACCTCGACCTGCTGCTTACGGCCGTGTTCGCCACGGCCGACGATCTCCTGCCTGGCCGGCCGAAGAACGCCCGCCGAAGCGTGACCGATGCCGAGGTCGTCACGCTCGCCGTCGCCCAGGCGGTGATGGACATCTCCTCAGATCGCGAATTCCTTGCGGTTGCCGCCCGGCGGCTCGGGCACCTGTTCCCGAAGCTGCCCAAACAGCCTGGCTACTGGAAGCGGCGCCTGCGACTGTCCGACACGATCGAGTGGCTGACAGCGATGTTCGCCCAAGACTCGCCCGGCTACTTCGACGACGTTGTGTTGCTGGACTCCACACCCGTCGAGTGCGGGCGATCGGTCGACACGGCACGGCGGTCCGAGCTCGCGGTCGCCTGCGCACACCATCACAGCCGCAGCCACAGCCGCTGGTTTTGGGGCATGCGACTGCACCTACTTGCCGCGCCCGATGGCACTCCCCGCGCGGCGATCCTCGCTTCGGCCGATCAAAAAGAACGCGACGTTGCCCTTCGGCTGTTTTCTATCGGCCTGCACGGCGGCGAGCTGGTGGTCTGCGACAAGGGCTACGCCGGACGCGACTTCGAACAGACCACCGCCGAGCGGTTCGGCGCGAAGATCCTGCGGCCGGCGCGCAAGGACGAACCCGGCCACGGGCCCGTCTTGTCGTGGATCCGCCAACGCATCGAGTCAATCTTCTGGACCCTCAAAGATCGCCTCGGCCTGGAACGACACCGCGCCCGCAGCCTCCACGGACTCCGGGCACGGATCGCCACCAAGCTCCTTGCCCTGGCTGCCGGCGTCTGGCTCAACCACTACACCGACCGACCCACACGCGCCTTCGCAGCCCTCGCCGCCTAACGACGCGCGGAATCAATCATCTAGCGGCCCACGACCCGATCTCGTAGCGCGGCTCCCCGACTCGGAGTGCGGCCCCGAGACCTCGTCCCTGCGGGCCACCAAGGGCCGACGATCGGGTTCCGTCCGACGCGTGTGCTTGCAATCCCGCGTGCGCGCGGGAGGAGGCTCGGCCGGCGGGGCGAACGAGCGGCGCATGCACAACCGCGCCCTGTACGACTCGCTGGCCGCCTTCGTCGAAGAGGCCGCGTGGCAGCTCGCCGAGGAGGTTTCCGGGGGCGCGGAGGTGCCCTTCG
>DASUWV010000055.1:0-5779 GCA_036378275.1 Solirubrobacterales bacterium | reverse complement strand
GCAGTCCTCCGCAGGGGGGCTCGGCTACGTCAGCGGCCGCTTCGACTTCACCGTCGCCGCCGCCTTCACCGCCCAGCTCGTCTCCAGCCTGGCTCAGGAGTCGATGCCGGAGGCGACCCTGATCAACGTCAACTGCCCGGCCGGCGAGCCCAACGGGGTGGAGGTCACCCGCCTCGGCAAACGGATCTACAACGACGAGCTGAAGCTGGTCAGCGAGGAGAGCGGCCGCCGCCACTACGAGATCTACGGCTGGCAGCCCGGCTACGAGGAGATCGAGGGGACCGACCTCTACGCGGTGGCGAACGGGCGGATCGCCGTCACCCCGATCCACTTCGACCTCACCGACCACGGCGGCCTCGAGCGGCTGCGCGGCTGGGGCTTCGAGGAGATGCTGGCCGCGAGCGCGGCGACGGCGTGAGCAGCGCCCCCGAGCAGCGCGCCGAGGAGCTGCGGGAGCTCCTCGGCCGCCACAACCGCCTTTACTACGTCCTCGACGAACCGGAGATCGGCGACGACGAGTACGACGCGCTGCTGGACGAGCTGCGGGCGCTCGAGGCCGAGCACCCGGAGCTGCGCACGCCGGACTCGCCGACGCAGCGGGTGGGGGCGCCGCCGCTCTCCCACTTCGAGCAGGTCGAGCACCTGGAGGCGATGCTCTCGCTCGGCAACGCCCGCAACGAGGAGGAGCTGCGGGGCTGGGAGAACCGGCTGGCCAACTACCTCAAGCGCTTGGACATCACCGCATCGGAGTTCAGCTACACGACCGAGCCGAAGATCGACGGCCTCGCCGTCACCCTCACCTACCAGGACGGGGTGCTGGTCCGCGGCGCAACCCGCGGCGACGGGCGCGTGGGGGAGGACGTGACCCAGAACCTGCGCACGATCGGCTCGGTGCCGCTGCGGATCGACAAGGCGCCGCAGCTGGTCGAAGTGCGCGGCGAGGTCTACCTGCCGATCGCCGCCTTCAAAGCGCTGAACGAGCGGCGCGCCGAGGCCGGCGAGCCGACCTTCGCCAACCCGCGCAACTCGGCCGCCGGCTCGATCCGCCAGCTCGACCCGGCGCTCGCCGCCGAACGGCCACTCTCGATCTGGATCTACGGGATCGGCGCCGTGCGCGGGCTCGACCTGCCGACCCACATGGCCGAGGTCGAATGGCTGAGCGAGCGCGGGTTCAAGGTCAATCCCGACACCGGCCACCACCAGGGGGTCGAGGGCGTCGTCAAGCGCTGCCACTGGTGGGAGGAGCGGCGCGACGAGCTCGACTACGAGATCGACGGGGTCGTCGTCAAGGTCGACGAGAAGGCGCTCTGGCGCGAGCTCGGAGTGGTCGGGCGCGAGCCGCGCTGGGCGATCGCCTGGAAGTTCCCGCCGACGACGGCGACGACGACGCTGAAGAAGGTGGTCTGGAACGTCGGGCGCACCGGCCACCTCGTGCCCTTCGCGATGCTGGAGCCGGTCCACGTCGGCGGCGTCACCGTCACCACCGCCACCCTCCACAACGAGGAGGACCTGGCGCGCAAGGACGTGCGCGAGGGCGACGAGGTGGTGGTGATGCGGGCCGGCGACGTGATCCCGCAGGTGGTCTCGCCGATGGTCCAGCGCCGGCCGAAGGGGACGCGGAAGCCGAAGCCGCCGAAGAAATGCCCCGCCTGCGGCACGCCGACGGTCAAACCGGGGGACTCGGTCTTCACGATCTGCCCCAACCGCCGCGGCTGCCCCGGCCAGTCCTTCCAGCACGTCAAACACTTCGTCAGCAAGGGCGCGATGGACATCGACGGGTTCGGGGAAAAGCAGGCCTCGCGCTTCCTCGGCGAGGGGCTGATCGAGGACGTGGCCGACATCTACGACCTCACCGAGGAGCAGCTGGTGGCGCTTGACCGCTTCGGCGAGACCTCGGCCCGCAACCTGCTCTCCGCGATCGACGGCTCGCGTCAGCGGCCGTTCAAGCGCGTCCTCTACGCGCTCGGGCTGCCGGGCGTCGGCTATGTGACGGCGGAGGCTCTTGCCGACCACTTCGGCTCGATCGACGCCCTCCACGAGGCCGATCCGGAGGCGATCGAGGAGGTCGAGGGGGTGGGGCCGATCATGGCCGTCCAGATCAGCGAGTCCCTGGCCGACGACGCCACCTGGGCGCTGGTCGAGAAGCTGCGCGAAAAGGGCCTTCGCCTGGAAGCCGACGAGGCGGAAAGGCGCAAGGAGGGCGGCCCGCTCGAAGGCAAGACCGTCGTCCTCACCGGCACCCTGCCGGAGCTGACCCGCGAGGAGGCGGCGGCGCTGGTCAAGTCCGCCGGCGGCAAGGTGACCAGCTCGGTCTCGAAGAAAACGGATTACGTCGTCGCCGGCGACAACCCCGGCTCGAAGCTCGCCAAAGCCGAGAAATTCGGCACCGAGATCCTCGACGAGGAGGGGTTGCGGGCGCTGGTCGCTCAGTAGCCGGCGACGGCGCCGGCGATGCGGTCCTGGTCGAGGTGGGCGAGGGTGAGGTTGCCGACGCCGTTCATCAGGATCGAGAAGGCCATGATCCGCCCGCTCTTGTTGAAGCAGTAGCCGGAGAGGTTGCTGACGCCGGTGATCGTCCCCGTCTTGGTGCGGCAGCGGCCGTAGGCGGCGGTGCCGCGCATGCGTTCCTCGACCGTGCCTTCCTTGCCGGCAAGCGCCAGGTCCTCGATGAAGTCTTCGCCGGCCGGGTCTTGCCGCATCGCCAGCAGCAGGTTGACCACCTGGCGCGGGCTGGCGCGGTTGGAGCGGGTGAGGCCGGAGCCGTCGACGGCGTGGACGCCGGAGCCGTGGGCGCGGGCGAAGGCCTCGACCACCGAGGCGCCGGCGGCGGTGGTGCCGCCGCTTCCGAGCCGGGCGCCGAGCAGCTTGATCAGCATCTCGGCGAAGAAGTTGTCCGACCAGACATCGGTGGTGTCGACGATGCGGTTGAGGGTGGGCGAGCGGATCGTCGCCACCCGTTCCGCGTTCGGCGGCGTCGGGCGCAGGGCGATCTGGGAGGGGATCTGGATCCCGGCTCCCTGCAGCGAGCGCGCCAGCTTCGAGGCCGCGAGCTTGGCCGGGTCGGAGGCAAAGCCGCTGGAGCTGGTGGCGCCGCGGAAGCCGGAGTTGAAGGCGAGGCCGGAGAGCGGCCCGATGTAGGAGCTGGTCGCATACCCGGAGTCGGCGACCCCGCGCAGGCGGTCGAAGATCGTGTCGTCGGCGTAGAGGCGGCCGGTGACCGAGGTGATCCCGGCGGCCTTGATCTGCGGCGTCAGCGCGAAGAGGTCGGTTCCGAGCCCGGCCAGGTAGCTGTCGTAGAAGCTCGGCGTGCCGAGGGCGGGGTCGCCGCCGCCCTGCAGGTAGAGGCTGCCGTGGAGGACGCCGTCGGCGTCGATCTTGCCGTCGCGGAAGACCTTGGTCGGGATCCGGGTTTCGGGCCCCAGCCGCGAGAGCGCGGTCGAGGTCGTGAACAGCTTCATGTTCGAGGCGAGCGAGCGCGGGCGGCCGGGGGCGGCGGCGCAGACGACCTTCCCGGATTCAGCCTCGACGACGAGCAGGCCGCTGGCGCCGCCGCCTCCCTGGTGCAGCCAGGCGCGCATCTGGTTGCAGGCGCGGCCGGCCTGTGCCGTCCCCGCCGGCAGCAGGAGAAGCATCGCTGCGACGGCGCCGAGGGTGACGCAACGTCTCATCAAGTTTCCCAACACGCGAGATGTGGAAGGTAGCGGGCATGGCTGATACTTCATTTTCGGCCGGCTCGACCTGTCGCCTTGGAATACTGCATGTATGGGTGAAGTCGTAGACATCGAGTCCAAGCCGCGGAAGCGGCGAGGCCGGAGGAGAAAGCCCTCGAAGACCGCTCTGGTCCTCGGCGGCGGCGGCTTCACCGGCGGCGTCTACGAGATCGGCGCCCTGCGGGCGCTGGACCTGCTGGCCGTCAACAGCACCGTCAACAACTTCGACGTCTACGTCGGCACCAGCGCCGGCTCGTTCGTCGCCTCGATGCTGGCCAACGGGATCTCGCCCGAGGAGATGATGCAGGTGATCAACTCCCGCGTCCCCTCCGAACTCGAGGACCTCGACCTCGACCGGGTGCTGAAGCCGAATTACCTCGGCTTCCTGGCGAAAGCGGCGGCCCTGCCGCTGCGCACGGCGCAGCTGCTCGGCCGGCTGACCCAGATCGGCGAGCTCTCGATGATCGACATCGGCGTCGGCCTCGCCGAGGCCCTGCCGACCGGGCTCTACTCCGGCTCGGGCCTCTCCGACTACGTCGAGGAAGCGCTCAGCGCCGCCGACCGGGTCAACGACTTCCGCCTGCTCGAGAGCGAGCTCTACCTGACCGCAACCGACCTCGACACCTGCGAGCGGATCGTCTTCGGCGAAGAGGGCTGGAGCGACGTGCCGATCTCCAAGGCGGTCGAGTGCTCGACCTGCCTGCCGCTCGTCTACAAGCCGGTCGACCTGAAGGGGCGCCAGTTCGTCGACGGCGGCATCCGCTCGACCACGAACGTCGACATCGCGGTGGAGAAGGGCGCCAAGTTCATCGTCGTCGTCAACCCCCTGGTGCCCTACGTCAACGACTTCGAGAAGACGATCCCGACCGTCTTCGGCCGCCGCGTCCGCCGCGTCTCTGACATGGGCCTGCCGGCGATCGCCAACCAGACCTTCCGCCTGATCGCCCACCAGCGCCTCCACCAGGCGGTCGAGCAGTGGCAGGAGCGCTACCCGGGCGTCGACATCATCCTGCTCGAGCCCGAGCCGACCGACGAGCTGATGTTCGGCACCCCGATCATGGACTACTCGCGGCGCCTGCAGATCGCCAAGCACGGCTTCGAAACTGTCACCGCCACCCTCGCCAAGGACTACGACCGCTACCAGGAGATCGCCGAGCGCCACGGCCTCGAAATCTCCGAGCGCCGCGTCCGCCGCGTGGTCGAAAAAGCCTCCGCAGAGGAGCCCGAGCAGATCTCGGCCTGGCGCCGTGTGCTGGAGCAGACCACCTCGGTCCTGCTCAGGCAGAGCGGCGAGGCTTCCTAGCTACGCGGCGTAGAGCTGCTCGATCGCGTCCTCGTGCTTCTGGGCGACGACGGCGCGCTTGACCTTCAGGGTCGGCGTCAGCTCGCCTGACTCCTGGGAGAGGTCGTGGGGGAGGATGGCGATCTTCTTGACCTGCTCGACGCGGGCGAAGTTCTGGTTGATCTTGTCGACGTGGGCTTCGATCGCGGCCTTCACGTCAGGGTCGGCGGCGAGCTGGGTCGGATCCTCGGGCAGGCCGTTTTCTTTGGCGTGTTTGACGGCCTCTTCCTCGTCGAGGGTGACCAGGGCCACCAGGTAAGGCCGGCGGTCGCCGACGACGACGCACTGGGAGACCAGCGGGTGCTGCTTGATTTCCGCCTCGAGGTTGGCGGGCGTGATGTTCTTGCCGCCCGCGGTGATGATGATGTCCTTTTTGCGGCCGGTGATCTTGATGAAGCCGTCCGGCTCGACCTCGCCGATGTCTCCGGTGTGGAGCCAGCCGTCGACGATCGTCTCCGCCGTCGCCTCCGGGTTCTTGTGGTAGCCCTGGAAGACGTTCGGCCCGCGCACCAAGATCTCGCCGTCGTCGGCGATCTTCACCTCGCAGCCGGGGAACGGCTTGCCGATCGTGCCCCATTTGAACTCGTCGGCCCTTGAGATCGTCGCCGCGGTCGAGGTCTCGGTCATCCCCCAGCCCTCGAGCACGAGCACGCCGGCGGCGTCGAAGAAGCGAAGGATGTCAGGGTTGATTGGGGCGGCTCCGGAGACGGCCTCGATGATCCGCCCG
>DASUWV010000054.1:0-16531 GCA_036378275.1 Solirubrobacterales bacterium | reverse complement strand
GGCGACGGCACCAACGCCAAGATCGTCGTCGGCCTCGCCAAGTAGTGGATGGCCGGCACGGCAGCCAGGCATGTCTGGTTGACGCGCCCGGCACACTTCGCATCTCTGCGTCCTCGGGTTTGCCTTTGCCAACCGGCAAAGGCTGCACCCTGCGTCCTTGATCTGCTCGGCCAAGCGCGCCCCCGGTCGCACCTCCTCGTGGAATCAACCATCTAGGGTCTGCGCGGATGCCGCTCGTCTGGAAGGTCTCGGTCGCGATCCTCGTCGTCTGCCTCGCAGCGGCGATGGTGATCGCCGTCGTCCGCCTGGTCGAAACGCCGGAAGAAATCCTCGGCGACGGTTTCCGTGGCCTGCCGGCCAAGCAGCACGAAGCGTCACCCGGTCGGCGTTAGTATCGGCCCGTTCAGCGAGCGAAGGAGGCAGCGTGTTCAAACGCATCGTGGTCGGGACCGATGGATCTGAAACTGCTGCCCAGGCGGTGCGCCAGGCGATCGAGCTGGCCAGGCTCAGCGGTGCCGCCCTCAGCATCGTCAGCGCCTACCAGCCCGCGCCTGGGCGCCGGGTGCAGGCCGAGCAGGCGGAAGCGCCCGCCGACGTCCACTACGAGCTCGGCCCGCGCGAGGACGTCAACTTGATCCTCGATGCCGCGGCGTCCGAAGCCAAAGCCGAGGGCATCGAGGTGCAGACGCACCCGGTCGAGGCTGACCCGGCCGACGCGATCCTCAACGTCGCCGAAGAAGTCAAGGCCGACCTGATCGTGGTCGGCAACAAGGGGATGACCGGCGCCCGCCGCTACCTGCTCGGCAGCGTCCCCAACAACGTCTCCCACCACGCGCCCTGCTCAGTGATCATCGTCCGCACGACCTGAGCTAACGCGGCTCCGTCGCCTTGCCGACGTCGATCAAGCCGGCGCCCTGTTCGGTCCTCGGCAGGCCGAGGTCGCGGGCGGTGCTGCGCAGGCGGCGCTGGATCACTTCGACCCGGCCGCGGCCTTTCAGCGACCGCTTGACCGCATTGCTGGCGAGCACCAGGGCGGCGGCGCCGGAGACGTGCGCGGCGGCCATCGAGGTGCCGACGTAGGTGGCGGGGATGGCGAAGCTCTTGGTGCTGCCCGGCCGCAGGGTCACCTGGTAGATCGGGCGCGCCAGGACCGAGGGGCACCCGCCTTGGGGGATGCCGCCGCCGGGGGCGAGGAGGTCGACCCCGCGGCCGGCGAGCGAGTAGCCGCCGAGGCAGGCGCCCTCGGTGCTGCCGCCGACGCCGATCACCCGCGGCCCGGTCGCCGGCTCGGAGACGCACTGCTCCGAACCGAGGTTGCCGACAGAGGCGACCGTGACGATGCCCGCTTCGAAGGCTTCCTTCAGCGCTTCGTCGACCACCGGCACCTTTTTGTGGCAGGCGAAGTTGAAGCTCATGTTGATCACCTGGGCTTTATTGGCGATCGCGAAGCGGATCCCCTTGGCGATCTGGATCGCGTTGCCGCGGCCGTTGCGGTCGAGGACCCGCACCGGCATCAGCCTCGCGCGGTAGGCGAGGCCGGTGAGGCCGAGCCCGTTGTCGGTCTTCTCGGCGATCGTGCCGGCGACGTGGGTGCCGTGCCCGTTTTCGTCGAGCGGCAGGCGGTCGTGGCCGACGAAGTCGTAGCCGGGGACGAACTGCCCGGCGCCGAAGTCGGGGCTGCGGCGGAACCTGCCCTTGTAGTTGCGATAGGCGACGCCGGTGTCGAGGACGGCGACGACGACTCCGGCGGCGCCCGGGCGGCCGGCTTCGATCAGGTGGCGCCAGGCGTCGACCGCGTCGATCCCGCCGGGGGAGATGGGCAGGTCGGAGCTGCCTTCTTCCGACGCCAGGAAGTTCCACTGCTTGAAGGCCCAGTTGCCGAGTTCGCCGGCTTCGGCGGCGCCGAGCGTCCCGGGGTCGTCGGGGTCGAATGGTTCCGGGTCGGCGGCCGAGGCGGTGGCGACGTAGTCGGGCTCGGCGTAGAGCACGCGCGGGTTGCGGCGCAGCGCCTGCGCCGCCCGCCGCACCCCGGTTCCCGGCGCCAGCGAGACTGCGTGGGCGCGGCGCTCCCCTGCGAACTTCACCACCAGCTGGTGGGGCGCGAAGCCGTGCGCCGGTCCCACCACCGACCGGGCGGCGGCAGAGGCCGTCGGGGACCCGCAGATCGCAAGCGCCGCCAAGGGCAGGAGGGTTCGCAGAAGTCGTCTCATCGTTTGCCGTTGCCCGCCGGAACCCCCGCACCCGGCCAAGCCTTTCGAAAACACCGCGCTGCCGCGGAAGTTGTCGGCGGACATACTCCCAAGTCGTGAACGCCGGCAGCTCTTCTGGGGCAGACGTTGCAGAGCACGCTTCGCGGATGGAGATCGCGATCGAGGAAGCGCGCAAGGCCGAGCGCCACGGCGACGTCCCGATCGGGGCGGCGATCTTCCGCGACGGCGACCTGCTGGCGCGGGCCGGCAACGAGCGCGAGCTGCAACGCGACCCGACCGCCCACGCCGAGCTGCTGGCGATCCGGGCGGCGGCCGAGCAACTCGGCGGCTGGCGGCTCCCCGGCACGACCCTCTACGTCACCCTCGAGCCCTGCGCGATGTGCGCCGGCGCGATCGTCCTCGCCCGCATCTCCACCGTCGTCTTCGGCACCGCCGACCCCAAGGCAGGCGCCGCCGGCAGCGTCCTCGACGTCCTCGCCGAGCCGGCCCTCAACCACCGCCCCCAGGTGATCAGCGGGGTCCGCGAAGAGGAGTGCGCCGCGCTCCTCCGCGAGTTCTTCGCCCTGAGGCGCTCCTCTGGAGCGGAGCGGGAGCTATGAGGCGCTAAGAACGGACAATGGCCTCCGCCCAGGCGATTACCTCCTGTACCAGTGCAACGGCCTGCTGCCGATCAAGAGGATCGTCGATCGTCTCTCCGTACCGAAACTCGACAGCCCAGGGGCCGAGCACGCGGACCTCGTGCAGCGGTGAAGGCAAGGGTGCTCCGATGTCATTGAGGCGCTCGATGAGAAAGCGAAGATCGTGCGTCCAGGGAAAGTCGTCGCCCGAGGCAGCGAGTACCGACTTCAATGCCTTCTCGGCTGCTTGCTGGGCGTGGAATCGACGATTGCGTCGGCAACATCGGCGTCATCCGCCAGCTTCTCCACTACAGCGGCATCCTCCCGGGCCTTGCGCAGAAGAAGCCGAGCTTCTTCGAGTTCAGGCCGCGACAAGGATGCGGCCTTCGCGAAGCGCGCGGTGGACCAAGGTGCTGGGCACGGCCTCCCGTCGCGCTGCTTCCTCCTTGGAGATCACGACGACGTCGACCGGGACTCCCAGCGGCGGAAGGGCATCCCGCAGACGCACCATCTCATTGAGCTTGCTCTCGACCTGCGCCTCTATTACGAGGAAGTCGAGGTCGCTGTCATCGCGAGGATTACCGCGCGCTCTTGATCCAAAGAGCACCACGGTTGCGGGCGATCCTGCTGCTGCTGCCAGCCGCTGACCTGCATCCTCGATGGCTGCGTCGTCAATCATCGGGTCCATCGTAACGTCGGAATTCTCCACGAAGGCGAGATTCCATTTTTTCCACACGGCGAAGCGGAGAGGGTGGGATTCGAACCCACGAGGCGGGTTAACCCCGCCCACGCGATTTCCAATCGCGCTCCTTAAGCCACTCGGACACCTCTCCGGGTTCCCTCAAGGGTATCGGCGGCCGGGCTATGGAGCGCTTCCAAAGCCGCGCTCTTTGCGCACGGTTGTCCCTGGGAACATCCCGAGTACTTGAGGGGAACTCTATAATCGGGGATGTAATGGAGTGTCTGAGTCGCCCTCCGTTACGACTGGGAGGGTCGGCATTTCTTGGCCGATGATGCCGGCCCTCTTTTCTGCACCGCGGGCGCTCTATGGCGAACCACGGTGTTGGTCAAGAGTACCGATCTATGCTTGGCGCAGGGCCGGGACCGAGGGCCGAAGCGGTACTGGCTCCGCCTCGCGGTGGCCGTCGAGAGAGACGACGATCGCCTCCTCGCCGGCAAGCGAGGCGGTGGGCCGGTGGCCCCGCAGGCGCTCGTGGGTGCAGACGACGTAGCACCACTCCATCAGGCGCAGCCTCGCCTCGGGGTCGATCTCGACGATCGTGGCTCCGACCAGGAACCTGCCCTCCGCCTCGCGACAGGTCCGCACCTCGACTTTGGCGGCGATCTCGTGCAACTGCCCGCCAGCGTCGGCCAGTCGCAGCAGCACCGCCGGCGTGCTGCCGAGCTCGAGCGGCGCCTCGGCGACGAGGCCCACCCCGGCGGCGGAAGCGTCGACGAGCCGGGCGGGGGTGTGGGCGTCGGAGGCGTAGACGTGCGCCTCGGCGTCGCCCTCGAAGCGGTAGACGAGCCGGCGCTGGCGTCGCCGCGCCACCGCCGAGCTGGTCGCCAGCAGCCGTCGCAGCTCGTAAAGGCCGAGCAGCGGCACCACCACGGCGGCGATCCCGGGCAGGTCCGGCAGCGGGCCGGTGCCGGCGAGGTCGAGCAGGCGCATGACCGTCCCCGTCGCCAGCAGCACGGTGCAGAAGAGCACCAGGTGCAGCTTGCGCAGGGCGTCGAGCCCGCCGCCGTCGCGCCCCTGCTTCGGCGTCACCTTGAAGGCGGTGCGGCCGGGGCGGATGGCGCAGCGCAAGGCGCGGGTGTAGATCTCCATCGTCAGCAGCTCGTAGTGGGCGCTCTCCGGGATCCGCATGTAGCCGCGCGCCAAGGCCGCGCCGGCGCCGAAGTTGAGCGCCACGTAGGGGACCCACAGCGCCGCCAGGGCGACGAGGCTGATCTTCATCGGCAGCTCGCCGGTCCAGAGCACGACGCCGAGGGTCAGCAGCAGGAGCAGCCGCATCGGCGGGGCGAGATAGGCGAAGAGGCTGGCGAAGAACGAGAGGCGCTGCTTCGGGCTCAGGGTTTTCGCCCGCAGCGGCGACTCCGGCAGGGTGAAGACGGCGAGGTTGCCGCGCGCCCAGCGATCGCGCTGGAGCAGGTAGCCGTCGAGGTCGTGCGGCGCCAGGCCCTGGACCAGGACCTCGTCGTGGTAGCGGGTGCGCCAGCCGTGCCGCAGCAGCCGGATCGTCGTGTGGAAGTCCTCGGCGATCGTCTCGGTCGCGACGCCGCCGATCTCGAGCAGCGCCGGGCGGCTGATCAGCGCCGCCGAGCCGCACCAGTAGGCGGCGCCGTGACGGTCCTTGCCCGGGCAGACGACGCGGTAGAAGAGCGATTGCTCGTGGCGGCCGACGACGTAGTGCTGGACCGAGTCGTGGTTGAAGAAGTCGTGGGGGGTCTGCACGATCGCCATCCGCTCGTCGTCGAAGTAACCGACGAGCGCGTCGAGCGCGTCGGGCATCGGCACGTGGTCGGCGTCGAGGACGAAGACGAGCTCGCCGTCGGTCCGAGGCAGCGCCGCGTTGAGGTTTCCGGCCTTGGCGTGCTCGTTGTCCGGCCGGGTCAGGTACTCGGCGCCGGCGAGCTCGGCGATCTCCTTCATCTCCGGCCGCCGGCCGTCGTCGAGCAGGTAGGTGGTGTGGGGGTAGGTGAGGGCGCGGCAGCCCGCCAGCGTCGCCATCACCACCTCGACCGGCTCGTCGTAGGTGCAGACGTAGACGTCGACCTTCCGGCCCGCCGTGGTCGGCGGGCGCCTGGTTGCCGGCCGCGACCAGGAGAACCAGGTCAGGATCGCCAGCGCGCAGAGGCCGTAGACCTCGGTCGCGAGCAGCATCGCAAAGACGACCGGGCTCGCTCCTTCGCCGCTCCAGCCGACGCGCCACGCCAGGTAGCCGAGCCCCCAGACCAGCGCCAACAGCGCCAGCGCCCGCAGCAAGCGCGGGTGGCGATCGAAGAACCCACCGACCTTGGTCTGCTCGCTGGCCACATTGCGTTGTCGGCAGCAAAGGCGCGACCTTGAGGCCCGACAGCCCCCGGCCATCGCCGAGAGGGCCGCGCCCCTAGAATCGTCCGTCCCGCAAGATCGCCTGGAGGGGTGCCGGAGTGGTTGAACGGGGCGGTCTCGAAAACCGTTGGCCCTCGTAAGGGGGCTCGTGGGTTCGAATCCCACCCCCTCCGCTTGTAACGCCAGGTTCCTGGTTAGTGCAGCTGTTTCGGCGGAGAAAGACGAAACCGAAGACCGTGGCGTTCCGGCTCAGTGCCGGCACCGCCGTAGCATCGGCAGCTGTTGGGCTTGAGGCGTATGCGAACTTCCATCTCGACCGCCTCCCAAGGGAGGCCGCCGCCGAGGCCATGAACAGGCCCCTTAACCAGCGTTACGCGGAAGAGTTGCCCGCGCTCTTTGGGGTCGACTCGCCTACCCAAGAGAAGTGGTGGCCCACGCTTCGCCGCCTGCAGAGCCTAGCTGCGCTTCAGCGACACGCAGTCGAGCGCCCGGTCAAGAAGAGCGGCCTCATGGGTGAGAGGAGCCTGAACCAGCGGTTCTACGATCGCCAGTATGCGGGCGCGGCCGAGGCCATGCTGGCGGCGTTCGAGTACTTCACGCCGGGTTGGATTTCAGGCGATCGCCAGGCCGCTCTTCGCGCACTCGCCGATCAATCGACATCGTCCCTCGTGGCGGTCGTGCCAATTGCGACATCTCCAGAGGCCGACTGAATCCGTTTACGCAGCCTCGACGACGCCGAAGCGGTCGTCGAACGTCTCTCGCTCCTCGACGGCTACCGCCTGGGCGAATCGGCTCGCGGTAACGGTGAAGCGGTCAAGGAAGCCGATGCTTCCGAGCAGCACGAGACCGTCGCTGTTCCAGCCTTCGATGAAGCCGACCTGCGCCTCCCACTGGATGTACTCGGATTCGTTCGCATCGCTCGGGTGGAGCCGCAGGCCGATGGTCTTGTAGCGCGCCTTGACAACCCGTCCGCCTACTGCATGGGTGGCCTCTCCGTCGTGGTCGTCGAGATCTAGATTGAGCTGGTCGGCGAGCAAGTTGCTGGCAAGTAAAGAGTCGGCTCCCGTGTCGATCAGGCCCGTGAGGAGCCACGTGCTTTGGTCATCGTGAACAAGGGACACGGGAACGAAAGGGCGAAAGACTGGACCGTCGAGCCGGGTCGACTGCGCGTCCTCCCGGTAGGGATAGAGCCAGGGAAGCGGCGGGATGTCAGCCAAGACCGACGTAGATCGGCTCATCCGCAGTCGGGACGCGGCCGTGAACGACGACGTGATTCCGGCCCCTGGCCTTCTCAAATACGACGCGAGGATCCTTGTCGGCGATTACGACGTCGCCCGTGCGAGCATCGATCGCAACATATTGGCCCTCGTAGCCTCGGAAGTCGGTGCGGATTGGCTTCATTTGTCGTTCGATGATATCGGCACGTCGGTCGGCAACCGAGCAACTCGTCCCCTTCCATTTTTCGACTCGATTTCAATTCCCCCAGCCGTTCCCCCCGGAATGGACGAGTTGGGGATTCGGCTTGCTGAAGCCATAAGAAGGTGCCGGAGTGGTTGAACGGGGCGGTCTCGTAAGGGGGCTCATGGGTTCGAATCCCACCCCCTCCGCTTTGGAGCGTGCAATCCCGCGGCGTTGATGACGTTCGGCCAGCCGCGATAAGCTCCGTGTTAGGTGTGCCGGGAAGCCTGGTCGGCGATTCGTCGTCGACCCCTCCAAAGGAGGCACCGTGGCTTCACCCGACACCCTGGCCCTTCCCGTCCGCCTGCTCAGGCAACCGCCCAAGGCCCTGCTCTTCTTCGCCTTCGCCTTCGCGGTGATGGCCGATCCCGTCTCCTCGGTCGCCTACGCGATCGAGGCGGCGTTGCGGGCCTTGAACGGCCATCTCGAGCTGCTGCTGCCGACGATGGGGCTGGTGATCGGGATCATCGCCCTGGTCACCCTCAACTACTGGCAGCTCGTCCGCGCCTTCCCTCGCGGCGGCGGCTCTCCCGAGGCGGCCGGCACCGCCTTCGGCGAGGGCTGGACGTTCCTGCCGATCGGGGCCCTCGTGGTCGACTTCGCGCTGACGATCGCGATCTCGATTGCTGCCGCCAGCAGCGCCGTGATCGACTACGTCCCGGCCGTCGCGCCTCTGCGGATCCCGCTGGCGCTCGCGCTGCTGCTGGCCGTCGCGGCGCTGACCTGGTTCGGCCACGGCGGCCGCCTGATCTTCGCCGTGATGACCTGCCTGTTCGTCGTGGCCGCGGTCGCCATGCTGGCTCTCGGCTGGGTCTCGCCGCACGCCGCTCACGGCGCCGCGCCGATCACCGGTTCGGCGAGCCCGGCAGTTGTCGCCGTGATCTTCGCCTTCCCGGTGGCGATGGCGCTGGCGACCGGCACCGAGGCGCCGGCGACCTCGATCGCCCAGCTCGCCCAGCTCGACGACCGCGGGCGCGCCCGCTTCGGTCGCGGCACGCTCGCCGCGACGGTGGGAATCGTCGGCGTCCTGACGATGGGTTTGACCGCCCTTGCCGTTCACCTTCACGTCGGCATCCCCAGCGCAGACAGCACCCAGATCGGCGACCTGGCAGAAGCGGCGGCGGGGCCCGGGCCCCTCTTTGCCTTCTTCCAGCTCTCCAGCGGCTTGCTCCTGCTGGCGGCGGCCGCCTCTTCCTTTCAGGCGGGGCCCGGGCTGCTGAAAGCGCTCGCCCACGGTGGAGCCGCAGGCCGGCCGGGCCTCCTGCCCGCGGCCCTCGGGCGCACCAACCAACACCACACTCCGGTCGCCGCTGTTCTCGTCTACACCGCGATCTCGGCCGCGATCATCCTCGCGGCCGGCGGCCAGGAGCAGG
The DNA here is from genome assembly GCA_036378275.1 of Solirubrobacterales bacterium. Classification (GTDB taxonomy): domain Bacteria; phylum Actinomycetota; class Thermoleophilia; order Solirubrobacterales; family 70-9; genus VAYN01. Next base: position 7,815 of record DASUWV010000054.1, on the reverse strand, counting down.
AGCTCGTCCTCGTCTACGCGGTCGCCGTCTTCGTCAGTTTCCTCGCCGGCCTGCTGGCGATGGCGTCCTTCTCGCGTCGGCGCGGGAGGCATTGGCTGTATGCGACGAACATGGTGGGGGCTGTAGTCGTCGCCTTCACGCTGATCGTCAACACCTCCCGTGGCTACCCGCTGCTCTCGCTTGCGGGGACCGTCCTGGTCGCCGCCTTCCTGCACTGGCGCTGGGTGAAGGCGGGACGGCCGCGAGGGATCGAGCGGATCGAGCGTGAGGCCGAGTCCGAGTGAACCTGGGTTGTGGGCTTCCTTCGATCTGTTCTCCGAGTCCCCCTGTTCTCTCCGGCATTCCTCGTCTGCGGCAGCCTGCAGGAGGTCACTTCGTGGAGGCTGACATTTAATGCCGTAATCCGTTTCAACCATTATCGGCGAGGAGGGGTCGCCTCGGATACGCAAGGAGCCCTTTTAGGCGCCCCTGCGCGCCGGAAGGAGGTTGTGCGATGAAGAGGCGTATCCGAAGGCTGGTTGCCCTCGTTGCCGCGATCATGCTGGTGGCGGTGGGTCCCGCCTACGCATTCGGCGGTCCGAATTCGGCCGGGAACTCCGGGCACTTCCAGCCCAACAGCAATCCGTGCCAAGGGCCGAACGATCAGCCCAATTGCCCAGGGCCGCATTGATCTACCTCTTCCTGTAGATCGTGGAGGGGCTGCTTCGGTGGCCCCTCCGTCGCACCGGTGCGGAACTCACGCCATCGATCGACGAAGGCCTCGCCAGTGCTTCATACAGCCCATTTGCAGGTGGACCGGCTGGCTAGCTGGCCAACGGGCGGCCTTGGAGCCCTTCCCCTCCAAACTTATGTTTAGGAGAGAAGCTTGAGGGGAAAACTACTGTACTTCCTGTCCAATTTTAGTAATCTGGAGTTAGTTGACCGCGAAGGCCTCTCCTGCAGCTTCATGTCCCTCGTACGGCAGAACGACGAAATACATGAGCGAGGGGAGAAGGGACTCGACTTGGTCGTACTCGTGCTTGCACAACCGGGAATAGAGCAGGGATTCAACTCCACCGATGACGCCGGAGGCGGTTACCGGGGTTTGCTCGCGCGCCTCGGGGAGAAGCTCGCGGGCCTCCCGGTCGAGGCATCGCGCGAACTCGTCGAGCAGTTCGACCCGTCGTCTGACCGCCGCCGCGCTGGCGGCGCGGGCCTCGACGACCATCGTGCGGGCGGTGTCGGGATCGCCCGCGGCGAACTTCAGCAGGGCTTCGAGGCCGAAGCGGACCCGGTCGCGCCAGACGTCCCCGCCTTTTCGCGCCGCCGCCCCGACTTTCTTGCGGAGCCTTTCGGCGCTGGTGTCGAAAGCGGCCAGGAAGCAGTCTTCTTTGTTGGAGAAGTGCTCATAGAAGGTCGGGCGGGAGACGCCGGCCCGGTCGATCACGTCCTGGACGTTGGTTTCCAGGTAGCCCAGTTCGGCGACTGCGTTGAGGATCGCGACGATCAGGCGCTCGCGCTGGATCGCCCTGATCAGGTCGGACGGGAGCTTCCGCACCCCGGACGGGAATTTGCCGCTGCTGTTGGCGAGCAGATCGAGGGCCGCCTCGACCTGCTCCGGCGGCCAGTCATCGCCGATCGCAGCAAGGACGGTTTCCTGGTTCAGCTGAATTCGATCGAAAGGCACCGAGAAACCCACAAGTTTGGATTAAAAACAACGCAAGTTTTCTCACGGTACCAGAATAAAGGTGGGCTGCGAGTGCCATTCAGCGGCGCGAGTGCCCCCGTTTCCACGCCTGCCGAGGCGTCAGGAGGGATCAGATGACCTCGATAAGGCCCGAGCTGCCGAGGGAGTTCGTCGCCGGCCACAAGCGCCGGCGGATGATGGATGCAATCGCCGAGCTGACCGCGGAACGCGGCTACGAGGCGACCAAGATCGCCGACATAGTCCGCCGCGCCGCGGTCGCGCGAAAGACGCTCTACGACAACTTCGACGGCAAGGAGGACCTGTTCCTCTCCGCCGTCGACACCACTCTCGGTGAAATGAGGGTGATCGTCGAAGAAGCGTGCGAAAGGACCAGCGGGTTTGAGGAGCAGATCGTCGCGGGGATCGAGGCCCTGCTCGAGTTCGTCGCCGAGCACCCCGCCGCCGCTCGCATGTGCATGGTCGAGGCGATCTCGGCGACCCCGAGCTCGGCTCGCCTCTACGACGCCGGGATGCGTGACTTCGTCGAGCTGCTGCGGCGGCGAGCGCCCGCCGGGGCGGACCTGCCGGAGACCATCGAGGAGTCGCTGGCAGGCGGCGTCGCCTGGATCATCCAGCAGCAGATCCGCCGCGGGGAGGCCGAGAGCGCGACCGATCTCCTGCCCGAACTGTCCCAGTTCCTCCTATCGCCGTACCTCGATGTAGCAAGCCTCGACGGGGGCGGAAGACGAAAGTGACAGTACGGTGGCAGACTTCATTAGGAAATGGAGCGGTTGCCAAGGGGACGGCACGGGCTTTCGCCCGAGTTCGTAGCGCGTAATCAGCGCGAACGGCTGATCGACGGCCTCATCCAGAGCCTCTACGAGGTGGGGTACGGAAAAACCACCGTCTCGGTGATCGGTCAGCGTGCCGCGGTCTCCAAGAGCGACTTCTACAAGCATTTCGAGAGCAAGGACGACTGCTTCATCGCTGCCTACGAGGTGGCGACGGAACGCATCCGCGTGCGGGTCGGGGAAGCGTGCGAGGAAGCGAAGGCGGACGGGTGGGCGCAGCGGGTTTGCGTTTCGGTCGAGGCGCTGCTGAAGCTGTTCGCAAAAGAACCGGCCCTGGGCGGGATCTTCCTCGTCGAAGGGCTGCGGGCCGGCCGCGGCGTCTACGACCGCTACCAGGCCGCCCTCGACGAGTTCGTCCAGGACCTGCGAGCGGGCGCCCCCGCTGGCCCCTCCGGCGCCGAAGTGCCGGCGGCGACCGGCGAAGCGGTCGTCGGGGGGGTCGCCTCGATGCTCGGGCGCCGCGTCCTCGCCGGTGAAGCCGAGCAGCTTCCCGGGCTATTTCCGGAGATTCTCGAGTTCGTCCTCGCCGCCTATCTGGGTGGGGAGGAGGCGCGGCGACTAGTCTCCGCGGCATGAGCGAGCCGATCAGCGGCGTCCTGCCCTCGCAGGCCCTGAACCAGGCGATCGAGGACGAGTGGATCAGCTCCGGCGACTACCGGATCCGGCCGGAGGCGGTGCAGCCGGCGAGCATCGATTTGCGGCTCGGCGACTTCGCCTGGGCGCTCCGCTGCTCCTTCCTCCCCGACGTGGAGTCGACGGTGGAGGAGAAGATCGACGGCCTCGCCTTCCAGCGGGTTGACCTCCGCGACGGCGCCGTGCTCGAGCGCGACCGCCCCTACCTGGTGCCGCTGATCGAGGAGCTGAGCCTGCCCGAGGACGTGCGGGGGAAGGCGAACCCGAAGAGCTCGACCGGCCGCCTCGACGTCTTCACCCGCGTCATCACCGACCGCCACCACCGCTTCGACGACATCCGCTCCGGCTACCGCGGCAAGCTCTACCTGGAGGTGGTGCCGCGCTCGTTCGCGATCCAGGTCCGAGCCGGGCTCTCGCTGAACCAGCTGCGCCTCTCGCGCGGCGAGGTCCGCCTCTCCGACGAGGACATCCGCGCCCTGCAGGACGAGTTCCCGCTGCTCTACCTCGACTCCCACGCCCTGCGCCAGTCGGAGCTGGCGGTCAGCGACGGGCTCTTCCTCAGCCTCGACCTCTCCGGGCCGACCGACCGCGTGGTCGGCTACCGGGCGAAGAAGAACAGCCTCCCGGTCGACCTCTCGCGGATCCGCGCCTACCGCTGGACCGACTACTGGGACCCGGTCTACCCCGAGCCCGGTGGCCGCGTCGTGCTCGAGCCGGAGATCTTCTACCTGCTGCTCTCGGCCGAGGGAGTGTGCATCCCACCCCAGATCGCGGCGGAGATGATGGCCTACGACCCGACCGCCGGCGAGCTGCGGACCCACTACGCCGGCTTCTTCGACCCCGGCTTCGGCTACGACCCCGAGGGTGGCCGGCACGGCAGCCGCGCCGCGCTCGAGGTGCGCGCCCGCGACGTCTCCTTCATGGTCGAACACCGCCAGCCGGTCTGCAAGCTCGGCCTGGAGCGGATGTCAGCCTCGGCGGAGCGGCTCTACGGCAGCGGCCTCGGCTCGAACTACCAGGGCCAGGTGACGATGCTGAGCAAGCACTTCGAGGAGCAGACCGCCGGCGTCCCTACGCCCGCTGAGGCTTAGCCTCCCGCAGCAGTTCCTTGACCCGTTTGCGGCAGGCGACCAGCTCGGCTTCGAGCTTGGCGATCTCGTCGCGGCGACGGCGCACGAGCCGGATCACCCAGACCAGTTCCAGCAGGCTGGTCCCGAGCGCCGCTCAGGCCCGCGAGTCCGCCAAAACCCTTGCTCTATAAGGGTTTTGGCGGACTCGGGGGATCTCCAGGATCAGAGCGCGGCGAATTGCCCTAGTAGCCGTCAGGTCGCTGTGCGAACATGTGTTCGTATGCGCTGGGATGAGCAACGGGTAGAGAACGATCTGCGGCTGCCGGGGGTAGGCGACGGCACCGTCGTCCGCACCTTCGATGCGCCGGAGGCGATGGGGATCAACTTCCACGAGGTCCGCGCCCGCTCGGCCCTCAACCACGTGCCGGGCAGCCGCTACGGCTTCAGCTGGACGGTCAATCCCTATAGGGGATGCAGCCATGCCTGCGCCTACTGCGCGGTTGGGGAGACGCCGATCCTGATGGCAGATGGCACCACCAAGCTTCTCGCTGAGGTGGCTGTCGGGGACCAGATCTATGGCACCGTTCGACGTGGCAGCTATCGGCGCTATGTGAAAACGCGAGTGAGGGCACACTGGGCAACTTCCAAAGAGGCCTTTCGCGTCACGCTTGAGGATGGGACCGAGTTAATCGCCAGTGGCGACCACCGCTTCCTAACCAACCGTGGCTGGAAGTACGTGACCGGGGCTGAACAGGGTCCGGGGCAACGACCTTTCTTGACGACCAACAATGAGATGCTTGGGCTAGGGACGCTCGGCGATCGGCCGATACCTTCGGAGGACTACCGGCGCGGCTACCTGTGCGGGATGATCCGCGGAGACCGGCACGTGGGGTCGTATTCGTACTCGCGACCCGGGAGACCTAGGGGTGATGTTCACCGATTTCGTCTCGCCTTGGCTGATTTGGAGGCACTTCATCGGAGCAAGGATTTTTTGGCCGAGGAAGGGGTGATCACCCGTGAGTTCTTGTTCCATCGTGAAAACGACCGGCACCGTGCCGTTTGGGCCATAAGAGACTCGTCGCTGGAGGGCGTCGAACGAGTCCGTCGCCTGATCCGCTGGCCAACCTCTCCAACCTCGGAGTGGTCGCGCGGATTCCTTGCCGGGATATTCGACGCCGAGGGCAGTCGCCGACAGGTGGTTCGGATATGCAACAAGGACCCCGAGATCATCGCTCGCACCAGCGCAGGGATTCGTCGCTTAGGGTTCGACGTAACTGTCGAGAAGCCCAATACCGCAGGGGCGCGAAACGTGAGACTGCTCGGTGGTCTCCGTCAGCAAATGCGACTCCTGCAGCATCTCGACCCCGCGATCACCCGTAAGCGCTCAATTGAGGGCATTGCGATCAAGTCGGATGCGCAGCTGCGCGTGGCCGAGATCGAGCCGCTGGGTCGGAAGATGGAGATGTTCGACATCACCACCGGCACCGGGGACTTCATTGCTAATGGAGTGGTGAGCCATAACTGCTTCGCGCGGCGAACTCATAGTTACCTCGACCTCGGGCCCGGCCGTGACTTCGAGCGGGAGATCGTGGTCAAGGTCAACGTGCCGGAGCTGCTGCGGGCGGAGCTGGCGCGGCCGAGCTGGAAGCGGGAGCTGGTGGCGCTGGGGACGAACACTGATCCGTATCAGTGGGTCGAGAGCCGGTACCGGATGATGCCCGAGATCCTCGCGGCGCTGGAGGCGGCGGGGACGCCGGTCTCGGTGCTGACCAAGTCGCCGCTGGTGATGCGGGACGTCGAGATCTTCGAGCGGATGGCGAAGAGGCTGCCGGTCTCGGTGAACCTCTCGGTGCCGACGCTGGACGAGGAGGCCTGGCGGGCGACCGAGCCGCACACCCCGAGCCCCGCCGCGCGGCTGGACGCGGTCGCAGAGCTGCGGGCGCGGGGGATCGAGTCGGGCGTCCTCGTAGCGCCGCTGATGCCCGGCATCAACGACGCCCCCGAGCAAGTGCAGCCGATCGTCGAGCGAGCGAGAGAAGCCGGCGCCTCCTTCCTCGGCGGCGTCGCCCTCCACCTCCGCGGCGAGGTGAAGGACGTTTTCTTCGCCTGGCTCCAAGCAAAACGCCCCGACCTCCTCCCGAAATACGAACAGCTCTACAAGGGCCGCGCTTATCTGCAGCCAGAGCAGCGGCGGCATGCAACGCGGGCCCTGAAGGGCTGGGGTAGGTCCCGAGCTTCAGCGTCTAGGCGAGACGCTCCTCGGGCGGGTGGCGACGATCGGGAGGACTCTCCCGGTAGGGAGAGCCCCCGATCGGAGACAGGACCCGCCCGCCAGCAAGCCTTCTTCTAGCCGCCTTCGTCGAGCTGGTCGAAGCGGCACTCCTTCGGCGCTTTGTCGTCCCGGAACCGATGGAACCGGGCCCCGTGCCGGATCCGCCCCGAAGCCGCATGGTCGTACCCGACCTCGATCACCAGCTCCGGCCGCAGCTCGACCCACTCGAGGTCGCGCCCTCCCGTCCAGCGGCTCGGCTCCGCCGTGCCGCTCTTGCCGGTCTCCAGCGGCGCCAGCATCGAGCGCATGCTCTGTTTCGCCGCTTTGGAGAAGCCGGAGATGTGGCCGACGGTGCGCAGCTCGTCGCCGTCGTAGAGGCCGAGGATCAGCGAACCGACGGTGCCCTCCTCTTTGCCGGGCCGCCAGCCCATCACCACGCAGTCGATCGTCCGCTCGCGCTTGATCTTCGCCATCCCCCTGCGCTTGCCCTGCTGGTAGGACGCGGTCAGGTCCTTCGCCATCACTCCCTCGATGCTGCCCAGCCAACGCTCCGCCTGCTCGGCGTCGGTGGTCAGCGGCGTCGGCTCCAGGCCCGCCTTCGCGGCGATCGCCTCCAGCCGCTCGCGCCGCTCCCGCAGCGGCCGCTCGCACAGCACCTCGTCGCCCTCGGCGAGCAGGTCGAAGACGACGTAGGTGGCCGGGATCTCCTTCGAGAGCAGCTCGATCCGCGACTGCGCCGGGTGGATCCGTTCCTGCAGCGCGTCGAATTCGAGGTTGCCGTCGCCGTCGCGGATCACCAGCTCCCCGTCCAGCACCCAGCGGCCCGGCGCGAAGCTCAGCTCGGGGAAGTAGCGGTTGAAGGGTTTGCCGCCGCGCGACTGGACGTAGGCGTCGTCGCCGTCGACGAAGACGATCGCCCGGAACCCGTCGAGCTTCGGCTCGTACGCCCACTCCTCGCCTACCGGCAGCTCTTTGCGGGTGAGCGCAAGCTGCGGTTTGATCGGCGGCGAGAGCGGAAGCGTCACCTACCGGACGCTACCTGCTCCTTCGCGCCGTTCCCGGCTCTCCCGCGGGTCCGGGATCGGCACCGCCGCGAGCAGTTTCTTCGTGTAGGCGTCCTTCGGGTGCTCGCAGACCTGGTCGGCGCTCCCCTGCTCGACGATCTTGCCTTCGTTCATCACCGCGATCCGGTCGGAGATGTGGCGGACGACGCCGATGTCGTGGGCGACGAAGAGATAGGCGAGGCCGAGCTCGTCCTGGAGGTCGTCGAGCAGGTTGACGATCTGCGCCTGGATCGAGACGTCGAGAGCGGAGACCGGCTCG
>DASUWV010000053.1:0-3168 GCA_036378275.1 Solirubrobacterales bacterium | reverse complement strand
CTGCTCGCGCTGCGCGACCGAGCGGCGGCGCTCGGACAGGGCGGAGCGCAGCGCGGCGCGGGCGGCGCCAGTGGACTCGTCGAACGCATCCTCGATTCGTCGCTCGTCGGCGTCCGAGAACCGCTCGGGGTAGAGGCCGTTCATGTAGATGCGGTCGACGGCGACGCCGACCTCGTTGCGGAGGTCGTGCTCGAGCGCCGCGGACTCGTTGACCGGCATCTCCTCGGGCAGCGAGACGATCGCCGTGCCGGTGTGCTCCTGGTCGGTGATCAGGCGGTCGAGCTGCTGCGCCTGGGAGTGGATCGGCCCGACCCGGGCGATCGCGGCGAAGGTGCGCGGCGTCTGCAGGAAGCCGACCCCGTGCCCGGTCGCCGGCGCGTCGACGATCACCAGGTCGTACTTACGCCCCTTCTTCACCTTGCGGTCGAGCTGGGCGAGCTCCCAGATCTTCCCGATCGTCACCAGCTCCTTCAGTCCCGGGGTCGCCGCGGCGAGGTAGTTGAAGATGCGGCTGCGGAAGAGCATGTCCCGCATCGCCCGCACCTTCAGCTGCAGCAGCACGTACTCGCGCATCGACTCGTCGGGGTCGATCGAGATCGACCAGAGGTTCTCCTCCATCTCCACCTCGTGGAAGCCGACGGATGCGTGATCGAAGATCCGCGAGGCGTTCTCCTGCGAGGCGACCTCGCAGACGATCGTGCGCTTGCCTTCGCTCGCCGCGCGCAGGCCGAGGGCCACCGCAACGGTCGTCTTGCCGACGCCACCCTTGCCGGTGACGATCACGAGCCGCTTGTCGAGGAGGTCGGGGATTGGCTGATTCCTAGCAATTTCGGAGGCCGGCAGGAAAAACCGGCCTGCATACGAATATCCGCGCAATGGGATTTCTAAGCCGAAAGAAGCCGAAGCCTGCTCCCGTCGAGATTCAGGAGGAGCACCCGATCCACGACGAGCTGAAACGGATGGAAGAGGCCGTGCCCGAGAGGCCCGTCGAAGAGCCTGAGATCGTCGAGGAGGAGCCCAAGGTTGCCGAGGAGCCTGCCCTCGACGTCGAAGAGGAGGAGTCTCCGGAGGCTGAGGGGGACGGGCGGATGAAGGCTGTCGATTTGATCGCGCCCACCCGGCTCGACTTCCTGAAGGAGAAAGAGGCTTCTGAGGAGGCGCCGGTGAAGGGCGCCGAGGTGATCGCCTTCGCCAACCAGAAGGGCGGCGTCGCCAAGACGACCACCACCCTCAACCTCGCCGTCGCCTTCGCCGAGTCCGGCTACCGCGTCCTCTGCGTCGACCTCGACCCGCAGGGGAACCTGACGATGAGCCAGGGGATCGACCCCGACAAGGTCGAGAAGAGCCTCTACGACGTGCTCGTCAACGACATGCCGATCTCCGAGATCATCGTCAAACGGGAGATCGACATCGCCGTCGCCTCGATCGACCTGGCCGGCGCCGAGATCGCGATGAGCACCAAGATCGGCCGCGAGCGCTCGCTGGAGAAGGCGCTGAAGGAGGTCGCCGGCGACTACGACTTCGTCTGCATCGACACCCCGCCGAGCCTCGGCCTGCTGACGATCAACGCGCTGACTGCCGCGAACAAGGTGATCGTCCCCGTGCAGTGCGAGTACCTCTCGATGCGGGGGCTGGTCCAGCTGCAGAACACGTTGCGGATGATCCAGGAGAACCTCAACCCCGACGTCAAGATCGAGGGCATCCTGCCGACGATGCTCGACTCGCGGACGATCCACGCCAAGGAGGCGGTGGAGATCCTCGAGGAGAACTTCGGCGACCTCGTTTTCCAGTCCCGGATAAAGAAAGCGATCAAATTCGCCGAGGCGCCCGTCAAAGGGTCCTCCGTGCTCAAGTACGATTCAGACTCGAGCGCCGCGAACTACTACCGGGATCTGGCGAAGGAGGTTCTGTCCCATGGCTCGGCGGAATAAGCGCGCAAGCATGCGCGAGGGCCCGCTTTCCGACCTCTTCCGGTCGACTACCGACGACGCGCCGATGGATCCGCCGGAGGCGCCGCGTTACGGGCGCCAGGATCCGGCCGAGGCGAAGAGGGAAGAGCAGCGCGAGGTCGCGCCGCCGGCTCCCGAACCGCCTGCCGCCGAAGAGGAGCCGACCGTCGCCGACGTTCCCCTGCAGCAGGAGGAGCCGCCCACCCTTTACGACCAGAGCCTCGAAGGCTCAACCGAGTCGGCGCCGGAGCGGCTGAAGCGGGTCTTCAACGAGGAGCCGAAGCCTCGGCGGGAGCAGCAGTTCAGCACCGATACGCCGCGTTACGGGCGGGAGGAGCCGGCCTATGAGCCGCCGGGGAGCGGCGAGCCGCACCAGCCGGTGATCAAAGTCGTCGGCGTCGGCGGTGCCGGCGTCAACGCGGTCAACCGGATGGTCGACGCCCGCATTCCCGGGGTCGAGTTCATGGCGGTAAACACCGATCTTCAGTCGCTGCAGCTCTGCGTCGCTGACGTCACCGTCCACATCGGCGACGAGCAGACGCGCGGACTCGGCGCCGGCGCCGACCCCGAAGTCGGTCACCGCTCGGCCTTCGAGGAGCAGGACAAGATCAAGCGCCTGCTGAAGGGCTCCGACATGGTCTTCGTCGCCGCCGGCGCCGGCGGCGGCACCGGCTCGGGCGCCGCCCCGGTCGTCGCCCGCCTCGCCCGCGAGGTCGGCGCGCTCACCGTCGGCATCGTCACCAAGCCCTTCACCTTCGAGGGCAATCGTCGCGGCACCCAGGCCCAGAAGGGGATCGAGGAACTCGCCGCCGAGGTCGACACCCTGATCGTCGTCCCCAACGACCGCCTGCTCGAGGTGCTCGACCAGCAGACCTCGATGGTCGAGGCCTTCAAGGTCGCCGACGACGTCCTGCGCCAGGGCGTACAGGGCATCTCCGACCTGGTGACGCTCCCCGCCGTGATCAACCTCGACTTCGCCGACGTGCGGACGATCATGTCCGACGCCGGGCGGGCCCTGCTCGGGATCGGCATGGCGCACGGCGACGGCCGCGCGATCGAAGCCGCCGAAAAGGCGATCTCCTCGCCGCTGCTCGAGACCTCGATGGATGGGGCGCGCTCGATCCTGCTCTCGATCACCGGCGGCGCCGACCTCTCGCTGGTCGAGGTCTCCGAGGCCGCCAAGGTGGTCGGCGAGGCCGCGCATCCCGACGCCAACATC
>DASUWV010000052.1:0-21345 GCA_036378275.1 Solirubrobacterales bacterium | reverse complement strand
GCCTTGCCGCGGGTGTAGAAGCGGACGCCCTCGGGGCCGTGGATGTGGTGGTCGCCGAAGAGGGAGTCCTTCCAGCCGCCGAAGGAGTAGAAGGCCATCGGCACCGGGATCGGGACGTTGATGCCGACCATCCCGACTTCGACCTCGCGCTGGAAGCGGCGCGCCTCGTAGCCGGAGGCGGTGAAGATCGCGGCGCCGTTGGCGTAGGGGTTGGCGTTGATCAGCTCGATCGCCTCGTCGAGGCTGCCGCTGCGGACGACCGAGAGGACCGGGCCGAAGATCTCGTCGGTGTAGACCGCCATCTCGGGCTCAACCCGGTCGATCAGGGTCGGGCCGACCCAGAAGCCGCCGCCGTCCACCTCCAGCTCGCGCCCGTCGACGGTCAGCCGCGCCCCCGCCTCGGCGCCCTTGCCGATGTAGTCGACGATCCGCTCGCGCGCCTGCGGCGTCACCACCGGCCCCATCTCCGAGGAGGGATCGAGGCCCGGCCCGACCTTGATCTCGCGCGCCCGCCCCGCCACCTCCTCGACCAGCGGGTCGGCGATCTCGTCGACCGCGACCGCCACCGAGACCGCCATGCAGCGCTGGCCGGCCGAGCCGAAGCCGGCGGCGGCGAGCTGGTCGGCGGCGTAGCCAAGGTCGGCGCCGGGCATCACCACCGCGTGGTTCTTCGCCCCGCCGAGCGCCTGCACGCGCTTGCCCCGCTCGGTCGCGCGGCCGTGGACGTAGCGGGCGATCGGGGTCGAGCCGACGAAGGAGACCGCCGCCACGTCGGGGTGGTCGAGCAGCGCGTCGACCGCGACCTTGTCGCCGTGGACGACGTTGAAGACCCCCTCCGGCAGCCCCGCCTCGGCGTAGAGCCCGGCGACGAAGTTGGAGGCCGAGGGGTCGCGCTCGGAGGGCTTGAGGACGAAGGCGTTGCCGCAGGCGATCGCCAGCGGGTGCATCCACATCGGCACCATCGCCGGGAAGTTGAACGGGGTGATCCCGGCGCAGACGCCGAGCGGCTGGCGGAAGGAGAAGGCGTCGACCGTGCTCGAGACCTGGTCGGAGTACTCGCCCTTCAGCAGCTGCGGGCATCCGCAGGCGAACTCGACCACCTCGAGACCGCGCGAGACCTCCCCCTTGGCGTCCTCGAGGACCTTGCCGTGCTCGGAGGAGACGATCCGGGCCAGCGCCTCGACGTTCTCGTCAAGCAGCTCGCGGAAGGCGAACATCACCTTGGCGCGGCGGCTGACCGAGGCCTGCGACCACTCCGCGAAGGCCTCGCGCGCAGCCGCGACCGCGGCGGCGACGTCGGCTGGCTCGGCGAGCACCACCTCGGCTTGGACCTCGCCGGTGGCGGGGTCGTAGACGGGCGAGGTGCGGGTCGAGGCGCCGCTCGTCTCCTCGCCGCCGATCCGGTGGCGGATCGTGCGGTTGACAGCCACGGAGCTCACCGCCTCATTGTGGCGTGACCGGCGTCAGAGGCCCTTGGCCGCGGAGTACAGAGATCGCGTTGCGGGCGGCCAGCTCGGCCATCGCCGTGCGCGTCTCGATCGTCGCCGAGCCGAGGTGCGGCGCGAGGACGACGTTGTCGAGCTCGAGCAGCCCGGGCTCGACCCGCGGCTCGTGCTCGTAGACGTCGAGCGCCGCGGCGGCGATCGTCCCCGCCGCCAGCGCCGCCGCCAGCGCCCGCTCGTCGACGACCGGCCCCCGCGCCGCGTTGACCAGCACCGCGCTCGGCTTCATCGCCTCCAGCTCGGCGGCGCCGATCAGGTGGTGCGTTTCCGGGGTCAGCGGGCAGTGCAGGCTGACGACGTCAGAGCTCGCCAGCAGCCGGTCCAGGGGCATCCGCTCCGCCCCCAGTCGCCCAACCACCTCCGCCGGCGCCGGGCTGCGCGAGTGGTAGGCGATCTCCATCCCGAAGGCCCGCGCCAGCTCGGCGACCTTGCGGCCGATCCCGCCGAGGCCGACGATCCCCAGTTGCTTGCCGCGCAGGTCGGTACCGAGCATGAAGAACATCCCCCAGCTCCACGGGCGGCCAGAGCGGAGGAGCCGGTCCCCCTCGGCGAGCCGCCGCGTCGCCGCCAGGATCAGCGCCAGCGTCAGGTCGGCGGTGGCGTCGTCGAGCACCCCCGGCGTGTTCGTCACCACCACCCCGCGCCGCGCCGCCGCCGCGACGTCGACGTTGTCGTAGCCGACGGCGACGTTGGCGACGCAGCGCAGCCCCGGCCCCGCCGCCTCCAGCAGCTCCTCGTCGACGCGGTCGTGCAGCAGGGTCAGGATCGCGTCGGCCCCGCCGACCAGCTCCAACAGGTCCGCCCGCGGGATCGCAAGCTCACGCTCGTCGATCCGCACCTCCCCCACCCCCCGCAGCTGCGTGACCGCGGGCTCCGGCAGCCGGTTGGTGACGGCAAAGATGAGGGACTCGCCGGCGATGCCCTGAAGCTATCGCCCCGAACTTTCAGGCATCGCTGAGCCGCTAATACCACCTACCGCGGGCGAAGCCGCCGAAGGCGATTAGCCCGATCAGGGCGACGATCAGCCCGATCCAGAAGTTCCAGACGATCATCAGCACGATCCCGATGATCACGAGGATCCCTCCCAGCGAGATGCCGCCTGCGCCGGTTCCTCGGTCTGCTCTGGTGTTCATCTGCTCCTCCGTTTCGGTGGTTTTTGGACGAGTACTTCGATCCGACAGGTACCCGGAGGAGGTGCGATTTACTCCGACTCGGGTGCTTCCTCGCCTGGCCAGAACCCGGTGACTTTCGCGAAGGAGCTGCGGGCGCCGTGGTCGACCAGGCCTTTGACGAGGCGGAAGATCGCCCCCTCGACCACCAGCGCCGCGATCAGCTTCGGCCACGAGAAATGGCGGTGCTCGGGCTTCGGCGGCTCCTCTTCGTCGACCAGCCCCCAGACCTGTTCGAACGCCTTCTTGCCGAGGACGCCGGCGAGCAGGCCGAAGACGATGCTGATCGGGGCGAAGATGATCTTCATCGGCACTTCCTCCTAGGTGGTCTTCTGGTCCTTCGGCTCCTGCCGCGGCTCGAGCTGGATCTCCTTCTCGGCCCGCGGGTGCCCTTCCTCGATCTCGGCGCTGCGCTCGCGCTCCGCGTTCAGCTGATGGCCGAAGAGGATCGCCAGGTTGGTGATCCAGAACCAGAGCAGCAGCACGACGAGGCCGGCGAGGGTGCCGTAGGTCTTGTCGTAGGAGCTGAAGTTGGCGACGTAAAGGGCGAACAGGGCCGAGGCGAGGGCCCAGACGACGATCGAGACGATCGCCCCCGGCGTCACCCATTTGAACCCGCGCAGCTTCACGTTCGGCGAGGCGTAGTAGAGGACGTCGACCATGAGGATGAAGATCGCCGCCATCACCGGCCACTTGGCGACGTTCCAGACGTCGACGGCGGTGCTGCTGAGGCCGATCGGGTTGGCGACGGCTTCAACCACCGGCCCGGTGAGGACGAGGCCGACGGCGAGCAGCGCCATCATCACGATCATCAGCAGGGTCACCCCGATCTGCAGCGGCCGCAGTTTCCAGAACGGGCGCCCCTCGGGCGTCTCGTAGATGATGTTCGAGGCACGGGTGAAGGCGCCGACGTAGCCGGAGGCCGACCACAGCGCGGCGGCGAGCCCGAAGACGAAGGCGAAGCCGGCCGCGGTTCGGTTTTCGACGATCGACTTGATCGGGCCTTCGAAGGTTTCCGCCCCCGACTGCGGACCGATTTCGGTGATGATTTCGGTCAGCTTCTGGGTCGTGGTCTTGGGATCGCCGAAGATCCCGATCAGCGAGACCATCGCGATCAGCGCCGGGAACAGCGAGAGCAGGCCGTAGTAGGTGAGCGCCGCCGCCCAGTCGCTGAGGTTGTCCTCCTGGAACTCGGTCAGCGTCCGCTTCAGAGTCGCGCGGAGGCCGGTCTTCGCGGCCTCGCCCTCGGGCGCGTAATCGCGGCGAGCCTCGGGGCTCGCCTCCGGGGCGCCGTTGTGGGTGCGGGAGGCCATCTCGTACCTCCCCTGTTGCCCGTTTTCGTGGGTCCTAAGCCTTGCCCGCGCGCCCGTCTCGCAAGGCTCGGCAAGAGGGGACAGGGAAGCCTGCCCCCTCTTGGCTCAGGAGAAAGGAAGAGGCCCATGAGCCACAGGCCTCTTCGTGAAGCACCTCATAAGAGGTCGCTTCCACTTATAGAAGGAGCTCCTGAGGCGATGGCTCCCTCAGATCCCGGCGGCGGAAGGAGCCGGTTCACACTCGACAAAAGCCCCGCAAACCAGGCGATGTCAGGCTTCCGCGTCCCTACCTTCGCACCGTGCTTGAAGTGCAGATACGCGCGTTCCGCTAGCCGGACGGGCCCTCGAGCGCCAGCGGCGCCTCGAGACCCGTGGCGCGGAGTGACGTGGTGATCGCCTCGCCCAGAGCCTGGTCGCCCGAGAACTCGACGAAACGTCGCGAGACGTGTCCGTTCATCTGACGCAGCCATCCCATCGCCGTTCCCGAGACGGAGGCGTCGGCATTTCCGCCCAACCGCACGGAGCAGGACTCGACTTTCCCCTTCGCGATCTCCAGCAGGGCTCCGGCGTGAGCGGGCGAGGAGCCCCCCTGCACCTCGACCGCAAGCCGGACCCTCCCGCTCAGATCCGGGGGCAGCTCCATCAGCGGCACCGCGAGGAGGAACGCGGCCTCGACGTCGAGGCGTCCGATCCGCTTGGTCGCTTCCGGCAGGTATTTGCGCTCCCACGCCGTCGCCGCGATCAGCGGATGCACCGATTTCCTGAGCCACTCGGTCGCCCGGTACGGAGTCCCCCTGCCGTCCCCGGGCGCCGGCTCCACCTGGTTGACCAGGCGCATCGCGCTCAAACGGCGCTCCAGAGCGGGATAGCTGGTGTGGACGTCCAGCCTGCTCAGCTCCGTCAGCGAATAGGGGCGGGCGGCCAAGGCCCGGATGATGTTCGTCGACCAGCCGTCGACGAGAGCGCGAGCCGCGCTCTTGCTCCCCGGCGTGCCGAGGACGACCGGCCCTTCCGGAGCGACGTCGAGCCAAGCCTGCAGCGCGTCCCCCACCTTGCGGAGGGCCTTCCCGGTCGGCGTCAGGGCGTAGTCGACGGTCGGCGGAAAGCCGTCGTAACGCCGCCGTTCGAGGACGTTGAGGTCCGTGAGTTTGCGGATGTAAACCCGCATCGTGCTCTGGGGGGGTGAGTTGACCGCCCGGCGCAGGTCGATCGGAGACAGCGCTTCGGTCTCCAGCGCCTGCAGGATGTGGACGTTGAGGGGGCTGGACAGGAGGGCGACTGCCATTCCACCAGCGCGTTTGACTTGAGGGAACAAAGGCTCCTGAACCGATCGTTTTCTGTTTCGCCCGTCACCGTCGCCCGTCGTTTTCCCTGCGCGGACCGGGTCGGGACCACTGAGCTAATAATTCGCCCGCGCTTCTTTGAATGCAAGGAGGAAGATTACGAAAGCGCCAAATTGAGCTTTTTGCGAGTGACAAAAGCCGTAAAATTCCTGCAAACAGGGAAAAGACAGAAATTCACGCGCGTCGCTCGACGTATTACGTCAAGCTGCTACGAAGAAGGAAACGGTTTGGCCGCGGTACGTTCCAGTCCTTCGAGGACCGCGCGGGCGGCGTGCGAGTCCCCGCCCACTTCCAGATGGTCCTCCTCGCCGCGGTTCAGCCGGCGCAGCCAGGAACGGGGCGCTCCGGAGATCCAGGCTTCTGCTTCTCCGTCGGGCCCGGGGACGCAGGAGGTGACCTCCCCGTCCTCGATGCAGACGAGGACCCCTGCGAAGATCGGCGAGACGCCGCGCTGTATCTCGACCGCGAGCCGCACCTTCCCGCTCAGGTCCGGAGGCAGCTCCATCAGCGGCACCGCGAGGAGGAACGCCGCCTCGACGTCGAGGCGTCCGATCGGGGAGGTCAACTCCGGTATGCACTCCCGCTCCCATTCGCTGGCGGAGCTGAAGACGGCGACGGAACGGCGGAGCCAATCGGTTGGTCGGTACGGGGTGGCTCGGCCGTCTTCTTTATGGGCCTCGATGAGACCGACCGAGCGCATCGCCGTCAGCCGTCGCTCGAGCGCGGGATAGCTGATCTTCGGGATCAGCCGGCTCATCTCGGTCAAGGCCAGCGCGCGGGCGGACAGGGCCCTGGTTATGTTCGAGGACCAGCCGTCGATCAGCGCCTTGATCGCGTTCCTCGCAGCGGGCGTGCCCAACTCGATCGGCCCCCGAGGCGAAGCGGAGAGCCATGTCTGCAGAACGTCGGCGACCTCGAGCAGGCCCCGCCCCCCGTCGGTGAGCGAGTACTCGGCGGAGCCCTGGAAACCCTCCTTGCGGCCGACGTCGACGGCTTTCACCTTTCGCAGCGTCTGCAGGTAGATGCGCGCCGTGCTCGGGGGTGGTGAGCCGATCGCCCCGCGCAGGTCGCCCACCGACCGCGCTTCCTCCTCCAGGCCTCGCAGGATCTGAAGGTTCAACGGCGCGGCCAACAGCTCCAAGGCTCTTGCCCCGGACCGAGTGGTGGTTTTGGTCTCCATCCTCTTTTCGGTACATAGTAATCCGGCCCGGCGCCGATCCCTCTATGAGGAGGGCAATTCCTGCTCTTCGGAGAGGAGCGGTGCGAACAGGTCCCCTTTCGCCTCGACCCGCTCCAGCGCGACGGCGTGGTCGAAGACCAGGGCTTCGGGGTCGCCGGCGGTGAGCGCCGCTTCGAGCTCGTCCCATTCCAGCGGCGTAGAGACCGTCGGCCGCTCCTTCGCCCGCAGCGAGTAGACGCAGACGGTCGTCTTGTGCCGGTCGTTCTGGCTCCAGTCGATCAGCACCTTGCCGGGCCGTTTCGCCTTCGACATCTGCGAGACGACCCGGTCGCCGAACCGCTGCTCGAGGGTCTCGGCGACCGCTTTGGCGAACGGCTTCGTCTGCTCGTAGGTGACGTCGCTGTTCAGCGGCACGTAGAAGTGGATGCCCTTCGAGCCGGAGGTCTTCGCGTAGCTGCTGAGACCCAGCTGCTCGAACAGGCCGCGCAGCCAGAGCGCGACTTGGGCGCAGTCGACGACGTCGGCGGGGGTGCCGGGATCGAGGTCGAAGACCATCGCCGTCGGCCGCCCGATCGCCGCGGCTTTGGAGAGCGAGACGTGGAGCTCGACGTCGGCCAGGTTCGCCAGCCAGACCAGCGTCGGCAGGTCTTCGACCACGCAGTAGTCGATCTCGCCCTTGTGGCGGTCGCTCCAGACCTTCGCCGTCGTCACCCACTCGGGGCGGTGGGCGGGGCAGCGCTTCTCGTAGAAGTGCTTGCCCTCGACGCCCTCGGGATAGCGCTTCAGGGTCAGCGGCCGGCCGCGCAGGTGCGGCAGCAGGACCTCGCCGATCCGGGCGTACCAGTCGATCAGCTCGCCCTTGGTGAAGCCGGCCTTCGGATAGAGCACTTTGTCGAGGTTGGAGAGCTCGAGCTCGCGGTCTTCGACGGTGACCGCGGCTTTGCTGCGGGGACGTTTGATCGCGCGCGAGGTCAGCGATTCGCCCTCCGGGTCGCTCGCCCGCTCGAGCACGACCTCGCTCGGGCCCTTGTCCTCGCGCAGGCCTTTGTAAGCGGCGTGGCGCAGCTGGCCCTCGGTGGTCATCTCGCGGAACTCGACCTCGGCGACGAGGCGCGGCTCGACGAACCGCGCGCCTTTGGGCGGTTTCGGCCCGGCTGCGAAGGGGCTCGTCCGGCGCTCCAGCGGGGCCAGGCGGGCGGCGAGCGCGGTCAGCTCCGCGGCGGTGAAGCCGGTCCCGACTTTGCCCGCGTAGCGCAGCGATCGGTTGCTTTCGCCGGGCTTGCCGCCTTCGGGCTCGAAGAAGCCGACGAGGAGGGCGCCAAGGTGCTTCTTGCGGCGGCCTTCGCCGGGCGTCCAGCCGCCGATCACGAACTCCTGGCGGCTGACGTTTTTCACCTTCAGCCAGGTGCCGGTGCGCTTGCCGGGGCAGTAGATCGAGTCGACCCGCTTCAGCATCACGCCCTCGAGGCCCTGCTCCTTGCTCGCCGCCAGCAGCTCCCTGGCGTGGCCGACCGAGTAGGCCGGCGTCTGCCAGCTCTCGCCCGAGAGCTCGAGCCCCTCGAGCAGCTCGCGGCGGCGCTCGTAGGGCCGGCCGGTCAAATCTGTCCCGTCGAGGTGGAGCAGGTCGAAGACGACGTAGACGACCGGGTGGGTCTTCATCCGCCGCCGGACCACGCTCTCGTCGGTCTGGTGGATGCGCTGCTGCAGGCGCTCGAAGCTCGGTCTGCCGTTCTCGTCGAAGACGACGAGCTCGCCGTCGAGGACGGCGTCGTGGGAGCCGAGGGCCCGCGAGATCCGCCGCACCTCCGGGTACTGGGCGCTGACGTCGTTGAGGTTGCGGGTCTGCAGCTCCACCCGGCCGGGGCGGCAATAGGCGATCGCCCGCACCCCGTCCCACTTCACCTCGACCGCCCACCTGTCCTCGTCGCGCGGCAGCGTCGAGAGGCGGGCGAGCATCGGCACCACGTTTTCGGGGAAGGGATCGCGCTCGCGGGCGGGCGGGTCGATTCGGTGGATCATCCAGTCCTTCTCGTCCTTGCCGGCGCGGAACAGCGCGTAGCGGCCCTGCAGCCGCTCGCCGTGGAACTCGACCATCACTTTCGCCGGCTCCCACTTCTCCAGCTCGTAGGTGCCGCTGTCCCAGATCTTCATCGTCCCGGCGCCGTACTCGCCCTTGGGGATCTCCCCCTCCCACTCTAGGTAGGAGAGCGGGTGGTCCTCGGTGTGGACCGCCTTGCGGTTCTCCTCGGGGGTCTCGGGAATGCCGTTGGGGATCGCCCAGGAGGCGGCGACGCCGTCGTGCTCGAGCCGCAGGTCCCAGTGCAGGCGGCGGGCGCTGTGTTCCTGGACGACGAAGCGCGGCGCGGCTTTCCTGCGGCGGCGTCTCTTCGGCGGCGGCTCGGGCGATTTCCCGAAATCGCGCTTCTTCTCGTAAGCGTCGAGGCCCATGCCCGGGTCCTACCCGTCGCTAGGCGCTTTTCCCAACCACAGGTTCGGAAAAGCGCCACGCTTCCCAGTACCGGCGCAGGCGCCGGCTGAAGTCCTGCGGGCGCTCCGCGTAGAGGCGGCGGCCGAGGGGGAAGGCTGCCGCCGCGAGCGCCTCCTGGCGGCGGCCGATCGCCGCTTCCAGCGCCACCGTCTCCGCCTCGCCGAGGTTGCGCTCGCGCAGGTCTTCGCGCAGCACGGCGAAGTCGTGGTGGTCGCCGAGCAGCTCCGTCAGCCGGTGGGCCTCGTCCGCGGTCGCCTCCAGCGGCGCCGGCCAGGCCTCGCTCAGCAGCCGCAGCTCGTACCAGAGCTCCTTGGCGCGTTTGCGCCACTCGTGGAAGTCGGCCTCGGCGTGGCTGGCGGCGCCCTTCTTCATCGCCCGGCGGCCGCGGCGGTAGCTGCGGACGAGGGCCGCGCCGACCAGCTTCCAGGAGTCGCCTTCCACCTCCCAAGCCCGAATCTCCGCCAGCCCCTCCTCGATCAGCGAGACCGCTTCGGCGACGGCGGGCTCGTCACGGGCGGCGTTGGTCGCTGCCTCGCGGTCGCGGGCGAGGATCCCTCGCCAGGCCTCGACACCCTCCTCCGGCAGCCCCTGCTCGTGCTCGGCGAGCGTTTCCAGCGTCTCCAGCTTCACCTCGGCGTCGCGGGTCGAGGAGAGGGCGCGGGCGGCGTCACGGAAGCGGGCGTTCTGCCGGCGGAACGACTTGCGCCCGAGCGGATCGCGAAGCAGCCGCAGCACGGTGCGCAGCTTCTTCATGTCCTTGCGGGAGCCGTGGACGGCGTCGGCGGTGTCGACCTCGCCGGCGCCGCTCCCGCGCAGCCGCTCCACGGCGCTTTCGGCGCGCCCCGCGGCGACGCGGGCCAGGCCGGTCGCCAACTCCTCGTCTCTGGCCAGCCGAAACGACCGGCCGGGATCCGAAGACGCCATGACCCCATCGTAGGAGGCGGACGCTTCCGCAGCGAGGAGAATGGGTCGATGAGCAGGCGGTTCCTCGTCGCGCCGGACTCCTTCAAGGGAACCTTCGGGGCGGCGGCGGTGGCCGAGGCGATCGCCGCCGGGATCGAGGCGGCGGGCGGCGCGGCCGAGCGCTGCCCGGTCGCCGACGGCGGCGAGGGGACGATGGCGGTGCTGCTCGGGGCGCTGGGGGGCGAACTCGTTGCGGCCGCAGTCCACGACCCGCTGCGGCGGCCGATCGAGGCGAGCTACGGGATGCTCGCCGACGGCGAGACGGCGGTGGTCGAGGTGGCGCAGGCCTCGGGGCTGCCGCTGCTGGCGCCGCAGGAGCGCGACCCGGAGCGGGCCGACACCTTCGGCACCGGCGAGCTGATCGCGGCGGCGATCGAGGCCGGCGCCGAGCGCGTGCTCGTCGCCTGCGGCGGCAGCGCCACCACCGACGGCGGCCGCGGCGCGATCGAGGCGCTGCGGGAGGCCGGGGCCCTCGGCGCTGCGGCGATCGAGGTCATCTGCGATGTCCAGACCGCTTATGAGGACGCGGCGCGCGTCTTCGCGCCGCAGAAGGGGGCGAACCCGCAGGCGGTGGAGCGCTTGACCGAGCGGCTGAACGCCCTCGCCGCCGAGCTCCCCCGCGACCCCCGCGGCCTGCCGATGAGCGGCTGCGCCGGTGGGCTCTCCGGCGGGCTCTGGGCCTACGGCGCCGCTCTGCGTCCCGGCGCCGACTTCGTTCTCGACGCCGTCGGCTTCGAGGCCCGCCTCGCCCGCGCCGACGCGGTCGTCTCCGGCGAGGGCCGCTTCGACGGCCAGAGCCTCGAAGGCAAGATCGTCGGCGCGATCGCCTCCCGCTGCGCCGCTGCTGGCAAGCCCCTTCACCTCATCGTCGGCGAAAACGGTTTCGAGGGGCCGCGGCCGCAGTCGATTTCCTCGGTCAGAGCGGCAAGCAGTCTCGACGAAATCCAAGAAGCGGGGGGAGAACTTTTCCGCGGCAGCCCTTGAACAGGGGATGCCCGTCCGTGTGAACGAAAAAGATGCGGCGCTACCATCGGCTGAGATGGCATCGCCAACCGCAACCATCCGCATCCCGAAGGAGACGCGCGACCGCCTGGCGCTGCTCGCGCAGGAGCGAGGCGTCTCCCTCTCGGTGCTGCTCACCGAATGGGCACAGGGAACCTCCACCGAGGCAGAGCTCGAGGAGGCGTACCGTTCCGAGCGCGAAGCAGCCAAAGTAGACGCGGAAAATCCTGAGGTGCTAGCCGAGGATTGGTTGTGGGAGGCGACGCTGGGTGACGGAATCTGAGCCCCTCCGCGGAGACATCTGGCTTGCCTCACTGGGCGCAGCTCGTCGCGGGGAGCCCGGCAAGAACCGGCCTGCGCTGGTCATCTCCTCCGACTCGACTCTCGGGGGCGAGAGTCACGAGCTGGTATTTCCCTGGGAGAACTAGGCCGCCAAGTCCCGCCGTTCGAAGAGCCACGCCCCGAGCGCGGCGAGGGCGCAGGCGGCGAGGGTGACGCCGATGAACGCAACCGGTTCGATCCCGTCTTCGATCGCGTTGCCGTAGTACTTGAAGACGGAGACGTAGCGGAGGTCGGAGAGGCTGGTGTCGAGGCGGCCGATCAGGTCGATCACGTACATCGCCACCAGCAGGCCCGCGACCGAGCCGGTGACGACGCTGGTGCGGAGGGAGAAGCCGGCGGCGATCGCGCCGAAGCCAGCGAAGAGCAGCGCCAGCGGCCAGACGTTGGCGAAGCCTTCGGCGGCGCGGCCGGCGTCGAGGCCGGAGCCGGCGAGCAGGCTGCCGAGGCCGCAGAGGAGGCCGGTGACCAGCAGCACCTCGGCCAGCTCGACGGCGGTGGCGAGGAAGCCGGCGGCAACCACGCGGGCGCGCGAGACCGGCGCCGAGAGGAGGACGTCGAGCCGGCCCGATTCGGCGGCGCCAGTGAGGCCGCTGGCGATTGCCCGCACCGCCAGGTAGCCCATCGCCAGCGGCACGATCAGGCTCAGCATCTCGGCCTGGAGGTACTGCTCGACGTTGCTCAGCTCGCCGATCCCGAAGGCTTCCTTCAGCCCCTGCGGGTAGCCCTGAATCGCCTTCGAGAGCGATTCTTCGACCGAGGGGAAGATGGCGACGATGAAGGCGGACATGAGGCCGAGCGGCAGGCCCCAGGCGAGGACGGCGCGGCGGCGGTCGTAGAGGTGGGCGGCGGCCAGCGCCCCCACCTGGGCGGCGGCCGAGCTGCGCCGTTCGCTCACTTCTGCTCCCCCTCGTCGTAGTAGCCGAGGAAGACCTCCTCCAGCGAGGGATGGGTCGCCTCGAGGTCGACGACGTGGTGGCCGGCCAGCTCGCGCACCACGGCGTCGAGGTCGCCGCCCGCGGTGAAGGTGGCGCGGCCCGCGGCGATCTCGAGGTCGGCGACGCCGGGCAGCGAGCGCAGCTGCTCGATCCCCGCCGGGTCGCCCAGCTCGACCGTGAAGCGCCGCCGCGCTTTGCCGAGCAGGTCGGCGATCCGCTCGACCGCCGCGAGGCGGCCGCCGCGCACGATCCCGACCCGGTCGCAGACCCGCTGCACCTCGTCGAGCTCGTGCGAGGAGAGGAAGACCGCCGCGCCGCGCTCGCGTTCCTCGGCGACCAGGGCCAGGAACTCCTCCTGCATCAGCGGGTCGAGGCCGCCGGTCGGCTCGTCGAGGATCAGCAGCTCGGGCCGGTGGAAGGTGGCGAGGATCAGCCCGATCTTCTGCCGGTTGCCGCGCGAGAGCTGGCCCAGCGGCCGGTCGAGGTCGGCCCGGAAGCGCCCGGCCAGCTCCTCGGCGCGGGCGGAGCCGTCGATTCCCCGCAGCCGCGAGAGCAGCTTCACCGCCTCCCGGCCCGGCGTCTCCCGCCCGAAGCCGAAGTCGCCCGGCAGGTTGCCGAGCCGGGCCCGGATCGCGACGCTGTCGCGCCGGCTGTCGAGGCCGAAGATCCGCGCCGAGCCCGAGGTCGGGTGGATCAGGTCGAGCAGCGTCCGAATCGTCGTCGTCTTGCCGGCCCCGTTGGGGCCGAGGAAGCCGAACACCTCCCCCGGCCGCACCGCGAAGCTGACGTCCTCGATCCCGCGGTGCCGCCCGTAGCGCTTGGTCAGCGCCTCGGTCTCGATCGCGGCCGCATCGGTCACGAGAGAAACCTACGAGGCGGCTCGGCTACTCGGCAGCCACCCGCAGCTCCCTCGCCACGTCTTCGGCGATCTCCTTGGGTTCGACTTCCAGCTGCCGTTCGCTGAAGCGATGGACGCGGAAGCCACGCCGCCGCAGCTCCAGGTCCCGCATCCGGTCGTCATCGAACGCGATCGAACCGCCATGGGTGACGTAGCTGTCGGTTTCGACGACCAACCGCTCCTCGCGCCAGAGGAAGTCGACCGTCATCCGGCCGATCGGAACGTTGACCTCGGGCGGCCGCAGACGGTGGCGGCGCCACAGCCGCAGGAAATCCCGCTCCAAATCGCTGCGCGTGCCGTCCGTTTCGATTGCGCCCATCGGCAGCTGGAGGAACTCCGCCTGCCGGATCGCGCGGCGGACGAGCGAAGGCCGCAAGTCCGATCGCCGCAAGTCTTCGAGCGTCCGCGCCACAGTCGTCACCGGAATCCCGCCACGGACCGTCCGCAGAGGGGGTAGGCGCTTTTCCGCACCTCTGGTTGGGAAAGGCGACTGGTCCAGGCTTTGACAGCGGTGAATGCGGACGCCCCGGCGGCTCTTACGACCGTTTTGGGTTGGGACCGTGACATCGATCGGGCCGTCGAGCGGACGCAGCAACTCCCAGTGAACCGCTGCAGAACCGTGGCTGAGCAGAGTGCCGGGACCACAAGCGAGGACCGCGGCCATCCACCGACCCTGTTCACTCAGCCCGTCATGCCCTACGGAGTACACGCCCTGATGGATCCGGTAGAGCTTGCCGCTGCGAACGCGCTTGGAGATCGCTGCACTCGAAAGCCCTGCCGCGAGCAGTTGCTTCGTCGTCACGATCCCGAGTTGCTTCCCGGCGAACCGTGCGATCTCGAAATCTGGTGAGTCGCTTTTCCCAACCACTGGTTAGGAAAGGCGCCAAGCCTTCCGGTCTCTCCCCCCACCACGGCGGGGAACCTCGCTATTTGAGGACAGCCTCCAGCTCGGCGAGCTGAGTCTCGATGCCGGCGCAGACGCCGTCGCAGAGTTCGTGCACGCCGGGGTCGGAGATGCGGTAGAGCGAGCTGGTGCCGCGCTTGCGGCGAGCGACGAAGCCCTCGGCGTGGAGGGCGGAGAGGTGCTTGGAGACGTTCTGCTGGGAGGTGCCGAGCTCCTCGGTGATCTCCCCCACCGAGGCCTCCTCATGGCTGCGCAGGTAATCGAGGATGCGCAGCCGGGTCGGATCGGAGAGGGCACGGAAGCGGCGGGCGATCAGCTCGGCGGCCTCTGGGTTCAGCGGACTCTGCATCTCTCTGTTATTGTACCTTCTACAACTGTTAAGTTGTGTAGATGTTGAGATGTGAAAGCGTAAAGAGGAGGTCGCGGTGTCCGTTCAGGCAGCTCCAACTTTGAAGCATCGGCCGGTGGAAGCAGGAGGGGCGCGCGGCCCGGTCGGCCGCCTGGGGCGCTTTGCCGCCACCCACCGCGCACAGGTCTTCGTCGCCTGGACGCTGCTCGCGGTCGGCCTCGGCTTTCTCGCGCCGCGGGTCGAGACCGCCCTCTCCGGCGCCGGCTGGGAAGCGACCGGCTCGGAGTCGGTCGCAGTCCGCAAGCAGGTAGACGCGGCCTTCGGCGGCGCCGGTGCCTACGGGCTGCAGGTCGCCGTCCACTCCGAAAAACTCGTCGCCTCCGACCTGCGCTTCCAGCGCACGGTCGCCTCCGTCGAACATCTCCTCGCCGCCGACTCGGCCGTCGGCAAGGTGGTGCCGCCCGAAGCCGGCGTCTCGATCTCCCGCGACGGCCACACCGCGGTCGTCCGCGCCACCGCCGCCAAGGACCCGAACGGCATGGTCGCCGCCGCCGACGGCCTCAAGCCGGACCTGGCCGCCGCGGCGGCGCCCGGCACCGAAGCGCACCTCACCGGCGCCGCCGGGATGTGGTCCGACTTCAACGAAGCCAACCGCGAAGCGATGATGAAGTCCGAGCTCTTCTCCTGGCCGGTGACGCTGGCGATCCTCGTCCTCGCCTTCGGCTCCCTGGTCGCCGCCGGGTTGCCGCTGATGCTGACGATCGCCGGCCTCGTCCTCTCAGCCGGGGTGCTCTACCTCGGCACCCTGCTGCTGCCGATCTCGATCTGGGCGATGAACTTCGCGATGATGTTCGCGCTCGCGCTCGGCATCGACTACGCGCTGTTCGTGGTGATGCGCTTCCGCAACGCCCTGTTCGGGCAGCGGCTCTCGCCGGAGGATGCGGTCGGCACGACGATGGACACCGCCGGCAAGGCCGTCCTCTTCTCCGGCCTCACCGTGCTGGTCTCGCTGGCGGCGGTGATGCTCGTCCCCAGCCCCGCCTTCCGCTCGGTCGCGCTCGGGATCATGATCTCGGTCCTCTTCGTCCTCGGCGCGACGCTGACCCTGCTGCCGGCGGTGCTGGCCAAGCTCGGTCCGCGGGTCGACAAGCTCTCGCTGCCCTGGGCGCACTCGGGCGATCACCGCTCGCCCCGCTTCGCCCGCTGGGGCGAGCTGCTCTGGCGGCGACCGCTGCTCTTCGGCGGCCTCGCCCTCGCGGCGCTGATCGCGCTGGCGTCGCCGATCCTCGGCCTGCGCACCGGCATGCCCTCGATCAAGGTCGTGCCACAGGGCGACAGCTCGCGGGTCGGCTACGAACAGGTCAGCGCGGCCTTCGGGCCCGGTGCGCCGGGTCTGCTGCAGGTGACGGCGCCGGCCGCGGAGGCGAAGCAGGTCGCCGCGCAGCTCACCAACGAACCGGGCATCGCGATGGCACTGCCGCCGCGCACGAGCGAAGGCACGGCCCTGATCGAAGCGGTGCCGACCGCCGCCCCCTCCACGACCGCCTACGGCAACACCGTCGACCGCCTGCGCGCCAACCTTCCGGCGGCCGCCCACGTCGGCGGCGCCGCCGCCGAAAACCACGACCTCGAGGCAGCGCTCGCGGCGAAGACGCCGCTGGTGATCGGCGTCGTCCTCGCCCTCGGCTTCCTGCTGCTGCTGGTCGCATTCCAGGCGCCGCTGATCGCCGCGCTCGGCGTCCTCACCAACCTGCTCTCGACCGCGGCCGCCTTCGGCGTCGCCAAGCTGATCTTCCAGGACGGCAACCTCGCCGGCCTGCTCGGCTTCGAACCGCAGGGCTTCCTCGACGCCTGGGCGCCGGTCTTCTTCTTCGCGATGGTCTTCGCAATCGCGATGGACTACACCGTCTTCCTGCTCTCCTCGGCGCGCGAGCACTGGGAGGAGTCGGGCAGCGCCAAGCAGGCGATGATCGGCGGCCTCGCCCACTCCGGCCGCGTCGTCCTCGCCGCCGGCGCGGTGATGGTCGCGGTCTTCTTCACCTTCGCCCTCTCCGGCCCGCTGCCGCCGAAGGAAATGGGTGCGATCCTCGGTATCGCCGTCCTCCTCGACGCCTTCCTCATCCGCCTGCTCCTGCTCCCGGTCCTGCTCCGCCTCACCGGCAGCGCCGCCTGGTACATGCCGCGCTGGCTGCGGCGGGTCCTCCCCGACGTTCGCTTCGGGCACGGCGAGGCGGCTCCTCGACCTGCCAAAGCAGATGTCGAGGAGCCGGAACCGGTCTCGGTCTGAGTGACTCAGCCCTTGCCCGTGCAGGTCCGCACGACGCCGCCGGAGAGCTTGACCCCGTCGGCGAGCAGCGCGCTGCCGCGGGCGTTGAGGTGGCCGTCCGGGCAGGTCGCCGAGAGGACGCGGTTTCGGCGGCGGCGACAGCGGCTCCGATTGCAACCACGGCGACGGTGAGTGCCGCGGCCGCAAGCACATAACTGATTCGTTTATTCATGACTACCTCCCTTAAACCGAGCCTATACGGTCAACTGGTGTGAGGGTCCTCGCGATCGTCCACCAGCGCGACGCCGGCCCCGGCGTCTTCGCCGAGGCGATCGCGGACGCGGGCGGCGAGCTCGACGAGTGGACGCTCGCGGAGCGGCCGCAACCGCCGGCCGACCCCTTCGGCTACGACGCGGTCTTCGTCCTCGGCGGGGCGATGAACGTCGGCGAAGGCGAGCGCCACGGCTGGATCGCCGAGGAGGAGGCCCTGCTGCGCGAGCTGCTCGCCCGGGAGGTGCCGCTGCTGGGGCTGTGCCTCGGCAGTCAGCTGCTGGCGGCGGCGGCCGGGGGCCCGCCCCGCCGCGCCAGCCGCCCTGAGATCGGCTGGCACCGGGTCGAGGTCACCGCGGAGGGAGAGAACGACCCGCTGCTCGGCCCTCTTGCCCCTAGCTTCGAGGCTTTCCAGTGGCACAGCTACGAGTTCCCCCTTCCGCCGAACGCCGTTCCGCTCGCCCGCAGCGAGGTCTGCCTGCAAGGCTGCCGCCTCGGCGAGCGCGCCTGGGCGCTGCAGTTCCACCCCGAGGTCAGCCGCGCCGACGCCCTCCACTGGATCGACGACTACGAAGCCGACCCCGACGCCGTCCGCATCGGTATCGACCCCGCCCTCCTCGGTCCCGAGACCGAAGCGAAGATCGGCGCCTTCAACCAGCTCGGCCGCGACCTCTGCCGCCGCTGGCTTGAAATCAGTCGACCTGGATAGGAGTCAGGTAAGCCGCCGAGAGACCGCCGTCGACCAAGAAGGTGCTGGCAGTGACGAAGCTGGAGTCGTCGGTGGCGAGGAAGAGGGCGGCCTTGGCGATCTCCTCGGGCTCGCCGAAGCGGCCCATCGGGATGTGGACGAGGCGCTTGGCGGCGCGGTCGGGGTCCTTGGCGAAGAGCTCCTTGAGGAGCGGGGTGTTGACCGGGCCGGGGCAGAGGGCGTTGACGCGGACGCCGCGGCCGGCGAACTCGACGCCGAGCTCGCGCGTGAGCGAGAGGACCGCGCCCTTGGAGGCGGTGTAGGAGGCCTGGGAGACGGCGGCGCCCATCACCGCGACGAAGGAGGCGACGTTGATCACCGAGCCACCGCCCGCCTCGAGCAGGTGCGGGATGCCGTGCTTGCAGCAGAGGAAGACGCTGCGCAGGTTGACGTCCTGGACCCGCTGCCAGGACTCGAGGCTGGTCTCCAGCACCGAGCCGTCGTCGGTCGGGTTGATGCCGGCGTTGTTCATCAGCACGTCGATGCGGCCGAACTGCGCGCGCGCCTCGGCCAGGGCCGTCTGCACCTGCTCCTCGTCGGCGACGTCGGCGGCGATCGTCAGCGCCCCGACTGCCTGCTCGGCGTCGAGGTCGACCCCGACCACTTTCGCCCCCTCGGCCGCGAACAGCCGCGCCGACTCCGCCCCGATCCCGCTCGCGGTCCCGGTGATGACGCAGACCTTCCCCTCTAGCCTCCCGGACATCGGATCAGCCTCCCTCGGTCGCGTAGTAGACGTTCTTCACCTCGGTGTAGTGGTCGAGCGCGTCGGGGCCGAGCTCGCGGCCGACGCCCGACTGCTTGAAGCCGCCGAACGGGGTCGAGACCCGCACCGAGGTGTTGGAGTTGATCGAGATCACCCCGGTCTCGAGCGCCCGCGCGACCCGCAGCGCCCGCGCCCCATCCCCGGTCCAGACCGAGCCGGAGAGGCCGTAGATGGTGTCGTTGGCGAGCCGCACCGCCTCCTCCTCGTCGGCGAAGGGGATGACGCAGGCGACCGGGCCGAAGATCTCCTCGGCCGCGGCGCGGTCGTCGTTCGAGACCGGCGCCAGCACCGTAGGCGGGAACCAGTAGCCGGGGCCGGCGGGGGCGCTGCCGCGGATCGCGACCGGGGCGTCGTCGGGCAAATACGAAGCGACCGTGGCGCGCTGATCGGCGGAGATCAGCGGGCCCATCTGGGTCTCCTCGTCGAGCGGGTCGCCGACCGCGATCCCCTCCACCACCGGCTGCAGCGCCGCCAGGAAGTCGTCGAGGGCAGAGCGCTCGACCAGGATCCGCGAGCGCGCGCAGCAGTCCTGGCCGGCGTTGCCGAAAACCGCCATCGGCGCGGCGGTCGCCGCCGCCTCGATGTCGGCGTCGGCGAAGACGACGTTGGCCGACTTGCCGCCGAGCTCCAGCGTCACCCGCTTGATCGTCTCCGCGGCGCCCGCCGCGATCCCCCGCCCGACCGCGGTCGAGCCGGTGAAGGCGATCTTGGCGACGTCGGGGTGCTCAACCAGGCGCCGGCCGCAGACGCTGCCCGGTCCCGCCACCACGTTCAGCACGCCCTCCGGCAGCCCCGCCTCGAGCGCGGTCCTTTCCAGCTCGATCGCCGTCAGCGGCGTCAGCTCGGCCGGCTTGAGGACGACGCAGTTGCCGGCGGCGAGCGCCGGCGCCACCTTCCAGGAGGCGATCACCAGCGGAAAGTTCCAGGGCACGATCAGGCCGACGACGCCGAGCGGCTCGCGGAAGGTCATGTCGACGCCGCCGGCGACCGGGATCGTCTGCCCCAGCAGCCGCTCTGGCGCGCCGGCGTAGTAGCGGTAGGTGTCGACGACCATCTCCATCTCGCCGCGGGCGTCGGTGATCGGCTTGCCCGCGTTCTGCGCCTCCATCTGGGACAGCAGCTCGTGCCGGTCTTCGAGCGCCGCGGCGAGGTCGAGCAGCAGCCCCGCCCGGTCCGCGGGGGCCACCTTCCGCCAGGCCGGGAAGGCCGCCTTCGCCCGCGCCACCGCGGCGTCGACCTCCTCGACACCAGCCCGCGGCAGCTCGGCCATTACCCGCTCGGTCGCCGGCTCGATCACCTCGATCGAGCTCATCGACCGATCTCCGTAGGCGCTTTTCCCAACCTATGGTTCGGAAAAGCGCCACGGGCGGCCTCGACCAGCGCCCCAATCACCTTGCTCTCCTCGTCCTCCTCGGGATGCCAGATCACCCCGAGGGCGAAGCGGTTCCCGGGCAGCTCGATCGCCTCCGGCAGGTCGTCCTCCGCCGACCAGCCGCTCACCTTCAGCCCCTCGCCGACCCGGTCGACCCCCTGGTGATGGTGGGACCAGACGACGAAGCTCTCCACCCCCGCCGCCGAGCAGGCGAGCGAGTCGGGGTCGAGCCGCACGTGGTGCTCGGAGAAGGTGCCGCCGAGGGTGCGGTGCGCCTCGCTCCCCAGCGCCTCCGGCAGGTGCTGGACCAGGGTCCCGCCGAGCGCCACGTTCAGCAGCTGCATGCCGCGGCAGATCCCCAGCACCGGCAGGTCGCGCTCGAGCGCCCGCCGCGCCAGCGCCAGCTCGAAGCGGTCGCGATCCGGCCAGGTCCCCCTCGTCTCCGGATGCGGCTCGGCGCCGTAGCTGGCAGGGTCGATGTCGGCGCCGCCGGCCAGCATCAGCCCGTCGACCCGGTCGAGCAGGACGTCGGGCTCCCCCACCGCCGCCTCGTCGGGCGGCAGCACGATCGCGATCCCGCCTGCCCGCTGCACGGCGTTGACGTACCCGCGCGGGGCCAGCGTCACCTCGTAGCCGTCCCAGACCCCCCAGGAGACCCGCTCGACCGCGGCGCAGATGCCGATCGCCGGTGACTTCACAGCCGCTCGAAGCCCCGGTAGCGCTCCCAGTCCGTCACCGCGGCCTCGAAGGCGGCGATCTCCACCCCGGCCCGGTTCAGGTAGTGGTCGACCACCTCGCCGCCGAACGCCTCCCGCGCCACCTCGCTGGCGGCGAAGGCGTCGCGCGCCGCGTAGATGTTCGACGGCACCCGCGGCTTGTCGGACTCGTATGCGTTCCCCTCGAAGACCGGCTCCAGCGGCAGCTCCGCGTCGATCCCGTGCAGGCCGGCGGCGATCATCGCGCTCAGCGCCAGGTAGGGGTTGACGTCGGCGCCGGGCAGCCGGTTCTCCACCCGCAGCCCCTCGCCGTCGCCGACCATCCGCAGCGAGCAGGTGCGGTTGTCCCGCCCCCAGGCGATCGCGGTCGGCGCGAAGGAGCCCTTGGCGAAGCGCTTGTAGGAGTTGACGTGCGGCGCGTAGAGCAGGGTCAGCTCCCGCATGCAGGCGAGCAGGCCGGCGACGAAGCGCTCGAACAGCGCCTGGTCGGCGGCGAACGCGTTGGAGCCGTCCTCGCGCGCCAGCGAGCAGTGGACGTGGCACGAGTTGCCCTCGCGCTCGTTGAACTTGGCCATGAAGGTGATCGCGTGACCCTCTTGGGCGGCGATCTCCTTCGCCCCGTTCTTGTAGATCGCGTGGTTGTCGGCGCTGCGCAGGGCGCTGTCGTAGCGGAAGTTGATCTCGTGCTGGCCGAGGTTGCACTCCCCCTTCGAGTTCTCGACCTTCATCCCCGCCCCGGCCATCTCGTTGCGGATCCGCCGGATCAGCGGCTCGACCCGCGCCGTCCCCAGCAGCGAGTAGTCGATGTTGTAGAGGTTGGCC
>DASUWV010000051.1:0-9515 GCA_036378275.1 Solirubrobacterales bacterium | reverse complement strand
CAACGGCGAGGGCGGCGAGATCCGCGACATGTACGGCCAGTACCGCAAATGGCGCGGGCAGCAGGTCGCCTCCGGGCGCTTCGGCGTCTCGGCGGAGATGCTGAACAGCTCCTACGTCGCCGAGATCAAGATCGGCCAGGGCGCCAAGCCGGGAGAGGGCGGCCACCTGCCCGGCAAGAAGGTCTCGGAGAAGGTCGCCGCCGCGCGTAACGCCTCGCCCGGCACCGACCTGATCTCGCCCTCGAACAACCACGACCTCTACTCGATCGAGGACCTGGCTGAGCTGATCGACGAGCTGAAGACCGTCAACCCGGACGTGCGGGTCTCGGTCAAGGTGCCGGTGGTGCCGAACATCGGCACGATCGGGCTCGGGATCGCCAAGGCCGGCGCCGACATCATCACGCTCTCGGGCTTCGAGGGTGGGACCGGGGCGGCGCGCCAGCACGCGCTGCGCCACGTCGGGCTGCCGAGCGACATCGGCACCCGCGCCGTGCACCGGGCGCTGATGGAGGCCGGGCTGCGCAACCGGGTCGAGATCTGGGCCGACGGCGGCTACCGGACCGGCCACGACGTCGTCAAGCTGCACTGCCTCGGGGCGAACCGGGTCGGCTTCGGCACCCTGGCGATGGTCAGCCTCGGCTGCACGATCTGCCGCGGCTGCCAGCTCGACACCTGCCACGTTGGCATCGCGACGCAGATCGAGACGCCCGAGGAAGCGCAGGCGCACGGGCTGAAGAAGTTCACCCCGCAGGAGGTCGACCGCGCCGCCGAGAGCTGCGCCCGCTTCTTCCGGTCGATGGGCGAGGAGGTCAAGGAAGTGGTCGCCTCGCTCGGCTACGAGCGCGCCCAGGACCTGGTCGGCCGCTACGACCTGCTCGAGCAGGTCGGGCACAAGGACAAGATCGACCTGGCGCCGCTGATCACGCCGCTGGAGGAGTTCCTCGATCTCGAACCGCTCGACCTGCCGGTGGCCGAGGAGGCCGACGTCCGGGCCGAAGCCGGCCTGGTGGTGGCGCGGCCGATCCGGATGGAGGCGAAGGAGGCCTCGAGCCAGATCGCCGCGCTGGCGCCGGAAGTCTGCGGCGGCTCCCAGGTGCGGAGCCGGTTCCCGCGCGCGACCGACGCCAACGACCGCGTGCTCGGGACCGAGCTGGCGGGGGCGCTGGCGAGGTGGCGGATCTTCGACGGCGGCCCGGAGGGCGGCGAGGGCGACGCGCTCGCGAGCCTCGAGTTCAACGGCGGCTCGGTGGCGGGCCAGGGCCTCGGCGCCTTCAACTCCTACGGGGTGAACATCCGCGTCGAGGGCGGGGCGCAGGACGGCGTCGGCAAGACGATGCTCGGCGGCACGATCGCGATCCTCAAGGGCATGGGCGCCAAGGGCAAGCGCCTGAACGGCTCCGTCGGCAAGTCCTTCGCTTACGGGGCGCAGCGCGGCAAGCTCTACGTCCAGGGCAGCGCCGACTCCCGCTTCTGCATCCGCCTCTCCGGGGCGGACGTGGTCCTCGGCGGCGAGCCCGAGGGGCCGATCGACGACAGCCGCGGCGCCATGGCCGACCGCGCCAACGCCAAGGGCTTCGCCTTCGAGTACATGACCAGCGGCCGCGCCGTAGTGCTCGGCGACCTCGGCCCCTGGGCCTGCGCCGGCATGACCGGCGGCCGGGTCTACGTCCGCCAGAACGCCTTCGGCATCGACCGGGCGGCCATCGAACGCCGCCTCGGCAGGGGCGCCAAAGTCGAACTCAAGGACCTCGACGCCGAGGCTCTGATCGACCTCGACGACCTCCTCGGCGGCTACGCCGAGGAGCTCCGCGCCACCGACCAAGACGAAGAGGCCCAGCGCGTCCTCGACCTGGCCGCCGACGCCACGAGCAACTTCCTGATGATCGTCCCGCTGAAGGTTCAGGCGGACCCGAGCATCAGCACCGAGTGATTCAGCGAGCGGTGCGAGTTTTGGTCGCTATACGGCCATAACTCGCACCGCTGGGTTCTACTGCTTCCCCTCCAGCCGGTCGGCGATCGAGCGGACCTCCTGCAGGAGGCCGTCGAGCATGCGCTCGGTGTCGGAGTGGATTCGCCATTCGGCTAGGCGGCGCTCGGCGTCGATGCCGTCGAGGCGTTTCTCCAGGGCGGCGGTGCGGTCCTCCAGGCGGCGGATGGAGCGGTCGGTGCGTTTTTGGGATTTGCGGATGCGGGATTTGACGTAGCGGCGGAGGTCGTCCTGCATCGTGTCCAGCTCGCGGCGGAGGTCGGAGTTGAGGGGGGCGTTCTGTTCGTCGAGCATCTGCTCGACGCCGCGGCGGACGCGCTCGATCTCCTCGTGGAGTTGGGCGCGGGCGCGCTCGGCCGATGCCGATATCGACTCCTCGTCGGGCGGGCGCGGCGGCTCGTCAGATCCGGGATTCACCGCTTGGGATCGTAGGGACGGAGGGGGCGGCAAATTCGCTCGCGAGACCGCACCAGGCGTCGCTATTCGACGCTTCCTGCGGTTTCGCGTCTCAGACCCGCAGCAGGTACAGGTGGTAGCGGCCGATCGTCAGCTCGTCGCCCTCTTTCAACTCCGCCCACTCGACCTTGCGGCCGTTGAGGAAGACGCCGTTGAGGCTGCGGTCGTCGAGGATGCGGGGGCGGTTTTCCCCATCGGGGGCGACGATCGCGTGGCGTCGCGAGACGCTCGGGTCGTCGAGGCAGATCTCGGCCTTGTTGCAGCGGCCGATCTTCGACCAGCCGTCGCCGAGGTGGAAGCTGACGATCTCACCCCGCTCGCGCATCGCCAGGTGATATCCCGGCCCGGTCAGCTGCTCGCGTGCCTCGTCGAGCCAGCCGGGCAGCTCGTGCTCCGTCGTCAGCGCGAATTCGAGGGTGGGGGAGCCGTGCTCCTGCAGCGAGGCGAAGATCGAGTCGCGGCGGAAGCGGGCGCCGCCGCAGTGTTCGCAGCCGGGCAGCTCATCGGTCTCCCTCAGCGCCACCTGCCAGCCGCAGATCACGCAGAAGTAGGTGCCCTCTCCGGGCATCGTGCCGCTGGGTAGCGCGTCGCCGGCCGGGCGGGTGCCGACACTGTCGAAAATGGGGGTCGTCGCTCCTCCTGGTCCATCGATCTTAGAACGGGATTCTTGTCCTGTCACTTGAAATCCCCAGAGTGATCGTGGCGTCGGGCGCAGCGGCTGCCGGTCGCCGCCGACGCAGCCGGCAACTAGACTCCGCCCCCGCATGGGCCCGGTCAGCGCCGAGATCGAAATCGACGCCCCCCGCGAGGCGATCTTCGCGGCGCTCGTCGACCTCGCCGTGCGGCCCTCGTTCACCGACCATTTCCTCACCGGCTTCCACCTCACCCGCATCGACCCGGTCGGGGTCGGCGCCGGCGCCCGCTTCTGCGTCAAGGGGCCCTTCCGCAAGGTCTGGATGGACAGCGCCATCGTCTCGGTCGAGGAGCCGTTCCGGATCGTCGAGGAAGGCGAGGCCGGCCGCGGCAACCGCATCCGCAGCCACATCCTCTGGGAGCTGCGGGACGGGCCGGGGCCGCTCAGCACCGTCCGCGTCACCCACTGGACCGAACCGACCGCGGTCGACCGCGCCCTCGAGGTCCTCAGCGCCGGCTCGATATGGCTGGAGCGGGGCTGGCGCGAGGCGCTGCGCCGCCTGCGCGACCAGATCGAGTCCGACCAGCCGCTCGCCGAGCGGGTAGCCGTCGCCGGCGGCAACCGGTACGCGACGGGCATCCCCTAGCGATATATAGACTCCGCGCCGCGATGCACCCCACCCGCCGCACGCTGCTGCCGCTCTTCGCCCTCCTGGCGCTCCTCGCGCTGGGCGTCGGCGTCTCCGCCTGCGGCTATTCGAGCGACTCCAAGCACACCAACGAGGGTGAGCCCCTGACGCTGGGGGAACTGAAGTACAACGTCACCTTCTCGCGCTACCTCAACCCCAACGACACCGAGGACGCGGCCTACCTCGAAGGCCAGCCGGAACCGCCGAAAGGCGAAACCTACTTCGGGGTCTTCTTCGAAGTCCAGAACGAAAGCGACGAACCGCAGCAGCTGCCCTCGACGCTGACGATCACCGACGCCGAAGACAACGAATACGAGGTGATCCCGAGCGAAAGCATCTTCGCGCTGCCGTTCGAAGGGACGGTCGAAGCCGAAGAACAGATCCCGGTGCTCGACTCGCCCGCCCAGCAGGGCCCGCTCGAGGGCTCGGTGGCGATCTTCCTCCTCCCCGAAGAAGCCTCCGAGAACCGCCCCCTGACCCTTCACATAGAAGGCGCCGAAGAAAAAGGCGAAGTCACCCTAGACCTCTAGGTCTGGGGATCGGGGGTTCCCGGAGGAGCCTCCCCAACTTGCGACGGAGGGGACCCCCGATCCCCTAGCCCAAGCCCGCTTCGAATACTTCGCGGGCGATCGGCGCGGCGACTTCGCCGCCCGCCGCTTCGGCTTCGATCAGCAGCACCCCGACCGCCAGCTTCGCCT
Source organism: Solirubrobacterales bacterium (assembly GCA_036378275.1). GTDB lineage: Bacteria > Actinomycetota > Thermoleophilia > Solirubrobacterales > 70-9 > VAYN01. Next base: position 5,052 of record DASUWV010000051.1, on the reverse strand, counting down.
TTTCGGCGGGGGCGAAGGCGGAGAACCAGGCGTCCTTGATCTGGACCGGGTTTTCGGAGTTCTCCTGGCCCGGCTTCGGGCCGAGCTCGGCGGTGCCGGTCTTGCCGGCGACCTGGGCCTGGGGGATCGCGGCGGCGGTCCCGGTCCCTTCGGTGACGACGCCGATCATCAGTTCGGTCAGCTCGCCGGCGATCTTCGGCGACATCACCCGCACCGGTTCGGCCTGCGGCCGCAGCTTCTGGTTGGCGACGATCGAGGTCGGCATCCGCACGCCGTCGTTGCCGACCGTCTGCGCCACGCTCGCCATCTCCAGCGGCGTCGCCAGGACTTCGCCCTGGCCGATCGCCGAGACCCCGAGGTCGATTTCTTCGCCGATTTCGGTCGGGATCGAGGGTTCCGCCGGGTCGACTTCGCGGACGATCTTCGGCGCGTAGAGGGTCGGCTTCGAGTTGAATCCGAACCGTTCCGCCACTTCGACCAGCTTGTCGTTGCCGACCGCCGGCCCGAGCGGGGCGAAGACCGCGTTGCAGGACTCGGCGAAGGCCTGGCGGAAGGTGCCGCCGCAGTACTCCCCGTTGGCGTTGTTGAGAAAGCGGCCGCCGACATTGACCCCGTTGGTGATTTCGAATTCGTCGTCGAGGCTGACCTTGCCCGCCTCCAGCGCGGCCGTGGTGGTGATGATCTTGAAGGTCGAGCCCGGGGGCTGGGGGGCGGAGAAGGCCTGGCCGGCGAGCGCCCGCACGTCACCGGTCTCGGCGTCCAGCACCGCCACCCCGCCGGCGCGCCCGGCCAGGGCCGAGACCGAGACTTCCTGCAAGGCCGGGTCGACCGTCGTCTTCACCGGCGCCCCCTTCTGCGGCTTGGCTTCGGCCAGGGTCCGCACCGAGGAGCCGTCTTCGGAGACCGCGAGCAGCTTGCCACCCGGCTTGCCGGCCAGGCGCGCGTTGAAGGCGAGCTCGAGGCCGCTGACGCCGACCGGGGTTTCCGGCGAGAAGCCGTGGCGGGCGAGCCGCGGCCAGTCTTCTTCGGGCGCTTCGCCGACTTCGCCGGTGACGTCGATCGCGGCGCTGCCGAGCGGGTGTTCGCGTTCTTCGGCCGGGCCCTCGGCCAGCGGCGTCCCGTCGCGGGCGAGGATCGGCGCCCGTTCGGCCAGTTCGACGTCGGCGGCCAGTTCCTCGCCCTCGCGCAGCCCCGGGAAGACGAGGCTCTGGTCCCATTCGACGCCGCCGTCGGCATAGGGGACCTCGAGCTCCTCTTCGATCGCGCCGAAGGCGACGGTCTGCACGGTCATGCCTACCGGGACCACCTTGGCGCCGCCGCTCGATTCGGCGTCGCCGGGCGAGCCGGCTTCGACCGCCCGCGCGGTCGCCGTCTCCTCCGCTTCGCGGTAGGCGGCTTCGAATTCCTTCAGGCTGACTCGCCCCCGCGAGGCTTCGTTCAGCTCCGCGTACATCCCCTTGAAGTCCTTTGCCGACCAGGCGTCGGCGAAGCGGCCGGCGGCGTCCTTCTCCGGCGAGCCGGAGGCGCCGGTGGCGAGGCCGACGACGAAGGCCACCAGCGCGATCGCAGCCAGCGGCGCGGCGCGGGTGAGAAGGCGGCGGCGGCGCTCCGCATCCGTCGGGATTCGGTTCACGGCGGAAAGGTAAAGGAGGCTCTCCCGGCATGCTGAAATCCCTGGGGTGACTGTGTTGGACTGGGCGATCCTCGCCTTCACCTTCGCCCTGGCCCTTTGGGGTTATCGGCAGGGCCTGATCGTCGGCGCCCTCACCTTGGTCGGCTTCGCCGCCGGCGCCTTCGTCGGCAGCCGGATCGGGCCGCTGCTGCTGAACAAGGGCGCCGATTCGCCCTACGCGCCGCTCTGCGGGGCGGTCGGGGCGCTGCTGGCGGGCGCGCTGGTGGCGGTGACGATGGAGAGCTTCGCGCTGGGGCTGCGGGAAAAGATCGTGCGGCGGCCGTTCCTGCAGGCGGCCGACGGCGCCGGCGGGGCGGCGCTGATCGCCTCGGTCGCCCTCGGCCTCGCCTGGGTCTTCGGCGCCGTCCTGCTGCACGCCCCCTCGACCGCGCGGCTCCGCGCCGACATCCAGCAGTCGCTGATCCTGCGCAGCCTCAACGACGTGCTGCCGCCGACCGGGCCGCTGCTGAACGCGCTCGACCGGGTGGACCCGGCGCCGACGGTGCTGGGGCCGGCGGCGCCGGTCGCCCCGCCCGACGGCTCGATCGCCTCCGACCCCGACGTCCTGCACGCCGGCGACTCGGTGGTGCGGGTGCTGAGCACCGCCTGCGGGCTGGGGATCGAGGGATCCGGCTGGGCGGTCGCGCCGGAAATCGTCGTCACCAACGCGCACGTGGTCGCCGGCGCCGACGACACCACCGTCGCCACCCAGGACGGGGCCGAGCTCGACGCCACCCCGATCTACTACGAGCCCAAGCAGGACCTGGCGCTGCTGCGGGTCGGGGCGGCGCTGCCGACGCTGCCGGTCAGCGACAAGCGGCGCGAGGGCGAGGAGGGGGCGGTCCTCGGCTATCCCGAAAACGGCCCCTACACGCTGGAGCCGGCGCGGATCGGCGAAACCCGGGCGACGATCAGCGAGGACTCCTACGGCGACGGCCCGGTCGAAAGGACGATCACGGCGCTGAGCGGGGCGGTGCGCAGCGGCAACTCCGGCGGGCCGCTCGTCGACGCGCGCGGCCGGGTGGTCGGGACCGTGTTCGCGGCGACGACCAGCGGGCCGCGCGGCGGCTTCGCGATCCCGGCCGAGCAGGTGCAGGCGGCGCTGCGCCACACCCGGGAATCCGTCAGCACCGGCCCCTGTACGGCCTGAAGCCGGTCACTTACGTTCTGTAAGCTCGCGAAGATGGAACAGGTGAGCTCGATCGAGGTCCGGGAGACGGCCCAGGGGGCGGTCTGTCCGCACTTCCACCGTGCGATCGAGCTGATCGGCAAGCGCTGGACCGGCGCGATCGTCTGCGCCCTGATCGAGCGGCCGATGCGCTACGCCGAGCTCGGCAAGGCGGTGCCGGGGCTCTCCGACCGGCTGCTCTCCCAGCGTCTGCGCGAGCTGGAGGAAGAGGGCCTGGTCGAACGCCAGGTCGAAGCGGGGAGCCCGGTGCGGGTGACCTACTCGCTGACCGAGGCGGGCCAGGAGCTCGACCCGGTTCTCTCCGAGTTGAAGAGCTGGGCGCGCCGCTGGAAGAAAGCCGGCTGAGCCGGCCTCTAGCCTGGACGTAGTGGAACAGCCCGTTGAGAAACAAGTCGGGGCCGGGCTCCCCGGGCCGTTCGCGGTCGGCCGCTACGCCCGCAAATTGCAGGAGTGGATGCGCGAGCGGGCGCGGGTGCAGCTGATCGGCGAGGTGACCGGCGTGGGTCGCAGCAAGGTCCAGGCCTATTTCGAGCTGCGCGACGGCGAGGGGGCGATCCCCTGCGCGATCTGGCTCAACGACCTCGAGAAGGCGGGGCTGGGCGAGGGCAGCCTGCGCGACGGCGCCGAAGTCGTGATCTCCGGCGGCCCCGACTACTACCCCGGCGGCGGCCAGGCCTCGCCGAACTTCTGCTTCCGCGCCACCCACGTGCGGCTGGCGGGGGAGGGGGACCTGATCGCCCGCCTCGAGGCGCTGCGCAAGCAGCTGCGCGCGGAGGGCCTGTTCGAGCTGCAGAAGCAGCTGCACCGCCCGGCACTGCCGAAGGCGATCGGCGTCGTCACCGCCGAGAGCGGCGCGGCGCGGCGGGACCTGCTCGCCGGGCTCGACCGGCGCGGCTGGGGCGGGACCGTGGTCTGGGGCTTCGCGCCGGTGCAGGACCGCCACGCGGCGCCGGCGATCGGCCGGGCGCTGCAGGACCTGGCGGCGCGGCCCGAGGTGGAGGCGATCGTGGTCACGCGGGGCGGCGGCAGCCTCGCCGACCTCTGGGCGTTCTGCGACGAGACGCTGTGCCGGACGGTGGCGCTGCTGCGGGTGCCGGTGATCAGCGCCGTCGGCCACGAGCGCGACTCGACCTTGATCGACGACGTCGCCGCCGTCGCCTGCTCGACCCCGACCCATGCGGCCGAGGCGGCGGTGCCGCTCGACTGCCTCGTCGCCCGCGAGAGCCTCGAGCGCTGCGCGGTGGCGCTGCGGCGGGCGGGGGAGGGAGCGATCGGCACCCGCTCGCGGCACCTCGGGGCGCTGGCGCGCGGGCCGGCGCGGGCGCTGCAGCGCGAGCGCGGCAAGCTGAACCAGAAGATCCGCGAGATCCGCGCCGCCGCCGAACGCGGGCTGGGGGAGCGCGCCGCCTCACAGCGGCGGATCGGGACCCTGGTCCTGGAGCGGGCACGGCGGCGCGCCGCCGGCGCCGACATGGAGAAACGGCGGGCGGCGCTGCGCCGGGCCGAAGTGGCGCTGCGCGCCCACGAACCCGAGCGCACGCTGGAGCGGGGCTACGCCCTGGTCGAGGACGAGGCCGGGGAGCCGCTGACCACCGCCGAGGCGACCGCCGCCGCCGGAGAGGTCAAACTGCGCTTTGCCGATGGACGCGTCAGGGCAAGAGCCGAAGGGGACGTCGAGCGTGAGCGATAGGCCGGAGAGCTACGAGGCCGCGGTCGAGCGGCTGGAGGAGATCATCGACCGGCTGGACTCGGGCCAGGCCGGGCTGCGCGAGACCCTGGACCTCTGCAAAGAGGGCCGCGAGCTGGTGCAGTACTGCGCCGCGGAGCTGGACGAGGTGGGCGAGGGGCTGAAGGAGTTACGCCTAGACGACCTCGCCAGCCGCCTCGACCCTTCGGGGTCCGGAGCAGAGACCCCTTAGCGCTGGGCAGGCGCGGCAGAGGGACCAGTCGCGCTGCTCCCGGTCGGCGACGGGGAAGTCGCCCTGGCTGATGCGGGCGATCGTCTGCTTGAGGGACGCTCGGGCGGCGGCCATCTCCTCGGGGCCGAGCAGGGTGACGGCGGGGTCGTCTGGTCGCTCGAGGAAGACGTAGGCGACCTCGACCTCGTCGACACCCAGCGCCTCGGCGACGGCAAGCGCGTAGATCGAACGCTGGACGCCGTAGTGGGCAGCCCGCTCGGCGGGGTCGGCGC
>DASUWV010000050.1:0-25679 GCA_036378275.1 Solirubrobacterales bacterium | reverse complement strand
GAGCGCGGTGACGTAGTTGAGGAGGGCGTCGAACCAGACGTACATCCGCTGCCCGGGATCCCACGGCAGCGGCAGCCCCCACTTCAGGTTCGGCCGCGAGAGCGAGACGTCTTCGAGCCCGCCCTTGATGAACGAGAGCGCCTCGTTGCGGCGGAAGTCGGGCACGACGAAGTCCGGCCGCTCCTCATATAACCCTTCGAGCTGCGCCTGGAAGGCGGAGAGCCGGAAGAACCAGTTTTCCTCCCGTTCGCGCTCCAGCGGAATCTCGTGGATCGGGCAGGTGTTGCCCGGCCCCAGCTCGCGCTCGGTTTTGAAGTCGGCGCAGCGGGGGCAGTACCAGCCTTCGTAGACCCCTTTGGTCACCCAGCCGTTGTCGTAGACCCGCTGCATGATCTCGGCGACCTTCCCCTCGTGCCGCGGATCGCTGGTGCGGATGAAGAAGTCATTGGTCGCCCCGATCGTCGGCATCAGCCCCTCGAACTTGGCCGCATTGGTGTCCGCCAAGTCCTGCGGCGTCACCCCCGCCTTCTTCGCCGCGTTCTCCACTGGCTCCCCATGCTCGTCGGTTCCGGTGAGGAAGAAGACGTCGTCCCCCCGCTGCCGATGGTGCCGCGCCAACACGTCCGCCGCCATCGTCGAATACGCGTGCCCCAGGTGGGGCTCCGCGTTGACGTAGTAGATCGGGGTGGTGACGAAGAACTTGTTCATCTGAACCGTGAAGCTATACGAGGCGTGTCGCTTTTCTCTCGCATACCGAGAGGAAGTCGACAGTCGCCTACCGCCGCGCCTCGCGGCCGGTGAGGGCTTTGTAGAGATCGTTCGCCCGCGTCCCCGTGAGCGCGGCTACGACGGAGGCGGCGGCGCGGGGGCGGGCGCCCGACTGGACCAGGTGCCGCAACGCGTCGACGGCGAAGCCGACGTCCTGGTCATGCCCGGCTGAGGCGGCGGGGGCGATGACGAGGACGATCTCGCCTTTGACGTCGCCGCGGAAGCGGCGGGCGAGCTCGCCGAGGGTGCCGCGGGCGACCTCCTCGTGGACCTTGGTCAGCTCGCGGCAGACGGCGGCCTGGCGGTCGGGCGCCAGGGAGGCGAGGGCGGCGAGGGACTCGCCGACGCGGCGGGGGCTCTCGAAGGCGACGACGGTCTCGGCCGAGCGCAGGACCCGCTCCATCTCCCCCGCCCGCCGCGGCAGGAAGCCCTCGAAGCGCCAGCGGTCGGTCGGCAGGCCGGAGGCGACGAGGGCCACGGGCACCACCGAGGGGCCGGGCAGCACGGTCACCTCGAGGTCGCGGTCGATGCAGCGGCGGATCAGCTTGTAGCCGGGGTCGGAGATCCCCGGCATCCCCGCATCGGAGACGAGGGCGACGACGTCGCCGCGCTCGATCCGCTGCGCCAGCTCCAGCGCCCGCGAGGATTCGTTGCCCTCATGGAAGGAGACGAGGCGCGGGTGCGGCCTGATCCGCAGGCGGTCGAGCAGCGCCCCGGTCTTGCGGGTGTCCTCGCAGGCGATGAAGTCGGCGCCGACCAGGGCCTCGCGCACCCGCAGGGAGACGTCGTCGATGTTGCCGATCGGCGTGGGGCAGACGACGAGGCAGCCCGGCATCAGCCGCTGGCCCCCGCCGGCTCGGCCCCGGCTTTGGCGAGCTCGGTCCGCGCCAGGGCGGCGGCGCCGATCATCCCGGCGTCGTTGCCGAGCGTCGCTTCCAGGATCGGGGTCTCGTTCATCGGCTTCAGCGCCCGCTCGCGCACTTCGCGCCGCGCCGGCTCGAGCAGCAGGTCGCCCGCGGCGATGACGCCGCCGCCGATGACGATCGCGTTGGGCTGGAAGATGTTGGCGAAGCTCTAGCAGGCGACGCCGAGCCTGCTGCCGATCAGGTCGAAGACGCCGATCGACACTTCGTCGCCGGCCAGCGCCGCCTCGGTCACCGTCTTGCCGTCGACCTCCTCGCCGTCGGCGAGCAGCTTGCCCAGCGCCGAGCCAGGCGAGCTTTCGGCGGCGGCGCGGCCCTCGCGCCCCAGCGCCGTCCCCGAGGCGAGCGCCTCGACGCAGCCGTGGTTCGGGCAGTTGCCCTGGCAGGGCGGCCCGTCGGCCTGGATCACGACGTGGCCGAGCTCGGCCCCCGCCCCGGTCGAGCCGCGGTAGATCTCGCCGTTCAGGATCAGGCCGCCGCCGATCCCGGTGCCGACGGTCAGCATCACCACGTGCGGCATCCCCTGAGCGGCGCCGTAGAGGTGCTCGGCCAGCGCGGCGACGTTGCCGTCGTTGTCGAGGAAGACCGGCAGCCCGGTCCGCTCGGCGACCAACTCGCGCAGCGGCAGCTCCGAGAGCGGCAGGTTGACGGCGGCGACGGCGACCCCGCGGTCGTGGTCGATCGTCGCCGGAACACCGAGGCCGACCGCGGCGACGCCGGGGCGCGCCTCCCGCGCTTCTTCGATCTCGCGCACCAGCAGCTCGACCAGCTCGTCCTCGGTCTGCCCGGTCGATGCCTCACGCTGCTCGTAGAGGGGCTCGGTGCCGGCGAGGACCCCGATGAGCATCTTCGTGCCCCCGAGATCGACCCCGATCGTCTCGGCGCCGTTCACGAGGAGCTGGAGGCTGGAAGGCGAAGGACCGACTGCATCGCCATGATTTCTAGCCCTTCATGACGCCCGACGGCGAGCAGCGGCCCCCCGAGCCGCCCAAATACGAGCCCGAGTACAAGGTCTATCGCTCCCGGCGGGGGCTGTTTTCGCGCCTGCAAGGCGCGGATCTGTCCTCGCTGCGCGACCGTGCAAGGTTGCCTTCATGGCGGCGGCGAAAGCGCGAGGAGCCGGGGATGCCGCCGCCCCAGCGCGGCCGGGTCACCCCGCGGCGGGTCCTCAAATGGGTCGGGCTGGCGGCGCTGGGCTGGATCGTGCTCAGCTTCCTCGCCTTCGCCGTCTCGGCCCAGCTGCAGTCCTTCAAGCTCTCCGGCGAAGCGAAGGACACCCTGCATGGCAACCCGTTCCTGCTGCCGAGCGCGCAGACGATCCTCGTCCTCGGCACCGACGCCCGGCCGCCCGACACCAGCGAGCCCGGCGCTCCCCACAAGAAGAAGTGCTTCGAACAGCAGTCGCACGGCGACACCCCCCACGACGGCTGCGAAGCCGGCGAATACCGGGCCGACACGCTGATGCTGATCCGCGCCGGCGGCGGCACCTTCAACAAACTCTCGATCCCGCGCGACACCTTCGCCGAAATCCCCGGCTACGCGCCGACCAAAATCAACGCCGCCTACTCCTTCGGCGGAGCCGCGCTGCAGATCAAGACGGTGGAGCAGTTCCTCGGGATCCAGATCGACCACGTCGCGATCGTCGACTTCACCGGCTTCGAAGACCTGATCGACGCCGTCGGCGGCGTCGAAGTCGACGTCCCGCAGAAGCTCTGCGCCGACATCTCCGGCGGCGCCGGCGGCGGCCAGGGAGGCGTCACCCTGCGCCTGCACAAGGGGACGAACACCCTCGACGGCGAAAAGGCGCTGGCCTACTCGCGGGTTCGCGAGCCGGTCGAATGCCCGGGCCCCGGCAAGAGCGCCTACACGCTCGGCTACAGCGACTACAATCGCGAGCAGGCCCAGCAGTCGGTGATCAACGGGATCAAAAGCCGGCTCACCGACCCGCTCCGCCTCCCCTACAACTTCATCCACGGGCCGATCATCGGCTGGGAGGCGCCCAAAGCCTTCGTCAGCGACATGGGCTTCTTCACGATGCCGCAGCTGATCCTCTCGGCCGCGATCGGCGGCGGCTCAGCCGCGGAAGTGTTCTGCGTCAAGCAGCTGAGCGGCTGCGGCGAAGGCCCCGAAGGCTCGACTGAAGTCCCGGAGTCGCTGCGCAAGAAGGCCGTCCATCGCTTCCTCCACGGCTAGCGCCGCGATTGGCGAGTTCGGAGGTCTATAGCCCCCACAACTCGCCAATCGTCAGCGGCGAGTCAGTCCGCGGTCGAGGCGGCGGGCTTCGAGTCCTTCTTCGACTCCCCGCCGGAGCCCGACTTCGAGTCCGAGGAGCCGGAGTCGCCCTTGCTCTCCGAGCCCGCCTCGGAGGAGGCGCCGTTGCCGCCGCTCTTGCGCGTCCCGTAGTCGGTGTTGTGGAAGCCGGTGCCCTTGAAGTGGATCGCCGGCGGCGTCAGCACCCGCGAGGCGGGGGCGCCGCACTCCTCGCACTCGCGCAGCGGCTCGTCGGTCATCTTCTGGATCACCTCGAAGACGTGACCGTTATCGCATTTGTACTCGTAGATCGGCATGGCGGCCCGGGATTATCGCAGCCGCTACCGTTCCGGCCATGGCAACCGAGCAGGGGACCCGCCCGACCGAGGTGACGATGGAGGAGATCGTGGCGCTGTGCAAACGGCGCGGCTTCGTCTTCCCCTCCTCGGAGATCTACGGCGGCCTCGGCTCGACCTACGACTACGGCCACTACGGCGTCCTGCTGAAGAACAACGTCAAAGCCGAGTGGTGGAAGGCGATGCTGCAGGAGCGCGACGACATCGTCGCCCTGGACTCGGCGATCCTCCAGCACCCGCGCGTCTGGGAGGCCTCGGGCCACCTCGAGGGCTTCACCGACCCGCTCGTCCAGTGCCTCGGCGAGTGCAAGAAACGCTGGCGCGAGGACCACCTGCGCGAGGCCGTGGAAGCCGAAGGCGGCGACCCGAGCGCGGAGCTGCGCTGCCCCGAGTGCGGCGGCGAGCTCTCCGAGCCGCGCCAGTTCAACCTGATGTTCGAGACGCACGTCGGGCCGGTCGCCGAGGAGGGCTCGACCGTCTACCTGCGCCCCGAGACCGCCCAGGGGATCTTCATCAACTTCAAGAACGTGCTCGGCTTCGCCCGCAAGAAGCCGCCGTTCGGGATCGCCCAGGTCGGCAAGTCCTTCCGCAACGAGATCACCCCGGGCAACTTCATCTTCCGCACCCGCGAGTTCGAACAGATGGAGATGGAGTACTTCGTGCCGCCAGCCGAAGCCGAGAAGTGGCACCGGCACTGGATGGCCGAGCGCGAGCGCTGGTACACCGAGCTCGGCATCCGCCCCGACCATCTGCGGGTGCGCGCCCACGGCGCCGACGAGCTCTCCCACTACTCCTCGGCGACCAGCGACATCGAGTATCTCTTCCCGATCGGCTGGTCGGAGCTGGAGGGGATCGCCAACCGCGGCGACTTCGACCTCACCCAGCACGCCGAGTTCAGCGGCGAGAAGCTCGAGTACTTCGACCAGCAGACCAAAGAGCGCTACGTCCCCTACGTGATCGAGCCGGCGGCAGGCGCCGACCGCGCCACCCTCGCCTTCCTCGTCGACTCCTACGAGGTCGAGGAGGTGGAGGGCCGCCGGCGCACCGTGCTGCGCCTGCACCCGCGCCTTGCCCCGGTCAAGGTCGCCGTCCTCCCCCTCGTCTCCAAGGAGGGGATGCCGGAGAAGGCCCGCGAGATCTTCCAGGACCTGCGCCGCCGCCTCCCCGCCGAGTTCGACGAGGGCGGCTCGATCGGCAAGCGCTACCGCCGCCAGGACGAGATCGGCACCCCCTGGGGCATCACCGTCGACCACCAGACGATGGAAGACGACACCGTCACCCTCCGCGACCGCGACTCCCTGGAGCAGATCCGCCTCCCGGTCGAGGGCCTGGGCGACGAGCTGGTCGGCCGGCTGGAAGCGCCCTGGCGCTCGCCGAAGCTGGGCTGAGCGCCCCTACTGCTTCGGCGCTGCCGGCTTGACGCTTTCCATCCGGATCACGTAGTCGATCGCCGGGGTCCCGTCGAGCAGGCGCGAGGGGATGATCAGCTCGCGGCGGCCCCCGGGTTCCATCCCTTCGAGGCCTCTTTCGAAGGCGCCGCCCAACCCGCCCGACCCGAGCGCGAAGGGTTGCGTCGTGCCGCCATAGCGGATCTTGCCGGTCTTGTAGACGGCGCCCGCGTATTCGATGTCCACTTCGTCTCCGCGATGCGCGGCGGCGCCAGCTCCCACCACGAGGTCTCTGAAGACGAGTTTCTTCGGCGCGGGCTTATCCGGAGGACGGAACTGCGGTTTCTTGCCCTTAACCCAGTGGATCGCCGAGAAGGGGCCTTCCGACGGGAACGAGGTGGGGGCCGGCTTCGACTTCTTGGAGGGCTTCGTGCTCACCCACAGCAGGTCCACCACGTAGGCGACGTCTTCGTCTTCGAAGAGAAGGTGCTTGGGGATCTGGAGTTCCCGCCGGCCGCCCACCCTCATCCCCTCGATCCCTTTCTGCCAGCCGCCGCCGAATGATTCGTGATCGAGTTCGAAGAAGAGCGGTTCCAGCCCCTTCCAGTGGCGGACGTACACCTTCGCGGTCTCGTAGTTCAGCCCCACGTATCGGACCGCCACTTCGTCGCCCCAGTGAGCCACCGGCCCGCTCCCAACCTTGATGTCCTTGACGACGAGCTTCTTCAGCGGGCCCTTGTGGGGAGGCGCTTGAGGGACCGGGTAACCCGATTCCGTTTCGCTCGCGGTGGTCGTGGTCGTGGTCGTGGCTTCCGCCTTGGCGCTGGTCTTGGCATCGGTCGTCCCGCTGCTGCCCCCGCACCCGATCAGGATCACAACCGAAACGATGACCGCTATTGCACCACAGAGTTTCACTATTCAGATGCTAACCGGGTTTTCGCTGAGAACGCCTCGCTCCTTCCACATCGCTAAAGAAGCGAGGTAGATGACCGACACGACCCCGGGAACCCGCAAGACTGGAACGGAGAGCGATGGCCTACGAGATGAAGATTCGCGGCACCGAGCACGAGGTGAAGGTGCGCAGCCCGTGGGCCGCGGCTCTGCTGCCGATCGTCACGCTCGGGATCTACCACCTGGTCTGGTGGTACAGGATCAACAAGGAGCTGAAGGCCTACGGGGAGGCCAGGGGCTACGACCTCGGTCGGAGCCCGGTCAACTCGTTGCTGGCGCTGTTTCCCGGCGGGATCATCATCGTCCCGATGCTCGTCACCTACTGGCGCGGCACCGAGCGGATCCAGGGCGCCTCGAAGATCGCCGGGTGCGAGCCGGTCAGCGGCTGGATTTCGCTGATCCTCTATCTGATCATCGCCCCGGCCTTCTGGGCCTACCTGCAGATCTCGCTCAACGACGTCTGGGAGCGGGAGGCCGAACCGCTGCCGGGCCAGCCGGCGCCGCCGGCCGCAGCGGACGAGATGCCACCCCGCATCTAGCCCTCGCCGAGCGGAAGTGAGACTTACTGGATCTTCTGCAGGTCGACCACGAAGACGAGGGTCGAATTCGGCGGGATCGAGGGGTAGACGCCTTCTTCGCCGTAGGCGAGCGCGGGCGGGATGATCAGCTCGCGGCGGCCGCCGACCTTCATCCCGACGACGCCCTTGTCCCAGCCCGGAATCACCTGGTGGGCTCCGAGCGTGAAACCGAACGGTTCGGCGCCGCGGGACCAGGAGGAATCGAACGTTTCGCCGGTCGCGTAGAGGACCCCCACGTACTGGACGCTGACTTCGTCCCCCGCCTTGGCGGTCGCGCCGGTACCCTTCTTCAGGTCCTTGACGACGAGCTTCTTCGGCGGCGGCCCCTTCGGCACGTGGACCGTCGGGCCCGGTTCGCTCTGCGGCTGCGTTTCTTCGCTCGCTTCGGTTTCTTCCGTGGTCGTCGTCGAGGTTTCGGCTTCGGTGCTCGAGCTCGAGGTCGAGCTGGAAGAGCTGCCGCAGCCGGCTGCGAACAGCGCCAGGCAGGCAAGAATGATCAAGAACGCTCGCTGCATCCGCGGCATCTAACCACAAACCTCAGCGTCGGCGCTTGGGCAGCGACTCGACCTCCGCCGCGTCGATCGTCAGCACCACCCCGCGCTCGTAGATCTGGCCCACCTCGGGCGCGTCGACGAAGCGGTGGCCGCCCGGCCCGGCGCTGGTGTCGAAGATGATTCCGTCGAAGATGTGGGTGGGACGGTCGCCCCTGACCCGGGTGACGCGCCCGAGCCGCTCGCCATCACGTGAATAGACCGGGGTGCCCCGCTTCAGCACGAGGTAGGAGATCGGATCGCCGAGGTCCTCCATCGCGGCGAGCCTAACGAAGCACCTCTCCCGCTCGGCGGCGGGCACTTAGACTGGCTGGGGGGACAACTACCGACCGGGGGAACGACGATGGGCCTCAACCTCGCTTCGATCATCAGCGACACCGCTGCCGAGACGCCGGAGGCGGTGGCGGTCCGCCTCGGGCCCCTCGAGCTGACCTACGCCGAACTGGACGACCGCAGCGCTCGGGTGGCGACGCTGCTGCGCGAAAAAGGCCTCGAGCAGGGCGACCGCGTCGGGGTGATGCTCCCGAATGTCCTCGAGTTCCCGATCTCCTATTACGGCGTCCTCCGTGCCGGCGGCGTCGTGGTGCCCATGAACGTGCTGCTGAAACGGCGGGAGATCGCCTTCTACCTCGAGGACTCGGGCGCCAAGCTGCTGCTCGCCTGGCACGGATTCGCCGAGGAGGCGCGCGCGGGCGCCGCCGACGCCGGCGCCGAGCTGATCGAGGTCGAGCCCGAAGCCTTCGCCGAGCTGCTGGGCGACCGCGAGCCGACCCCGGATCTCGCCGACACCGACGAGGAGGACACCGCGGTCATCCTCTACACCTCCGGCACGACCGGCAAGCCGAAGGGCGCCGAGCTGACCCACTTCAACCTCTCGCGCAACTCCGACATCGCCGCCCGCACCACCTCCAACGTCCAGGCCGGCGACGTCGTCCTCGGCGCCCTCCCCCTCTTCCACTCCTTCGGCCAGACGGTGAGCATGAACGCCTCGCTGCGAGTCGGGGCGACGCTGACGCTGCTGCCCAAATTCGACCCCGGCGAAGCGCTGGAGATCATGCAGCGCGACCGGGTCACCCACTTCTACGGCGTGCCGACGATGTACGGGGCGCTGCTGCACCACCCCGACCGCGAGAGCTTCGACACCTCGGCGCTGAGAATCTGCATCACCGGCGGCGCCTCGATGCCGGTCGAGGTGCTGCGCGGCTTCGAGCAGGCGTTCGGCTGCGAACTGCTCGAGGGCTACGGCCTCTCCGAGACCTCCCCGGTCGCCAGCACCAACCACCCGGGCCGGCCGCGCAAGCCGGGCTCGATCGGCACCCCGCTGGAGGAAGTCGAGATGAAGGTCGTCGACGAGGACGACGAGGGGGTGCCGCAGGGCGAGGTCGGCGAGATCGTGATCCGCGGCCACAACGTGATGAAGGGCTACTGGCAGCGGCCCGAGGCGACCGAGGAGGCGATGCGCGGCGGCTGGTTCCACACCGGCGACATGGCGCGGATCGACGAGGACGGCTACTTCTTCATCGTCGATCGCAAGAAGGACCTGATCATCCGCGGCGGCTACAACGTCTACCCGCGCGAGGTCGAGGAGGTCCTCTACGAGCACCCGAAGATCCGCGAAGCCGCGGTCGTCGGGGTTCCCCACGACGAGTGGGGCGAGGAGATCGGCGCCGCGGTCGTCCTCCACGAGGGCGAGGAGCTCTCGCCGCAGGAGATCAGCGAGTACGTGCGGGAGCGGATCGCGGCCTACAAGTACCCGCGCGTCGTCTGGTTCCTCGACGACCTGCCGAAGGGGCCCACCGGCAAGATCCTCAAGCGCGAGATCGAGGCGCCGGCCGCGGCCTAGAGCACGAGTCGCCCCCCTGAAGTTTGAGGAAACTCAACGTTTCCTTATATACTCAGCGGCGTTAAAGCAGCGCGCTAGGGAGGCGCCTGCTCCTACCGATAGGAGAGACCATGAAGAAGAAGTTCATGGCGTTTGTCGCAGCGTTGGCCCTTTGCGCCGCCGCCGCGGTTCCGGCCACCGCGTCGGCACATGACCCGATCCTGTTCGTCCATGGCTGGTCGGAGAGCGCATCGCTCTGGAACACGATGATCAAAAACTTCGAAAAAGACGGCTACAAAAAATCCGAACTGAGCGCCTACACCTACGACACCTCGCAGTCGAACAAGATCGACGCGGAAACCGAAGTCAAATCCCACGTCGAAAGCCTGCTGAGCAGCAACCCCGGTGCGACCAAGGTGGACATCATCTCCCACTCGATGGGGAGCCTCAACACCCGCTGGTACATCAAGTTCGACGGTGGCGAATCGAAGGTCGACGACTGGGTCTCCCTCGGCGGCCCCAACCACGGCACCGAAACCGCAAACCTCTGCATCCAGACCGCCTGCGTCGAGATGAGGGTCGGCTCGACCTTCCTCTCCGAACTGAACGCCGGCGACGAGACGCCCGGCATCGTCAACTACGGCACCTGGTGGTCGCCGTGCGACGAAATCATCAACCCGGACGAAAGCGTGATCCTCAGCGGCGCGACCAACACGAAAACCGCGTGCCTGTCGCATAGCGCCTTGACCACTGACAGCACCGTTTACACCCAGGTCCGCGAATTCGTCAAATAGTCATCTGACCTCGGCCCCGGCAATTGCCGGGGCCGTTTTTGGAGGTAAAGAACATGGCTCGCAAACGACTGACCGCGTTCGTCACCGCGATCGCCCTCTGCATCACCGGCGCGGCGCTCTCGCCCGCATCCTCGATGGCGCTCGACCCGATCCTCTTCGTCCACGGCTGGAACGGAAACGCCTCGAACTGGAACACGATGATCTCCAGGTTCGAAAAAGACGGCTGGCCGAAAAGCTATTTGATGGCCTACACCTACAACACTGCCCAGTCGAACAAGATCGACGCCGAGACCGAAGTCAAGTCCCACGTCGAACAGCTGCTGAAAAACACCGGCGCCTCGAAGGTGGACATCATCGCCCACTCGATGGGCAGCCTCAACACCCGCTGGTACGTCAAGTTCGACGGCGGCGAATCGAAGGTCGACGACTGGGTGTCGCTGGGCGGCCCGAACCACGGCACCGAAGCAGCCAACATCTGCTTCGAAACCTCCTGCGTCGAGATGCGGATCGGCTCCAAATTCCTCGGCGAACTGAACGCCGGCGACGAAACCCCGGGCACCGTCAACTACGGGACCTGGTGGTCGCCCTGCGACGAATTCATCAATCCCGACGAAAGCGTGATCCTGACCGGCGCGACCAACACGAAAACCGCGTGCATCTCGCACCTCGCTCTGCTGAGCGACGAAACGGTCTACAAACAGGTCCGCGAATTCGTCAAGGAATAGACCCTCTCCGGCAGTCCTGCCGGTCTCAGGCGCGATCCTGGCCAGCTGGCCAGGATCGCGCTAGTCTGCCGGTGCCCCAGATGCGACACCAAAAGGAGACGAGATGAGCGTCGCTTCCCAGCGCTTGATGGACAACATCACCTACGAGGACCTCTACCACCGCTGGGAGCAGGGGAACTGGAGCGCCTACGACATCGACATGTCGAAGGACCTCGAAGGCTGGCAGGGCCTGAGCGAGATCCAGCGGCATTCGGCGATGTGGATCTACTCGATGTTCTATTACGGCGAGGACCGGGTCGCCGACACCCTCGCCCCCTACGTCACCGCCGCGCCGACCGAGGAGCAGTCTTACTTCCTGGCGACCCAGCAGGTCGACGAGGTGCGCCACTCGATCTTCTTCCACCGCTTCTTCAAAGAGGTGATCGGGGTCGGCGGCACCTCGGTGCAGCAGACGCTGTCCTCGACCCTGCCGCAGCTGAACTGGGGCTACC
The DNA here is from genome assembly GCA_036378275.1 of Solirubrobacterales bacterium. Classification (GTDB taxonomy): domain Bacteria; phylum Actinomycetota; class Thermoleophilia; order Solirubrobacterales; family 70-9; genus VAYN01. Next base: position 14,082 of record DASUWV010000050.1, on the reverse strand, counting down.
GCGGCGTCTTCGACCGCCTCGACCGGATGGCCGAGGAACTGCGCAGGGACCGCTCGGTGGCGAAGTTCGCGCAGGCGATCACCCTCTACCACCTGATCGTCGAGGGCAGCCTCGCCCAGCCCGGCCAGCACTTCATCGAGGACTTCTTCGCCTCGAAAGACACGATGCCCGGCTTCAGCGAGGGGATGGCGAACGTCTCCCGCGACGAGCAGCGCCACATCGGCTTCGGCGTCAAGGTCCTCTCCGAAGTGCTCGAGGAGGGGGCGCCCGGCTGGGAGGAGAACCGCGCCGCAGTGGTCGAGCTGCTGCGCGAAGTCCTTCCCTACATGCCCGGCGTCTTCTCGCCCCCCGGCCTCGACCGCTCCTACACCGAGTGCTACGGCTTCTCGATCGAGGACATCATCGCCTTCGGCTTCAAACTGGTGCGGCAGCGCTGGCGGACGATCGGCTACCCAACCGAGGAGATGCCCCCCGGGGTCTTCCCCTTCGACCCGGACAAATCCGAGGAGGAGATCGCCGCCGAGCAGGTGAAGCTGCTGATGGCCGGCGTCGTCGGCAATCCCGGCGCGAAGGCGCCCGAAGCGTCGCCCGAGCTGCAACGCCTCCACTTCGACATCCTCAGCCGCGTCGCCGACCCCGCCGCCGCCAACGGCTCGCCATTCGTCCTGCAGTGGCGCTTCACCGATGCCGAACCGTGGCACCTCGTCCTCGACAACGGCTCGACCCGCGCCGAGCCCGGCGAAGCGCCCAGCCCGAACGTCACGATCGAAGCGAGCTGGGCCGACTGGCTCGCCTCCGGCAAGCCCGACGCCGACCGGCTGAAGATGATGCTGCAGCGCCGGATCCGCCCCCGCGGCAAGCTCCGCGACATCGCCCGCCTGCGCAAGGTCTTCAACTAGCGCTGCGCCGCCGGGCGCTCAGGAGATCGGCGGGCGCCGGTCCGCCCAGGGGCGCTCGGCCTCGATCTGGGTGGCGAGCGAGAGCAGCGTCGCCTCGTCGCCGGGGCGGCCGACGATCTGCACCGCCAAGGGCAGGCCCGAGGGGCTGAACCCGGCCGGCACCGACATCGCCGGGTTGCCGAGGTGGTTCCAGGGGATGCAGTAGGGATAGAAGCGGCCCATCCCGATCACGGTGCGCAGGGCGCCCATGCCCTCCCATTTGCGCACCGGCGGCGCGGTGCCGCCCATCACCGGCGTCATCAGCAGGTCGTGGGAGTGGAAGATCGCGTTGACGCGCTCGGCGTCGGCGGCCTGCCCCTTCAGCGCGTTCCGGAAGACCGGCTCGGGGATCATCCGCCCGAGCCGGCCGAAACCCCGGGCGCGGCGTTCGAGCCGCTGCGGCTCCGGCGTCACCGCCACGTCTTCGGCGCCGCCGCGCAGGTAGCGGGGGATCATGTTGTTGCCGATCATCCCCCAGTCCGGCGCCTGCTCGGCGGTCTGGTGCCCCAGCGAGCGCAGCGTCTCGGCCATCGAGGCGACCGCGCCCTTGGCCTCGTCGTCGACGCGGGGCGGGATCGCCGAGGGCGGCGGCTTCGTCGTGAAGGCGATCCGCAGCTGCCCGGGCGGCATCTGCGCGGCCTCGACGAAGGGGCGCTCCGGCAGCGGCGGCGCTCCCGGCTCCTCCGAGCCGCCGCTGACGACGTCGAGCCAGAGGGCGGTGTCGAGGACGGTGCGGCTGAGGCAGCCGTTCACCGAGAGCCCGTTCCAGTGTTCGATGAAGGGGTCGAGCGAGATCCGGCCGCGCTGCGGCTTCAGGCCGAAGAGGCCGCAGCAGGCGGCGGGGATACGGATCGAGCCGGCGCCGTCGGAGGCGGAGGCGATCGGGACCAGGCCGGCGGCGACCGCCGAGCCGGAGCCGCCGCTCGAGCCGCCCGGCGTGTGCTGTCCGTCCCAGGGGTTGCGGGTGACGCCGTAGGTGGCCGACTCGGTGAAGCCGAACATCGCCAGCTCGGGCAGGTTCGTCTTGCCGACCACGATCGCGCCGGCCTCGCGCAGCCGCTTCACCATCTCCCCGTCCCGCGCAGCGGGATGCGGGAAGGCATCGGTCCCGAACGTCGTCAGCTCCCCCGCCAGGTCGACGGTGTCCTTCAACGCGATCGGCACCCCCAGCAGTGGCCGCTCCTCCCCCGCCCGCACCCGCGCCTCCGCCTGCTCGGCCTCGAGCATCGCCCGCTCGCCGAGCACGATTCGGAACGCGTTCAGCTGAGGATCGAGCCGCCGGATCCGGTCCAGGTACAGCCCCACCAGCTCGGTCGCCGAGACCTCGCCCTTCCGCACCATCTCCGCCTGCCGCGCCGCGGCGGCAAAGGCAAGCTCGTCTCCACCTTGGCTCACCCGCGCATCCTAAGCGCTTCCGATTCTTGCCCCACCCGGCTGTGCCAAAAGCCGGAGGCGCTTTCTGCGGCTACGCCTTAGCCGGCTCCGGCTCCCGCTCGCCGCCCTCGAAGCTGAGGTCGGGCAGGGCACGGTCGAGCCAGGGGGGCATCCACCAGTTCCAGCGGCCCATCAGCTTCATCGCCGCCGGGACGAGGATGAGGCGGACGAGGGTGGCGTCAAGAGCGATCGCGACGGCGCAGCCGAGGCCGAGCTCCTTGATCGAGGGGACGCCGGTGAGGACGAAGACGGCGAAGACTGCGGTCATGATCAGCGCCGCCGAGGAAATCGTGCGGGCGCTGGTGGAGAGGCCCTCGGCGACGGCGCGCTCGTTGTCGCCGTGGAGCATGTAGCGCTCGCGGATCCGCGACATCAGGAACACCTCGTAGTCCATCGAGAGGCCGAAGACGACGGCGAAGATCAGCGGCACGTTGATCGTGTCCAGCGCCCCCTGGCTTTCGAAGCCGAGAAAGCCGTCGAGCCAGCCCCACTGGAAGATCGCGACGAGGACCCCGAACGCGGCCCCGATCGAGAGCAGGTTCATCAGCACCGCCTTCAGCGGCAGCAGCAGCGAGCGCAGCATCACCATCAGGACGAGGAAGCTGAGGGAGAGGACGAAGAGGACGATCTTCCACATCGAGCCGCCGATCTGGTGGCGGACGTCGTGGCTGCGCGCGGTCTCGCCACCGACATTGACTTCCGCCCGCTGCGCCAGCGCCGAGCCGGGCACGACCGTGTCGCGCAGCCGTAGCACGAGCGCCGTCGCCGCGTCGGACTCGCTGCCGGCTTTCGGCGTCGCCTGGATCAGGACGCTGTCGCCGGCGAAGGTCGGCGGCGCCACCGCGGCCACTCCCCGCGTCCCCTCGAGTTCGCGCATGAAGCCGGCCACCGCCGCCCTGCCTCCGGCGCCAGGGCTGCCTTCGAAGGCGGCGACGATCTGGACTGGGTCGGTGCCGCCGCCGAGCTGCCGGGAGGCGATTTCGCTGCCGACCCGGACGTCGCTGTGCTTCGGGAACTGCGCCAGCGCTTCAGTCCCGGTCTGCATCGAGAGCAGCGGGCTCGCCAGCAGCAGGAGCACGGTGGCGACGCCGATGATCGCCGTCCACGGATGTGCCATCACGCGCGCCGTCCAGGCGCGCCAGAAGCGGTTGTGCTCGGCCGCCAGCTGCTCGGCGGTGCGCCGCCGGTAGAAGCGTCGGCGGAAGAAGCCCTCGACCTTGCCGACGACGCCGCCCGGCAGCACGCGGTCGCCGAGCATCGCGATCAGCGCCGGCAGCAGCGTCGTCGCGGTGAGGATCGAGACCGCGACCACGGTCATCGCCCCGAGCGCCATCGAGCGCAGCGCCTGGTTGTCGACCATCCACAGCCCGGCGAGGGAGATGATCACCGCCATCCCGGAGAAGGTGACGGCGAGGCCCGAGGTCGAGAGCGCCCGCGCCCGCGCCGCGTTCTTGTCGCGGCCGGCTTCGCGCTCCTCCCGGTAGCGGGCGAGGATGAAGAGCGAGTAGTCGACGGCGACGCCGATCCCGATCATCGAGGCCATGTTGGTGACGAAGACCGAGGTCGTCATCTGCAGCGAGATGAAGTAGATCAGCGCGCCGGTCACCAGCACGCTGACGAAGCCGAGCGCCAGCGGCAGTACCGCCGCCGCCAGCGAGCCGAAGACGACGAGGAGGATGATCGCGACGAGCGGGAAGCCGCTCGACTCGGCGCTTTTCAGGTCTTCCTTGGAGATTTCCTGCATCCCGGCCCAGATCGTCGGTTGCCCGACCAGGTAGGGCGTCACCGCGCCGGCCGAGTCCCCCGGGCTGAGGTCTTCGCGCAGCGTCGCCGCCGGGTCGATCAGCTCGTCCGAAGAGAGGTCGCTGCGCAGCGGCACCACGACCACGTCTTCGCGCCGCAGCGCCCGGCGCGCCCCCGCGGCCACGCCCGCAGGCAAGGTGACTTCGTGGAGCTTCGCCACCTGGCTCCGGACCCGCGCGACCGCCGCGTCCCGCTGCGCCGCGCTCGCCCCAGGCGCCGCCTTCAGCACCACCGCGATCCCGTCGGCCTGCGAGCCGAAGTCTTCCTGCAGCGCTTCGCTCACCTTCATCGACTGGCTGCCGGGAACGTCGAAGCCGCCGCCGGTCAGGTGGTCGGTCTGTTTAGAGGCGAAAGGGAGCGCCAGAGCCACGATCAGAACCCAGGCGGCGAGGACCCACCGGCGCCGCCTCCCCAGGAACTGCGCAAGTCGGTTCATCGCGTCTCTCATGCCGGGCCTCCTGGTCAGCTGCTCACCTCCCGGCAGCGTCCCGCGCCTCCGGGGTCGAGTCTGTGAGTGCCGTCACTCCGAACGCCATACTTTCCCCATGATCGTCGATTGCGCGGCTTACGCGGACGGCAGGCGGCGAGAGGGGAAGCTCTCGCTGGAGCGGGCGGGAGACACCGCCCACGAGGACGGGAAGTTCGTCTGGCTTGGGATGTTCGAGCCGGAGGAGGAGGAGTTCGCCGCTGTCGCCGGCGAGTTCGGGCTGCACGAGCTCGCGGCCGAGGACGCGGTTCGGGCGCACCAGCGGCCGAAGGTCGAGGAGTACGGCGACACCCTTCTCGTCGTCGTCAAAACCGCCCGGTACGTCGACCCCGAAGAGGTGATCGAGCTCGGGGAGATCTCGGTCTTCGTCGACCCCGACTTCGTCATCACCGTCCGCCACGGCGACGGCGACCTCGGCCCCGTCCGCAAGCGCCTGGAGGAACGGCCCGACCTCCTCAAGCACGGCTCCGGGGCGGTCCTCTACGCGATCCTCGACCACGTCGTCGACCGCTACATCGAGGCCGCCCACGGCTTCGACAAAGACGTGCGGGAAGTCGAGCTGCAGGTCTTCTCGGGCCACAACCCGACCGAGCGGATCTACCGGCTTGAGCGCGAGGTGCTCGAGTTCCAGGCGGCGACGGTGCCGCTGGGCGAAGCGCTGGAAGAGCTCTGCGCCGGCGATCACGCCGCGATCCCGGCCGACCTGCACGAGTATTTCCGCGACGTCGAAGACCACCTGCGCCGGGTCAGCACCCGGATCGAAGGCTTCCGCCAGCTGCTCGACCGCGCCCTGGAAGCGAACCTGACCCAGGTCTCGGTGCGGCAGAACGAAGACATGCGCAAGATCTCGGCCTGGGTCGCGATCGCCGCGGTGCCGACGATGATCGCCGGCATCTACGGGATGAACTTCCGCCACATGCCCGAGCTGCGCTGGAGCTTCGGCTACCCCCTCGTGGTCGGGGCGATGCTGGCGATCTGCCTCTTCCTCTACTGGCGCTTCAAGCGCGCCGGCTGGCTCTGAGCTCTTACTCGGAGGCGAGCAGGTAGCGCGCCGAGGCGGCGCCGACGGCGAAGGCGCCGGCGCTGTCGCGCGAGGGGTCGGAGAGGACCTGGAGGGCGAACCCGTCGCCCAGCGCGAAGAGGTAGGAGACGACGTCCTCGGCGGCGAAGCGGAGGCTCAGCACCCCCTCCTCTTCCTTGCTGCGCAGCACGTCGGCGACGTGCGAACGGGTCTTCTCGAAGAGCTGGCCGACCTCCTTCTGGATGTCGGGGTTGCGGCGGCCGGCGCTGAACAGCTCGAAGAGGAGGAGGAAGAAGCCCGGTTCGTTGTCGAGGACGTCGGTGAGGCTGGCGACGAGCGCCTCGAGCACGTCGTCGACCGACTTCGCGCCCTCCAGCCGCTCGTCGAGCCGTTCGGTCCGCAGCTCGGTGTCGCGCCGCACCACCTCGACCAGGAGCCGCTCCTTGGTCCCGAAGTAGTAGTGGAGGAGGCCACGGCTGACCCCCGCCTCGCGGGCGACGTGCTCGAAGGTGGAACCGGCGGCGCCGCGGCTCGCCACGGAGTCGCGCATCGCGTCGACGATGCGCTGCGCCTTGTCGCCGCTGAGTTCGCGCTCTTTGGTCGCCGCCTCCATCCAGCCCTAGCTTATGCTCTGCTCAGGACCCGTTAATCGAGGTCGTCGAGGTGTACTCGAACTCCTCTTCGGCGCCGAACAACGCGTCGAGCACCGCCTTGCGGGCGTCCTCGCTGACGGCGAGCGCGATCACCGCGCCGACGATGGCGATCAGGAGCAGCCGGCCCAGCCCCGCCTTTCGCTTCTTCGGCGCCCGCAGGCGCTCGGAGACTTCCTGCAGGTTCTCGGCAGCCTTGCGCAGTTCCTTTTGGACCTTCTTGTCGCTGGTCACCGCCTTGACCGTGCCCTTGCCGTTGCCGGTCGCGCGGCCGTAGGCCCGCTTCGAGGCTTCGAAAGCGTCCTTGAGGCTTTCGCGCAGGTCTTCGTCCTCGATCAGGCGCTGCACGTAGGGGTTTTCGCGAGCAGTCTCGTAGATGTCACCGGCACGCTCCGCTTTGGTCTTGCTCATACCTCTCTCCTCATGGATTCCGTGGCAGTTCCCAGGATAACCCTACCCCGGGTGAGCGTGACCAAGCAGGTCAAGGACGCAGGGAGCGTGGCGTGCTCTGCACGCGAGCGACCGAGGACGCCGACATGCGCAGGTCACGGTCAGCCGGGCCCAACACCGTCCAGGAGGACGCCGTTAGTGCGCCAGCTGAGCGGGGCCTCGCGCAGCTCCCGCAGGCGCAGCGGCGCCAGACCGCTGCCGGCGAGGCGGTAGCGGCGGATCGAGAGGCGGCCGAGGTCTTCGTAGGCGACCTGGCGGAAACCGGGGCCGAGCAGGCGGCGCGGCGGGGGCGGCGCGGCGCCGTCGGAGACGAAGGCGAGTTCGCCGACCAGCCAGTCGTAGCCTTCCGAGGGCTTGAGCTGGATCGCGCCGGTCGAGAGGTAGTAGCGGAGCGACGCCTCGCCGAGGGTCCAGAGCACGGTCGCCCGCGGCGCTTCCGGTTCGCCGAGATGGTCGGCCACGGTGTTCCAGTCGGGCCGTTGCAGCTGTTCGTCGGCGCTGACCCAGACGCAGAAGGCGAGGGAGTAGGCGACCAGGCCGGCGGCGATGAGCGCGCCCAGCCGCCGCGCCCGCTCGACGGCCAGGGCGACGGCGACGGCGACGGCGAGCAGGATCGGGACCAGCGCCGGCAGCAGGTTGCGGGCGAGGACGAAATCCTTGCTGGTCGAGATCAGAGCCAGCAGCAGCGGCACCCCGATCGTCAGCCCCGCGACCGCGAGCGGCACTGTGGCGGCCCGCTTCTCCTCCCGCCTGCCGCGCCAGGCGAGCAGCGCGAAAGCGGCCAGGACCAGCGCCATCGGCACGAACGCGAGCGTGGGGCGCTCGGGGCCGCCGATGATGTCGCCGGTCTCGCCGCTGACGAAGGTCGCCCCGGTTTCCCAGAGCCGGTGGCCGAGGCTGAACCTGCCGATCCACTCGGCGTGGCCGTAGGACATCTGGTGGATCGCCAGCGGCGCCAGCGCGAGGGTGGTGAGAGCGACGATCCAGATCCCCGCCCAGGTGGCGCGGCCGCGCCGGCGCAGCAGCAGGACCAGCTCGGCGGCGAGGGGGAAGGCGGCGAAATAGTGGGTCGCGAGGGCAAGGGCGGAAAAGACGCCCCAGAGGACGAGGTCACGCTTCCCGCTCCCCGGCTCGCCGGCATCGATCCGCAGCGCCCGCACGCAGTAATAGAGAGAGAGGGCGCAGAAGAGCGCGAGCAGGGCGTAGGCCCGCGCCTCCTGCGAGTACCAGAGCAGCATCGGGTTGACGGCGACCAGCGCCGCGGCGACAAGGCCGGTGCGGCGGCCGCGCAGTTCGCGGCCGATGAGGTAGGCGACCGGGATCGTCAGCACGCCCGCCAGCGCCGAGAGCGAGCGCAACCCCCACGGGGCGGTCCCGGTGATCTGGGTCCAGACCCAGGCGAGCGCGTAGTAGAGCGGCGGCGCCGACTCGCTGAAGCCGACCGCGTTCATCGCGTGGAGGAAGCCGACCCGCAGCACCCGGCTGGCGGTGACGACCTCGTCGTGGTGGTAGCTCTGCAGGCCGAGGGTGGCGAAGCGGAGCACGGCGCCGAGCGCGGTCAGGCCGGCGACGATCCAGAAGGCGCGCGATCGCGAGCGCACCCCCTCGGCAACCCCAGCGAGGACCGACCGGCCGCCGCCCCGCGGGAGACTCGCCGCCTCCATCTAGGAGAGAGCGGCGTCGAGGGCCTGGGAGACCTCGTCGACGTAGACGAACTCGAGGCTGCCGCGCTCGTGCTCGGGGATCTCCGCCACGTCGGCCTCGTTGCGCGAGGGCACGATCACCTTCTTGATCCCCGCCCGCTGCGCCGCCAGCGACTTCTCCTTGACGCCGCCGATCGGCAGCACCTGCCCGGTCAGCGTCACCTCCCCCGTCATCGCGACGTCGTTGCGGACCGGGCGGCGGCTGATCAGCGAGGAGAGGGCGACGGTCATCGCCACCCCCGCCGAGGGACCGTCCTTGGGCACGGCGCCGGCGGGGACGTGGATGTGGACGTCGTGCTCGGCGAACCAGTCGTCGGCGAGCTTCGGCGCGATCTCGCGGTAATGCCCCCGCACGTAGGAGAGCGCCGCCTGCGCCGACTCCTTCATCACCTCGCCGAGCTGGCCGGTGATCGTCAGCTTTCCCGAGCCCGGCATCGAGGTCGCCTCGATGAAGAGGACGTCGCCGCCGGCCGGCGTCCAGGCGAGGCCGGTGGCGACGCCGGGGGCCTTGGTGCGGCGGCGCTGCTCGGCGAAGACGCGGCGGCGGCCGAGCAGCTCGCGCGCTTTCTTGCCCGAGATCCGCACCTTGCCCTTGACCTTGCCCTCGGCCACCTGGCGGGCGACTTTGCGGCAGACGGTGCCGATCTCGCGCTCGAGGTTGCGGACCCCGGCCTCGCGCGTGTACTCCTCGATGATCGCCGTCAGCGCCGCGTCGGCGAACTCGATCTGCGAGGGCTTCAGCCCGTTGGCCTCGATCTGGCGGCGGACCAGGTAGCGGCGGGCGATGTGGCGCTTCTCCTCCAGCGTGTAGCCGGCGAGCTCGATCGTCTCCATTCGGTCGAGCAGCGGCCCCGGGATCGTGTCGAGCACGTTCGCGGTGGCGATGAAGACGACGTCGGAGAGGTCGAACTCGAGGTCGAGGTAGTGGTCGCGGAAGCTGTCGTTCTGGGCCGGGTCGAGCACCTCGAGCATCGCCGAGGCGGGGTCGCCGCGGAAGTCGGCGCCCATCTTGTCGATCTCGTCGATCATGAAGACGGGGTTGCGGGTGCCGGCGTCGCGGAGGGCGCGGACGATCGTCCCGGGCATGGCGCCGATGTAGGTGCGGCGGTGGCCGCGGATCTCGGCCTCGTCGCGGACGCCGCCGACGGAGATCCGCTCGAACTTGCGGCCGAGCGCCCGGGCGATCGATTTGCCGAGGCTGGTCTTGCCGACCCCGGGCGGGCCGGCGAAGCAGAGGATCGGGCCGGGCGAGGACGGGTTGAGCTTGCGCACCGCCAGGTACTCGAGGATCCGGTCCTTGACCTTCTCCAGGTCGTAGTGGTCGGCGTCGAGGACCTCGCGGGCGTGGCGCATGTCGAGGTCGTCCTCGGTCTCGACAGACCACGGAAGCTCGGTCAGCCACTCCAGGTAGGTGCGGATGACGCCGTGCTCGGCGGCGGCGGGCGGCAGCTTCTCCAGGCGCGCGAGCTCACGCTCGGCGGCCTTGAGGGCGTGCTCGGGCAGCTCGGCGGCCTCGATCTTCTCCCGCAGTTCGCTGACTTCGGCCTGCTGCTCGTCGCCTTCGCCGAGCTCGTCCTGGATCGCTTTCATCTGCTGGCGGAGGACGAACTCGCGCTGCCCCTTGTCGATCTCCGACTGCACCTGCGACTGGATCTGGGTGCCGAGCTGGACCACCTCGAGCTCACGGGCGAGGATGCGCGAGAGGTGGCGCAGCCGCCTGCCGAGGTCCACCTCCTCCAGCAGCGTCTGCTTCTCCTCGGTGCCGATCCGCAGCGCCCCGGCGATCAGGTAGCTGAGGGTCGAGGGGTCGTCGATGTTGGCGACCGCCATCTGCAGCTCCTCCGGCAGGTAGGGGATCTGCTCGACGATTTCCATGAAGGTGCGCTGGACGTTGCGGCTGAGCGCCTCCAGCTCGGCGCTCTCCTCGACCACGTCGGGCATCTCGGTGATGCGGGCGACCATGTAGGGCTGCTCGGCAACGTAGGAGCCGAGCTTCACCCGCTGCATCCCCTGGACGAGGATGCGGAGGCTGCCGTCGGGGACCTTCACCATCCGGGCGACGGCGCCGACGACGCCGACGTCGTAGAGGTCGTCGGGCCCCGGCACCTCGTTCTCGGGGTCCCTGGAGGCGACCATCGCCAGCATCCGGCTGGCGCCGAGGACGTCGTTGACGAGGTGGATCGAGCGCTCCTGGCCCACCGCCAGCGGCGCCAGCGTCTCGGGGAAGGCGACGGTGTCGCGCAGCGGCAGCACCGGCAGCGCGTCGGGCAGCGGCGCGCCCGCCAGGATCGCGTCGTCCGCCTCGAGCGGAGCGTCGACCACCTCCAGGACCGGTGCGCCCTCCATCAGCCGCGGTCGATCGGGACGCGTCGCGTGGTCGCCTCGGGGTCGCGGAGCGGCAGGTCGATCCGCAGGATCCCCTCCTCGTAGGTGGCGCTGGCGCGGTCGGCGTCGACCTCGACCTGGAGCTCGACGACGCGGCGGAACTGGCCGGAGGGGATCTCGATCTGCTGGTAGACGCGGCCCTCGCTCTCCTGCACGTGGCGCTCGCCGCTGATCGCCAGGTGGCGGCTGCTGACCTCGATCCCGACCTGGCTCAGCTCGACGCCGGCGAGGTCGACCTTGACGATCGCCCGCTGCGGGTCTCCGCAGTAGTAGACGTCGACGTTCGGCGAGAAGCCGCTGGCGCGGCGGGTGACGTAGCGGGTGCGGCTCCAGGTGTCGCCCATCACCTGGTCCATCTCGCGGCGCATGCGGGCGAAGTCTGCGAACAGGTCGCGCTGGGGCATTGACGGAAAAATACCCCGCTGGCAGGGAAGTTGATCAGGCGGGGCGGGATTGCCAACGGGGAGCGCGCATCAGCAGGACCGGCTGGCGGGGCGGGACGAGGCCCTCTGGTCGGTTCGGGCGGAAGGTGGTGCAGGTCTCGTTCAACTCCAGGGCGCAGAGGAGGTTTTTGCGGAAATAGCAGTCCTCACACGTCGGCGGCTTCGGCTTGCGCGGCACGGCAGGCATGTTTGCACCGTCGCCGGGTAGTCGCGAGGGCCGTTTCCGCAAATCGCCACGACTTTGAAACAGCTCCGTCACAGCTTCTGCGCGCTTTGCGGGAGCACCGGCCGGCGTCGCTAACATGGGTCCGGATGGAGGGTCATTCCCGCACGGAGAAGCTCTCCGCTTCTCCCCCGCTTTTCAAGAGCGAATTCCTCAACTTCTTCTCCCGCGTCCACCCGGCGATTCCGGCTGTGATCTTCGTCCCGGTGATCGTGGCGATGGAGTGGATCGGGGCTGACCGCGGCTGGTCCTGGTGGCAGCTGGCGCTGCTGACCCTGGCCGGCGTCGGCGTCTGGACGCTGACCGAGTACTGGCTGCACCGGCTCGTCTTCCACTGGGAGCCCGACAACGCCTTCGGCCGGCGCATGCACTTCATCATCCACGGGGTCCACCACGACCACCCCAACGACAAGATGCGGCTGGTGATGCCGCCGTCGGTCTCGATCCCGCTGGCGGCGCTCTTCTTCCTCGGCTTCTACGCGATCCTCGGCGACGCCGCCTTCCCCGTCTTCGGCGGCTTCATCCTCGGCTACCTCGGCTACGACTACACCCACTACTACGTCCACCACTTCGTCCCTAGGACGAGCTTCGGCAAGCAGCTGCGCGAACACCACATGCGCCACCACTTCCAGGACCACCGCTACGGCTACGGCGTCTCCTCCCCGATCTGGGACCACGCCTTCCGCACGTATCCCAAGAAGCGCAGCAAGTACCGCAGCTGAGTCGTTCAGGGAGCGGTGCCCCTCCGCTGGAGACCGTATGTCTCCGGCGGGACCACCGAGCTCCGGCAGCTTGACCCAAAGCCTCCATCGGAGGGGCACCCGCTCCCTCTCCAACAAAGCGTGGTTCCTTTGTCCGGCCATACACGACAAAGGAACCACGGAACTCATAGCTGACAGCTGGACAGAGGGCCAGCTAGAGACCCCTGGTTAGCGCCGGATCGCCGATTACCATGGCCTTGATGCAGTCGACCGCGAATACGTCCCTGCGGGTCAAGCGCAAACCCTTGCGAAAGGCGAGGGGGCGACCCTACGTCCACCAAGATCGGCTAGCCGAGGTCTATGTCCGGGACATGGCCATCTGCCAGATCTGCGGCGGCTGGGTGAACTGGAACCTCAGGCACCAGTTCTTTCATCCCGATAGGCCCACCATTGATCATCGCCAAGCGAAATCCAAGGGCGGCGCGAAATACGCAATCTCCAATCAGCAGCTAGCCCATCTCCACTGCAACCAAGAGAAGGGCGTCAAGACGATGCGACAGGTCCGCGCCGCTCAAGCTTCTCAGCGCCTTCGCCTAGCTGCGAAGGTTGCGCGAGCTCCAGCAATTACCGAAACTGAGCTTTCGAGACTTCTGCGCGGCGTGCCCACCGAACGCCCGCGCTTCTAACCCAGTAGCCGAGCCGCGGTCTCTTTCAGGGACCAGATGCCGCCGCACCGTTGCCGGAACTAGCTGCATAGGAGGGGTCGGGCGTCCCCTGAACGGCTTGTACTTTTTCGGTGTCGGCTTCTCGGACGGCTGAAGGCAATCCACCGAAAAAGTTGAGAGAAGGGGATGCCCGACCCCTCCCTACCGCGCGCTCTGTCCCCGCAGCTGTCACAACGCGCCATGCTTTCTCGTCTAGGAGGCATGAACACTTCTAAGAAGGCCATAGTCATCGGCGGTGGGCCGGCTGGGCTCGTCGCCGCGATCCGGCTGGCCGAGGGCGGCGTGGAGACGACGCTGCTCGAGGCCGGCGCCAACCTGGGCGGGCGGGCGGCGTCGGAGCGGCGCGGCGGGTTCGTCCTCAACCAGGGGCCGCACGCGCTGTATGCCGGCGGGCCGGCGATGCGCGAGCTGCGGGCGATGGGCATCGAGCCCGAGTGGTGGAACCCTGCCTCGCCGAATTCTGTCTTCGTCCGGGACGGGAAGGCGAGGCGCTCGCCCGGCGGCCTCCTCGGCCTCACCCGCCTGCTGGGGCCGGTCCTGCGCGGCCGGCCGGAGGAGCTGCGCGGGCTCTCGACCACCGAGTGGCTCGAGCGGACCCTGCCGTCCGCGAGCGCTCGCGCCTCCGCGGCGGCTTTGGTGCGGGTCACGACCTTCGTCGCCGACCAGGACTCGCTCAGCGCCGACGTGGCGGCCACCCAGCTCAAGCTCGGCCTCTCCCCGGGCGTCCGCTACCTGGAGGGCGGCTGGCAGTCGCTGGTGGACGCGCTGGCCGGCAAGGCCGCGCGGGCGGGCGTGGCGTTGCGGACCCACGCCGCGGCCCGGCTCCTCCACGCCGAGGCCGGCGGCTGGACCGTGGCGCTCGACGAGGAGACGCTGCACGCCGACGTCCTCGTCCTCGCCGCCGGGGGACCCGACGCAGTCGCGAAGCTGCTCGGCGAGAAGGCTCCGCCAGCGCCCGGGCCAGCGGTCGAGGTGAGCGTGCTCGACCTCGGCCTGCGGCGCCTGCCGCGGCGGACCCGCAGGTTCGCGCTCGGGATCGACCAGCCGACCTACCTCTCCCGCCACTCCCCTCCCGACCACCGCGACGGCGCCCTGCTCAGCCTCGCCGGCTACGCGCGC
>DASUWV010000049.1:0-2214 GCA_036378275.1 Solirubrobacterales bacterium | reverse complement strand
CCTGACCACCAGGGGATGAGTGCGGCCGGCGGAGAAGGCGATGACCAGGGTGTCCTCGTCGACCCGGCTGAGCCGGGTGATGGAGTCCTGGCGCGGGCTGGCGATCACCTCGGCGCGGATGTCGAGCAACGCCAGGAGGTGGCGCAGGTAGCTGGCGAAGAAGGCCATCTGGTCGACGCCGACGATCATCACGCGGTGCGCCGAGCCGAGCGCCGAGACGCAGGCCTCGACCTGCTCGCGGGTAAGGTTGCGAGCCGTGTCCTCCACGTTCGTGTGGTCGGCGGCCAGCGAGGACTCGAACGCGGAGTGGTCGAAGTCGAACAGCTGGCCGGCGCCGTTCTGCTCATCGACGCGGTTGCGGTATTCCTCGATCGCCGCCTGCTGAAGCTCCGGATAGCCCTCGAAGCCGAGGGCCTGCGAGAAGCGCACGACGGTCGAGGAGGAAGTGCTGGCGCGGCGGGCGAGCTCCTCCGCCGTCTGGAAGGCCGCCTCGTCGAGGTGGTCGACGATGTAGCGGGCGACGTCCTTCTGGGACCGGGAGAACTCGTCGAAGCGCTCGGTGATGTACCCCGAGAGCGTCTTGCCGTTCTGGCGGGCGGGCCGCCCGTTGCGGCGGGGCCTTGCCTGGGCCCCCCGAGAACGCGACTGAGTTGGACGAGACTTCGTGGCCGTCTTGCTCACGGCCGGTTGATTCGCCCCTCCGGCGGCTTTCCCTGCTAGCTGGATGAATTCTGCAACGGGATGTGGTTGGATCGGCCGCCGATGGACCTCGAATCGGCCTTCCGCGCCACCAACCGAAACATGATCGCGTTCGACCTAGCGCTGGGAACGGGCGCGATGTTCGCACCCGACGCGACCCTCGCCGTGCTGGGACACGAGCGGCCCTCCGACGACGCGAGGCACCTGTTTCGCCGCAGCGGCCCGGTCTGGCTCACCTTCGCCGCCGCCCACGCCGTCGCGGAGATGCGAGACCGGCCCGAGGACTGGTGGGCGCTCGCGTGGCTTCGTGGCACGGAGCTGGCCACGGACATCCTCTGGTCCCGCTCGGCCGCGTTCACCCGACCCGGGGCAAGGGCCGGGCTGTGGCTCGCCGGCGCCGGGAACCTGGCGATGGCGATCGGGTTCGGCTGGCTGGCAACGCGTCGATCCGCGCGCCGGCGCCTGTCGCTGAAGCGCCGCTAGCCGCCCGAGCCCGAGGGAGCCGTGCCTGCGGGCCGGCTGCACTCGTTGAACCCCACCGAGCGGGCGAGCTGGAGGCGCTCCACCTGCTGGCTGACCGTCTTCGCCTGCGCCTCCGCATACCCCGTGGCGTCGCCCTGTTGCGCCGCCTTCAACCCCTGCTTGAGGACCTCGACGTTCTTCTCCATTGCCTTCAGGTAGTCGTCCATGCTGGATTCGGCCGATGCCGGAGGTGTGAGCTGGCGCAACTGGCTCAACTCGCTCTCCGTGATGTCGATCAGCTTCTGCGTCAGCGCCGCCGCGTCCTCAGCGGTCGTCGGCGGGTTCTGCTGCAGCTGCTGGAACTGCTCGCGGGCCTGCTGGCAGATCGCATCGCCCTTGGCGATCAACTCCTGCTTCGAGAGCGCCCCCGCGCTCGCGGTAGTCGACGTGCTGCTCCCGCCCCCTCCGCCGCAGCCGGTGAGAGCGGCTGCCGCGATCGCGGCGAGCGCCAGGATGTGGATCCGCTTGCCGGTGAGCACCGGCGCAGCGTAGCGGCGCCCGGGGCGCGGATAGGGTCGCCACTCAGTGAAGGCCCGAGACATCTACGCCCGCACCGCAAGGGCCTCCTGGCGGCGCGCCGGCTACCTGCTCCTGCTCGGCGCCGTCGTGTTCGTGCCGCTGGGCTTTCTCGATGCACTCGCGAACCGGATCCACGAGCTGCGCGTCGAGAGCGGGGACCAAGTCTTCGACCTCGCCACGCTCGGTCTGCTCGCGGGATTCCTGGCGCAGGCGGTGACCACCCTCCTCGGGGAGGTGTTCTACGCCGGCGCCGTCGGCCTCGCCATGCGCCAGGGCGAGGACTCCCCGCCGCCGTCGCTGCGCGCGATCGCGCGCCAGCTCTCCTACGGACGCCTGATCGCCGTGGACCTCCTGTTCGGGGTCGGCACCGGGATCGGCCTCGTGCTGTTGATAGCCCCCGGGATCCTGTTCTTCGGTTGGTTCGCGCTCGCGGGGCCGATCGTCGAGATCGAGGGCCGAGGCGTGCGAGCGGCG
>DASUWV010000048.1:0-15412 GCA_036378275.1 Solirubrobacterales bacterium | reverse complement strand
GAGCGCCTGGCGTTCGAAGAGCTCTTCCTCCACCAAGCCCTGCTTGCCACCCGCAAGCGCACTCACCGCACCGCGCGCCCAGCACCCCGCTTTGGCAAGCCCGGCGACCTCGTCGCCCGCTGGCTCGACTCGCTCCCCTTCGAGCCGACCGGCGACCAGCTCGAGGCCTTCGACGAGATCGAGGGCGACCTCGACTCCGGCGAGCCGATGCAGCGGCTGCTGATGGGCGAGGTCGGCTCCGGCAAGACCGTCGTCGCCGTCTACTCGATGCTGCGGGCGCTCGAAGCCGGCCACCAGGCGGTGCTGATGGCGCCGACCGAGACGCTGGCCGAGCAGCACGCGATCACCCTCGGCAGGCTGCTCGCCGAAGAGGCGATTCCCTTTTCTCTGTTGACGGGAGCGACGCCGGCGCCGATCCGTCGCCAGGCCCTGAACCAGCTCGCCAGCGGCGAGCTGGGACTGATCCTGGGAACCCACGCGCTGATCGAGCCGGCCGTCGAGTTCGCCCGCCTCGGCCTCTGCGTCGTCGACGAGCAGCACCGCTTCGGGGTCTCGCAGCGGCGGGCGCTGGACGAGAAGGGGGTGGAGGGGATGGCGCCGCACGTCCTCCACATGACCGCGACGCCGATCCCGCGCACCCTCTCGCTGACCGCCTACGGCGACCTCGACACCACCGCCCTGCACGAGCTGCCGGCGGGGCGGCAGCCGGTCTCGACCCACCTCGTCTCCGAAGAGCAGCGCGGCGAAGCCTTCAAGTTCCTGCGCAAGCAGCTGCGGGAGGGGCGGCAGGCCTTCGTCGTCTGCCCGCTGGTCGGCGAGTCGGAGAAAGTCGCCGGTAAAGCGGCCGCGGTCGAGGCCGAGCGGCTGCGCGCGGGCGAGCTGCGCGACTTCCGCGTCGGGCTCCTGCACGGGCAGATGCGCTCCGACGACAAGGCCGAGGCGATGCGGGTCTTCGCCGCCCACGAGACCGACGTCCTGGTCTCGACCACGGTGATCGAGGTCGGGATCGACGTCGCCAACGCGACCGTGATGGTCATCGAGGGGGCCGAGCGCTTCGGCGTCTCACAGCTGCACCAGCTGCGCGGCCGCGTCGGCCGCGGCGAGCACCCGAGCCAGTGCCTGCTCTTCGCCGAAGAGGCAGGCGAGCTGGCGCAGAAGCGGCTGCAGGCCGTGGCGAACGAGAGCGACGGCTTCAAGCTCGCCGAGATCGACCTCGAACTGCGCGGCGAGGGGGAGATCCTCGGCACGCGCCAGAGCGGCCTGCCCCGCTTCGCCGTCGCCAAGCTGCCCGACGACGGCCCGCTGCTGATGGAAGCCCGCCGCGAAGTGCTCGAGCTGCTGCGCCGCCACGGCTCCCTCTCCGACCCCGCCCTCGGCCCACTGCTCGAGGCCGCGCGCCGCCGTTTCGGCGCCGGCGCCGCCGACCCGATCCCGCTTTAAGCGCCCGACAAGAGGATTCCCTCAGGATTCATGGAGTCGGATATGATGTTTTCATATGAGTCGTCTTCTTTCCGTATCGGTTCCTGACGATCTCGCCGGCGCCCTCGACTCTCTGGCTGAGGACACCGGGAGGACGAAAAGCGAAGTAGTGCGAGAAGCGCTGCGGCGGCAGCTGCGGGCAGGCCGGTTGGCGGCGCTGCAGGAGTACGGGCGCGAGCGCGCCGAGGCTCGTGGAATCGCGCCCGAAGACACCGAAGCGCTGGTTGACGATCTGCGCGGGCAGTGACGCCGCCGCTACGGGTCGCCTGTGACACGAACGTCTTGGTCTCCGCGTTCATCGCGGCAGGGCCGCCGAGCCGCGTCGTCGAGAGGGCGTTCGACGGTGGCCTGGAGCTGGTTCTGCTCGAGCCGGTGATGACGGAGTTGGAGCGAGTGCTCCGTCAGAAGCTGGGCTTCGACAAGGAGCGCGCTCACGCAGTCGACGCGCTCCTGAGGGAGATCGCCGTTGCTACCGCCTCCACTCCTCCGGATCCACCAGAGGAAGTTTCCGGCGACAGAGACGACGACCTTGTGCTGGCCAGCGCTCGTGCGGGGGATATCTCAGTTCTTGTCTCCGGCGATCGGAAGCACCTGCTCCCTCTTGGCGAGTACCGGGGAGTGCGGATTCTCACCCCGCAGGCCCTGCTTTCAGAGCTCGCCGCTGGCTGACCCAGGACGAACGCCGATTAGGTTTCGCCGATGCGGGTGATCGCCGGAGAGCTCAAAGGCCAGCGCCTCGTCGCGCCCAAAGGCTGGAAGGTGCGGCCGACCTCCGACCGTGTCCGCGAGGCGATTTTCTCCGCCCTCGGCGACCGCGTCGAGGGCGCCCGCGTGCTCGACCTCTACTGCGGCACCGGGGCGTTGGCGATCGAGGCGCTCTCGCGCGGTGCCGAGGCAGCCGTCCTGGTCGACCAGGACACGCGTCCGGCGCTCGGCAACGTCCAGCGCCTCGGGCTCGGCGAGCGGGCCGAGCTCGTCCGCGCCGACGCCGGCCGATGGCTGGGGCAGGTTTCGTCGTCGCAGGCGGCGGGAAAGTTCGATCTCGTCTTCATCGATGCCCCTTATAGACTCGCCGACCGCGTGTCTCGCGACCTGAACGAACATCTGGCAACCCTGCTTGCCGACGGCGGCCGCGCCGTCGTCGAGAGCGGCGCCCGGCGGCCGCTGCGGCTCGAATCGCTGGAGCCGCTTCGCCGGCGCCGCTACGGCGCCGCCGACGTGACGATCTACGGAGCGGCCGAGTGAGCGAGCGCAACGGCACCGTCGTCTGCCCGGGCAGCTACGACCCGGTCACCAACGGCCACCTCGACATCATCACCCGCACCTCGAACGTCTTCGAGCGCGTCGTCGTCGGCGTCGTCAACAACCCGATCCGCAAGCAGAAGACGCTCTTCACCGCTGAGGAGCGCAAGGCCTTCATCGAGGAGGCGACCGCCGACCTCGCCAACGTCGAGGTGCAGGTCTTCGCCAACCTGCTGGTCGAGTTCGCGCGCGAAAACGGCGCCAAGGCGATCGTCAAGGGGATGCGGGCGATCTCCGACTTCGAGTACGAGTTCGAGATGGCCCAGCTCAACCGCAAGCTCGACCCCGGGATCGAGAGCATCTACGTGATCGCCTCCCCCCACTACAGCTTCCTCTCGTCCACCGGAGTGAAGGAGATGGCCACCTTCGGGGGCAATGTTTCCGACCTCGTCCCGGCGTCGGTCGCCACCGCGCTGGCTGACCGCCTGGGCGACAGGTAGGCTGTGAAAGACCGGTCCGTCTCGTTGGGCGTCGCATTGCAAAAAACTGCTTCTTTTCCAGCATCCGCACCAAAACCCCCGCATACACGTAGGCTTACGACCTGAAAATGGACGTTCTGGTCCTCATCGACAAGCTGGACGACGTCGTCCACAACGCCCGTCCCGTCCCTCTGACGGATCAGGTTCGCGTGGATCGCGAGGAGATCTATGACCTCCTCGACCAGATGCGCGCGACGATCCCCGAGGAGATCAAGCAGGCGCGGTGGATCGTCAAGGAGCGCCAGGAGATGCTGGCGGAGGCCAAACGCGAGGCGGAGCGGATCGTCCGCGAGGCCCGCGAGCAGCAGGCCCGCCTGATCTCCGACGAGGAGGTCACCAAGCAGGCCGAGCGCGCCGCCGACGAGATCGTCGAGGACGCCCGCACCCGCGAGCGCGAAATCCGCCTCGGCGCCGAGGACTACGCCGACGAGATCCTCAACACCCTCGAAGTGAACCTGCAGAAGTTCCTCGCCGCCGTGCAGCGCGGCCGCGACCGCCTCGCCGGGCGCGAGGAGGAACCGCAGCCGGAACTCGATCAGGCTCCTTAGGCTCGGTGGGTTCGGGGGGCCGGGTGTCCCTCTCGGTCCACCAGCGTCCGAATGGCCCCCTCCCGCGCCTGAGCGAAAGGGGTGCCAAGCTGCACTGCCGGTCACTTGAGCACAGGATGGTGTGCCCAACTGACCAAGCAATGGCCTATCGGGGGTCCGCGTTGGTTTGCAGTTCTCGGCGAAGTAGGTCGACGACCCGGTCGGGTTCCTCGTTGACTTCTCGTTCGGTGAGGTGGATGACCCGGTAGCCGGCAGCTTCGAGGGCGAGATCGGCAGCGCGTTCATCGGGGTTTCGGTAGGGACGCCCAGGGCCATCGACCTGGACCGCGAGCCGCTGCTCCTCCCAGAGGAAATCGACCATGACGCCCCTTGCTCGTTCAGCAGACATGGCCCTATAAGGACACAGCGGCCAAAACTCTCCCCCCTCTTTTTTCACCGCAGCCGAGATTCGCCCCACCCGAGTGGGGTCAAAATCGGAAGCGTTGCTCCCAGCGATACGGCTACTCGAGCTTTAGGTCTTTGAGCGCAGCCCAGCGGGGGTCGCCTGCTGACTCATGCTCGTGCGGGTTGTCGTTGAGGGACTCGCCGCAGACGGGGCAGAGGCCGGCGCAGTCGGGGCGGCAGAGGATTCGGGTCGGCAGGGCGAGGATGGTGGCGTCGTGCGCCCAGCGGCCGATGTCGAGCTCGTCGTCGGACACATAGGGGCTGCGCAGTTCCGGATCGTCGGTCCCGGACTGGTCGACCTCGCGCGCCTCGACCTCGAGATCGAGAGCTGCCGGTTCGAGGCAGCGCATGCAGGGGCCCTCGAGGTGGACCGGGAAGTTGAGCCGGAAGGCGAAGCCGTTGCTGGGGCGGGAGACCTCGAGCCGCGCCATCGGCGACCAGGGCTCGGGCTTGTAGGTCTGACCGGCCAGCTCGAAGGGCGCGAGCGCAACCGGAACTTCCAGCCGCTTGCCCTCGCCGTGCGCGAGCGAAAGGCGGGAGAGGTCGATGATCGTGGTCGGCGCCTGTGACATGCTCCCGACGAGATTACGAAATGGGCCAATCCCACTGGAAACCTGACACCTACCTGGAACTGATCCGCTCCGAGGTCCCCCGCTACGACGAGCTGCAGGAGCAGGCGATCGCGGCGATCCCCTTCCCGCCCGAGCGGGTGCTGGAGCTGGGGATGGGGACGGGGGAAACGACCAGGCGCCTGCTCGAGGCCTACCCGGACGCCTGGGTGATCGGCCTCGATTCCAGCGCCGAGATGGTCTTCCGTGCGCGTGAGAACTACGACGACGTGCAGCTGTCGCGGATGGAGGACCCGCTCCCCGAGGGCCCCTGGGACCTGGTGATCGGCGTCCTCTCGATCCACCACCTGCGCGCCGAGCAGAAGCAGAACCTCTTCCGCCAGGTCCGCGAGCAGGCCCGCTCCTTCGTGATCGGCGACGTGGTCCGGGCCGAGGTCCAGATCGCCCCGATCGACCCCGACTACGACTTCCCGGAGAAAGCATCTGATCTGGCAAGCTGGTCCGGGGGCGAGGTGACCTGGGAAGCGGATGACCTCGCGGTGGTGCGGGCGGTGTATTAGCGCCCGAGCCTGTACCATCCCGCAACTCATGGCTGTCCCCAAGAAGAGAACTTCCAGCGCACGCAGGGACAAGCGGCGCGCCCAGCACAAGGCCGGGAAGGCGACGCTGAACCGCTGCCCGCAGTGCCACAGCCCGCGGCTGCCGCATCGGGTCTGCCCGACCTGCGGCACTTACGCGAAACGCCAGGTGATCGACCAGCGGATCGTCGATCCGGCGGCCGCTCCCACCCACGACCACGAGTAGGTCGTGGCGCCCAGCCGCGCGGTGACGATCGCCCTCGACGGTTACGGGGCCGAGCAGGGCTTCGACGTGCTCGCCCGTGGCGCCCGGCTGGCCGCGGCCGACGGGATCGGCGTGCGGGTCTTCGGCCCCGAGCGCGCGCTCGGGCTCGACGGCGCCGAAGGAGTCGAGGTGATCCACACCCCCGAATCGATCGCCAACGACGAGGACCCGGTCCCGGCGGTCCGCGCCAAGAAAGAAGCCTCGGTCGTCCGCGCCGCCGCCGACGTCACCGCCGGCAACTCGGCGGCGCTGGTCAGCTGCGGCTCGACTGGGGCGACGATGGCGGCCGCCACCTTCGGCCTGCGCCGCCTCAAGGGCGTGCAGCGGCCGGCGCTCGCGGTCCAGCTCCCGGTTCCCGGCAAACCCGTGCTCTTCCTCGACGTCGGCGCCAACGTCGAGGTCCGCGCCCAGCACCTCGTCCAGTTCGCCTTCCTCGGCGCCGCCTTCAGCGCCGCCGTGCTCGACGTCGAGGACCCCTCGGTCGGGCTGCTCACCGTCGGCGAGGAGTCGGGCAAGGGTCGCGAGGAGGTGGTCGAGGCGCACCGCCTGCTGAGCGAGGCGCCGGGGATCCGCTTCGCCGGCAACGTCGAGGGCCGGGACCTGCCCGCCGCCGCGGTCGACGTCGTCGTCACCGACGGCTTCACCGGCAACGTCTCGCTGAAGCTGCTCGAGGGGACGGCTAAGACCGTCGCAGCGGCGGTCGGCGACGCCGCCCGCTCCAACCCGGTGGCGGCGCTCGGCGGCCTGCTGCTGAAGCCGGCCCTGAACGGCCTGCGCCGCGAGCTCCACCCCGACACCACCGGCGGCGCGATCCTGCTCGGCCTGGGTGGGATCGCCGTCGTCGGCCACGGCAGCTCCGGCCCCGAGGGGATCGCCAACGCCGTCCGCCTCGCCGTCCGCTGCGCCGAGGTCGACGCCGTCGGCCGCACCGCGGCTCTGCTCGCCGAGGGCGGCGCCGGCCGCGGCGCGCTGGCGACGGGTGACAGCGCGTGAAGGTTCCGCGGCGAAAGCCGTGATAAACAGAGTCACCCCATGACCCGCGACGAAGTCCTCACCTTGGTCCGCGAGCACCTCGCCGAGGAGCTCGAAGTCGACATCGGCCGGATCGGCGAGCAGACCCGCTTCAAGGAGGACCTGGACGCCGACTCGCTCGACCTCTACGAGCTGGTGATGGAGTTGGAGGATCGCTACGGGGTCACCGTCAGCGAGCAGCAGGCGGCCGAGATCAAGACGGTCGGCGACGCCGTCGGCTTCGTGCTGGAGCACGCTCCCGCCTAAGGCATTGGCGGCCGAGCCCGACTCGCCGGTAGCCGCGCTCTCGGCGCTGATCGCCGAGCTTCCCGACGACCTGCGGGAGCAGGCGCTCACCCATTCCTCTTGGACTGAGCGCCGGGTCGACTCCTTCGAGCGCCTCGCCTTCCTCGGCGACAGCGTCCTCGGCCTCGCCGTCGCCACCCGCGTCTTCGAGAGCTTCGAGAAGCTGGCCGCGGGCGGGCTGACCAAGGTCCACAACCAGGCCGTCAGCGGCGTCTCCTGCGCCGACGTCGGCCTGCAGCTGGGGGTGCCGGGGATGTTGCGGGAGAACGAGCCCGAGGACGTGGTGGCGGCGATTCCGGCCGAGACCCTGCTCGAGGGCGGCCGGCCGCTGCCGGAGGCGACCGAGGCGCTGATCGGCGCCTGCTACCTCGCCTTCGGCTTCGAGCGCACCGCCGAAGCGGTCGCCGAAGCCTTCGAACCGCGGATCGAGCTCGCCTCCGAGACGCGGATGGACTTCAAGTCGGCCCTGCAGGAGCTCTTGGCCCGGCGCGGCGCCCGCGTAACCTATGAGGTGATCGCGGCGACCGGGCCCCCGCACCGGCGAACCTTCGAGGTGGCCGCGATCGTCGAATCCGAGCGGGTCGGTACGGGGACAGGGCGGAGCAAGAAGGCCGCAGAGCAGCTTGCCGCCGAGGAGGCTTTGGCGCATCTTGGGGGTTAATCGCCCCGATAACGCGTCCGAGCCGGGCGGGAGCCTTCGGGGGATGCGAGGAGTGCGCGGATGTACCTGAGATCGATCTCGATGAAGGGGTTCAAGTCCTTCCCGGAGCGGACGACCCTGGAGTTCTCGCCGGGGGTGAGCGTGATCGTCGGGCCCAACGGCTCGGGCAAGAGCAACATCACCGACGCCGTGCTCTGGGCGCTGGGCGAGCAGAGCCCGGGGGCGATCCGCGGCGCCTCGATGCAGGACGTGATCTCCGCCGGCGGCAAAGGGATCAGCCAGCGCAAAGCCGCTGAGGTCGAGGTCGTGATCGACAACTCCGACGGCCGTGCCGCGACCGAGTTCTCCGAGTTGGCCGTCGAACGGCGGCTCGACCGCTCCGGCGACAGCGGCTACCGGCTGAACGGCGCCCGCTGCCGCCTCGCCGACGTCACCGACGTCCTCTCCGACACCAACCTCGGCCGCGAGATGCACTCGGTGATCAGCCAGGGGCGGGTGGAGACGATCGTGCACTCGAAGCCACGCGAGCGGCGGCTGCTGATCGAGGAGGCGGCGGGCCTCGGCAAGCACCGCAAGCGGCGCCGCCGGGCGGAGCTGAAGCTGCGCTCGGCGCGCGACAACCTCGACCGGGCGCTGGACGTCGAGCGCGAGGCGCGGGCGCGGCTGCGGCCGCTTAAGCGCCAGGCGCAGGCGGCCGAGCTGGGGGCGCGGATCGAGCGCGAGGAGCTGGGGCTGCGGGCGCAGCTGGTCTCCGAGGAACTGCGCTTCGGGGCCGATCGCGCCGCCGCGGCCGAGAAGGCGGCGGCGGAGGCACGCGGAGCGCGGGCGAAGCTGGAGGAGCGGCTGACCGAGGTCTCCAAGCGCCGCGCGGCCGCCGAGGAGCGCTTCGCCGCGCGCGACCGCGAGCGGACCCAGGCCTGGGGCCTGCTGACGAAGCTGCGGGGCGACCAGGAGCGGGTCGCGGTGCGGGTCGCCAACCTCTCCAGCCGCGAGGCTGAGGTGGAGGCCGGGCTGGAGCGGCTGCGGACCGAGTTGGGGCCGCTGACGCTCGACGTCGGGCCGGGCTCGGCCCCGGGCGAGCGGGCGCGGAAGCTGGAGGAGGAGCTGGGCGAGATCGACGCCGGGCTGCGGATCGCAGGCGAGGGGCTCGCCGTCGCCCGCTCGGGCGAAGCCGCCGAGTCGGCCCGCGAGGCGGCGCTGGGCGACGTCCGCGCCGGCGCCGAGCGGGCTTCGCGCCACGCCAAACGCGCCGAGGGCCTGCTCGGGGAGCGCCACCGCGAGGCGATGCGCGCGCGCCTGGCGGTGGGCGAGGCCCTGCTCGACGACGTCCGCAGCGCCCTGAAGGCAACCGAAGCAGCCGGGGCGGCGATCCGGGGCCGGGTCGAGCGGATCGAGCAGAAGGTCGTGGGCGAGCAGGGCGGCGGCGACGAGATCGCCGAGGAGCTGCGGGTCTGCTCGCAGCAGGAGTTCGAGCTGCAGGCTGAGATGCGGAAGACCTCCGACGAGCTGACCCAGGCCGAGGTCGAGGCCGCCCACCTCGGCGACCGCCGGGCCGAGGCCGAGCGCGAGCTGGCCTCGATCGCCGAGCGGCTCGGCGAGGAGATCCCGCCGGCGGAGGAGGCGCTGAGCGAGGAGGGCCGGGCCGAGATCGACAAGCGGCTGGAGCGGCTGGAGCGGCGGCGGGCGCAGATCGGGCCGGTCAACCCACTGGCCGAGCAGGAATACGACGAGGCGCGCGAGCACGTCGAGGCGCTGCAGGCCCAGCGCGAGGACATTGAGCGCTCGATGCGCGAGCTGGAGTCGCTGATCCGCGACATCGACGAGGAGATCGAGCGCGCCTTCGAGGAGACCTTCGCCGCCACCGCCGACAACTTCGAGGAGATGGTCGAGCACCTCTTCCCGGGCGGTCGCGGGCGCTTGCGCCGGGTCAGCCTGCGGCCGGTCCGCGACGAGGACCGCCCGGCGCGGGAGCAGGAGGCGCCGTCCGACGCCGAGCCCGAGCCCGAGGAGGAGGAAGAGGAGCGCGACGAGCTCGGGGTCGAGATCGAGGTGACGCCGGCCGGCAAGTCGATGCGGAAGCTGCAACTGCTCTCGGGCGGGGAGAAGTCGCTGGTGGCGCTGGCCTTCGTCTTCGCGGTCTTCCTCGCCCGGCCTTGCCCCTTCTACATCCTCGACGAGGTCGAGGCCGCCCTCGACGACGCCAACATCGACCGCTTCCTGCAGCTGATCCGCCGCTTCTCTGACCGCGCCCAGTTCGTCATCGTCACCCACCAGAAACGGACGATGGACGCCGCCGACGTCCTCTACGGCGTCAGCATGGGCGGGGATGGCGTGACCAAGGTGGTCTCGCGGAAGCTGCCGCGCGAAGCCGGCGAGGACGCCGAGGACGAGGGCGAAGCGCCGGGACTCTCCGCAGTCGCTTAAGGAGGGTTGACCCAAAGCCTCCATCAGAGGGGCACCCACCCCCTCCGCTACCGTTCGCCGCCGTGCCTACGACTTGGCAGGACATCGTTGATCTGGGGGGGCGGCAGTCTTCAGCTGCGGTTGCAGTTGAGGAGGAAGCGCCGGAGCAGCGGCAGGGCGTCTTTCGCCGCTTGCGTGAGAGCCTGTCGAAAAGCCGCCAGGCGCTGCAGGAGGAGATCTCGGCCAGCGTCTTCGACAAGATCGACGACGAGACCTGGGAGCTGCTGGAGGAGGCGCTGATCCTCGCCGACGTCGGCGCCCCGACCACCGCCGCGGTGGTCGAGCGGCTCGAGCAGGAGGTCGAGTCGGGAGCGGTGCCGATGGACGGCATCGCCGTCCGCGACCGCCTGATCGAGATCCTCGCCGAGGTCGCCTCGACCGGCCGCGGTCCGATCGACCTCAGCGCCGAGCCGGCGGTGCTGATGATGGTCGGCGTCAACGGCACCGGCAAGACGACGACGATCGGCAAGATCGCCTGGCACCTGAGCAAGGAGATGGGCCTCTCGGTCGTTCTCGCCGCCGCCGACACCTACCGCGCCGCCGCCGCCGAGCAGCTCGAAACCTGGGCCGAGCGCGCCGGCGCGGAGCTGGTCCGCGGCGAAGAGGGGGCCGACCCCGGCGCCGTCGCCTACGACGCGATCAACGCCGCCCGCGCCCGCGGCGCCGACGTGGTCATCGTCGACACCGCCGGCCGCCTCCACACCCAGACCAACCTGATGGACGAGCTGGCGAAGGTGCGGCGGGTGATCCAGAAGCAGGTGCCCGAGGCCCCGCACGAGACGCTGATCTCGATCGACGCCACCACCGGCCAGAACGGGCTGCGCCAGGCGAAGATCTTCTCCGAGGCGGTCGAGGTCGACGGCGTCGTCCTCACCAAGCTCGACGGCACCGCCCGCGGCGGCATCGCCCTCGCGATCGCTTCCGAACTAGGCATCCCGGTGAAGCTGATCGGCGTCGGCGAGACGCTCGAGGACCTGCGCCCGTTCGACCCCGGCGACTACGCCAAAGCCCTGCTCGCCGAGTAGCCCCTCTAAGCTGCTCGGACATGTTCGACCAGCTCTCCGAACGCCTGCAGTCGACCCTCTCGGAGGTCCGCTCGCGCGGGAAGCTGAGCGAGTCCGACGTCGACTCGGCGATGCGGGAGATCCGCCTCGCGCTACTCGAGGCGGACGTCAACTTCAAAGTCGTCAAAGCGTTCACGAAGACGCTGAAAGAGCGCTGCCTCGGCTCCGATGTGCTGGAGAGCCTCGACCCGGGCCAGCAGGTGGTGAAGATCGTCAACGAGGAGCTCGCCTCGCTGATGGGCGGCACCGGCTCGGAGCTGGCGATGGCATCGAGCGGCCCGACCGTGATCCTGATGGCCGGCCTGCAGGGCTCGGGCAAGACGACCGCCTGCGCCAAGCTCGCCCGGTTCTTCGGCAAACAGGGCAAGGACGTCGCCCTCGCCGCCTGCGACGTCTACCGGCCGGCGGCGGTCGAGCAGCTGGTGACGATGGGCAAGCGCGCCGGCGCCCACGTCTACGAGCGCGGCACCGACGTCGACCCGGTCGAGATCGCCTCCTGGGCGCTCGACCAGGCCCGCTCCGAGCGCCGCGACGTGCTGATCGTCGACACCGCCGGCCGCCTCCACATCGACCAGGACCTGATGGCCGAGCTGGCCAAGATCCGCAAGGAGACGAAGCCGCACGACGTCCTCCTCGTCGTCGACGCGATGACCGGCCAGGACGCGGTCGGGGTCGCCGAATCCTTCGCCGAGATCGCCGAGTTCGACGGCGTCGTCATGACCAAGCTCGACGGCGACGCCCGCGGCGGCGCCGCGCTCTCGGTCAAGGCCGTCACCGGCAAGCCGATCCTCTTCTCCTCGACCGGGGAGAAGATCGAGGACTTCGACAAGTTCCACCCCGACCGCATGGCCCAGCGCATCCTCGGCATGGGCGACGTGCTCAGCCTGATCGAGAAAGCCGAGCAGCAGGTCGACGAAAAGGAAGCCGAGGAGCTGCAGGAGAAGATGCGGCGCGACCAGTTCACGCTCGAGGACTTCCTCAAGCAGATGAAGCAGGTCCGCAAAATGGGGCCGCTGAGCGGGATCCTCGGGATGCTGCCGGGGATGGGGGCGATGAAGCAGCTGAAGAACGCCGACATCGACGAACGGGAGCTCGACCGGGTCGAGGCGATCATCCTCTCGATGACGCCCCAGGAGCGGGCCCACCCGGGGATCATCAACGGCTCCCGCCGCAAGCGGATCGCCGCCGGCTCGGGGACGAAAGTGCAGCAGGTCAACAACCTGGTCAAGCAGTTCGACCAGATGAAAGTGATGATGAAAGCGATGGCCAACGGGCGGATGCCGACGCCGCAGCAGATGGCCCAGCTGGCGGGCGGCAACCAGCGCGCGCCGCGTCCGAAGATGCGAAGACGCTAATCTGCCCGCCCCTATGGCAGTCCGAATCAGACTTAGACGCGTGGGTTCGAAGAAGAACCCGATCTGGCGCATCGTCGTCGCCGACAAACGCTCGCCGCGCGACGGGCGCACGATCGAGACGATCGGCCAGTACAACCCGCAGACCGAGCCCTCGACGATCGTGATCGACGAGGAGCGCGCGCGCCACTGGCTCGAGCACGGCGCCCAGCCCTCGGAGACGGTGGCCGGCCTGCTGCGCACCAAAGGCATCAAGGCCTCCGGCAGCTGAGGCGCCGGTGACGGAGCTGCTCGAGTTCCTGGTCAAGGCCCTTGTGGAGGAGCCCGAGGCGGTCGTGGTCGAGGAGCTCGAAGAGGACGGCGACCTCGTCTACGAGATCAGCGTCGCCGAGGCTGACCTCGGCCGGGTGATCGGCAAGGGCGGCAGGATCGCCAACGCGATCCGCACGATCGCCAAGGCGGCCGCGGTGCGGATCGACCGCCGCGTCATCGTCGACATCCTCGACTGACCCGCCGCGAGGCGACCATCTAGAGTCGCCGCGTGCGGCTCGACGTCTTCACCCTCTTCCCCGAGGCCTTCGACTGGTTCAAGTCCCAGCGCCCGGTCCAGAACGCGCTGCGCGAAGGCAACGAGCTCAACTTCTTCAACTACCGCGACTCGACGCCGCTGAGCGCTGGCCAGGTCGACGACTCGCCCTACGGCGGCGGTGCCGGCATGGTGCTGCGGGTCGACGTCGTCGACGCGGCGCTGCAGGCCGCCTACGGTGAAGGGCCCAGGCCGCGGATCGTCCTGCTCTCGCCGACCGGGCCGGTCCTCGACGACCCGACCGCCGACGAGCTGGTCGCCGAGCCCCACGTCGCCCTGCTCTGCGGCCGCTACGAGGGCTTCGACGACCGCGTCCACCAGCACCTCGCCGACGACGAGCTCTCGATTGGCCGCTACGTGCTGGCCGGCGGCGAGCTGCCGGCGATGGTCGTC
The DNA here is from genome assembly GCA_036378275.1 of Solirubrobacterales bacterium. Taxonomy (GTDB): domain Bacteria; phylum Actinomycetota; class Thermoleophilia; order Solirubrobacterales; family 70-9; genus VAYN01. The sequence continues at coordinate 1,912 of DASUWV010000048.1, read as the reverse complement.
GCCGACGTGATCATGCGCAAGCTGCCCGGCGCCCTCGGCCACGAGGACTCCGCCGTCGAGGAGTCCTTCAGCCACGCGCTGGAGGGAATGCCCGAGTACCCGCACTTCACCCGCCCGCCCAGCTACCGCGGCTGGGAGGTCCCGGAGGTGCTGCTCTCCGGCGACCACGAGAAGGTGCGGCGGTGGCGGCTCGAGCGGAGCCGCGAGCGGGCGGAGGCCTACGAGGCGAAAAAGAGGCTGCCCTGAGGGACGCTTAAGGCCGGGCTTAGGGGCTTTTGGCTACCATTCCGCGACCGCGCGGTTCCCGCAACTGGGTCCGGCGGTTTTTTCTCGCCAGATGAGCTCCGTAATCGACAGCATCGAGCGCGCCCAGCTGAAGCAGGGCCTACCCAACTTCGACCCGGGTGATCGCGTCCGCGTCCACTTCCAGGTGGTCGAGGGGAACCGGAAACGGATCCAGGTCTTCGAGGGCGTGGTGCTGCGGCGGCAGGGCTCCGGCGTGCGGGAGACCTTCACCGTGCGCAAACAGTCCTTCGGCGTCGGCGTCGAGCGGACGTTCCCGCTGCACTCGCCGAAGATCGAGAAACTCGAGGTCGCCGCGCGTGGGGACGTGCGGCGGGCCAAGCTCTACTACCTGCGCGGCCGCATCGGCAAGGCCGCCCGCGTCGCCGAGCGGCGCTGGGGCATCGACGACGACGTCGTTGCGTCGCCGGCGGCGGCTTCCGGCGAGAGCACGGCGGTCGACGCGGAGGGGGTGAGCCAGGACGAGGTGGTGCCGGAGGCGGCGCCGCTCGAGGGCGAAGAGGAGGGCGAGAAGGCCACTGCGGAGGCCGAGGAGACGCCTGCGGCCGAGGCTGAGGCGCCTGCGGCTGAGGCCGAGGAGGCAGCGGCCGAGCCGGAGGCGAGCGCGGAGAGCGAGACGGCGGCAGAGGCGGACGCGGATGCGCCCGAGGCCGGGGAGACCGAGGACGCTTCAGCGCCCGAGCAGGCCGAGGACGAGGAGCCGGCAGAGGCCGGCGACTCCGACGAGGACTCGGCAGCCTGAGACTCTCGATCCCGAAGCCGAAGACCAAAGGCGGCGGGCTCATCGAGTTGGCCGTCATCGTTGCGCTGGCCTTGGGGCTGGCGCTGGCGATCCAGGCCTGGATCATCAAGCCGTACCAGATCCCCTCCGAATCGATGGAGCCGACGCTCGACGTCGGCCAGCGCGTCCTCGTCAACCGCTTCATCTACCACTTCAAGGACCCGCAGATCGGCGACATCGTCGTCTTCCACCCGCCTCACGGCGCCGACAACGAAGGGCCGGCCTGCGGCGTCCAGGTCAAGGGCCAGGAACCGGTGGACGCCGGCGAGCCATGCCCGAGGCCGACCAGCGAAGAGTCGAGCCAGAACTTCATCAAGCGGATCGTCGCCGGGCCGGGTGACACGCTCTCGATCGAAGACGGGCACCCGGTCGTCAACGGCGTCGAGAAGAAAGACGAGCCCTACATCAACCCCTGCGGCAATGTCGAATCCTGCAACTTGCCGAAAAAGATCACGATTCCACCCGGCATGTACTTCATGATGGGCGACAACCGTGGGGCAAGCGACGACAGCCGTTACTGGGGGCCCGTCCCCCGAAGCTGGATCATCGGGGAGGCCTTTGCCACCTACTGGCCCCCCGACCGCATCGGCACCCTCTAAAGAGGGGAAGCCGGGGAAGCTCCACCGGCGCAGGCTGGCGCGCAGCCGCCGCCTGTTCGCCTTCGATCGCGGGCTGGGGAGCCGTTACGTGGCCGGCGCCGACGAGGCCGGGCGGGGTTGCCTGGCCGGGCCGCTGGTCGCCGCCGCGGTGCTGCTCGACTACGAGGCGCTCTCGCACTTGGACCGCCGCTCGCTCAGCGGCCTGCACGACTCCAAGCAGATGACCGAG
>DASUWV010000047.1:0-13349 GCA_036378275.1 Solirubrobacterales bacterium | reverse complement strand
GGGGTCCCTTTCATGAACAGCAGGACGGGGTTGGCGGCGATCAGCTCTTCGATTTTGCTCTTCAACTCCGGGTCGGCCATGGGTGGATTGTAGGGAGGGGAGATGCTCGGCCTAGAGCTGGGTCGCGATCAAACCGATGATTGCGGCGAGTACCGCGACGAAGGCGGCGAACACTCCTCCGCCGACGATCAAGATCGTGTGCTGGAGGCTGTCAATCCGACCGCCCATTTCATTGATGCGGCCGCTGAGCTCACCGACCCGTTTATTCAGGTCGTCAAGCCGTGAATCGGTCCAGGTGGATCTCATTGCCTCCATGCCCTCCAAACTAGAGGATCAAGTCCTACGTGTGGTGCGCAAAAGTGTAACTTTTTGTCGCAGAAGATGCGAGGAAGTGTGACTTCAGCCTGGGAGGCTGGTCTTCACCGAGAGCGCGTGGATCGTGCCGTCGTCGAAGCGCTCTTTGACCGCTGCCTTGACCAGGCGGTGCTGGTCGATCCGGGGGAGGCCCTCGAACTGCGGAGCGACGACGGCGGCGCGGATGTGGTCGCCGGTGCCGGTTTCGTCGCTCACCTCGGCCTCGGCGCCGGGCAGGGCCGCCTCGATCATCCCCTTCAGCTCGGCGAGGTCGGCGGGCACTAGCTCGCGGCGGGCTCGCCGAGGGTCTCGAGCATCTCCTCGACCCGGACGAACTTGACCCGCGGCCGGCCATGCGGCTCGCCGCGGCCGACCTCGGCCTGGTCGATCGCCTGCCAGTCCTCGAAGCTGACGTAGCGGACGCCCTTCTCGCGCAGCAAATCCTCGACCGCATTCGGCTCCGGCCTCTCCGGGCTCAGCAGCGTGCCGCTCTCGACGTCGGCGAGCAGGTGCTGCACGGTCTCCAACGCGTCTTTCTTGTTGGTCCCGATCACGCCCGAGGGGCCGCGCTTGATCCAGCCGGCGGTGTAGTGGCCGACCTTGTGCCCGGCGTCGTGGGAATCGAGGATGCGGCCGCCCTCGTTGAGGATCAGGCCGCGGCTCTCGTCGAAGGGGACGCCCTCGATCGGGACGCCGGTGTAGCCGACCGAGCGCAGGACGAGCCCGCACTCGAGCTCTTCGCGCTCGCCGGTGTCCCTGGCGCGCAGGGCGCCGCCTTCCTCGACCAGCTCGTTGCGGCCGATCACGATCGATTCGACCTTGCCGTCGCCCTTGATCTCGACCGGCGAGGCGAGGAAGCGGAGGACGATCCGCTGCTTCTTGCCCTCCGGCCGGCGCCGCGAGAACTCCCGCAGCGTCTCGACGTTGACTTTGGTCGTCTTGTCGGCCTCGTCCGATTCCAGGTAGGCCTGGCTGGCCGGGTCGAGCTCGACGTCCTGCGGGTCGACGACGACGTCGGCGTCCTCCATCTCCCCGAGCTCATTGATCTCCGGGTTGGTGAAGGCGGCCTGGACCGGCCCGCGGCGGCCGAGGACGACGATCTCGCGAATCTGCTTGCGGTCGAGCGCCTCGATCGCGTGGTCGGCGGTGTCGGTCTGGCGCAGCTCGTGGTCGGTCAGGGCAAGCATCCGGGCCACGTCCATCGCCACGTTGCCGTTGCCGATCACCACGGCGCGCTCGCAGGAGAGGTCGAACTCGCGGTCGGCGTAGTCGGGATGGGCGTTGTACCAGCCGACGAAGGCGGTGGCGGCGTGGCTGCCGGGCAGGTCCTCGCCGGGAATCCCCAGCTGCCGGTCGGTCTCGCAGCCCACCGTGAAGACGATCGCGTGGTAGAGGCTTTCCAACTCTTCGACCTCGACGTCGTGGCCGATCTTGACGTTGCCGAAGAAGCGGAAGCCGTCGCGGGCGGCGGTTTTCTCGTAGACCCGGATCACCGACTTGATCTTCGGGTGGTCCGGGGCGACGCCGCCGCGAACCAGCCCGAACGGGGTCGGGAGGCGGTCGAAGAGGTCGACCTGGGCGTGCAGGTCGCCGTCCTTGAGGATGTGCTCGGCCGCGTAGAAGCCGCTGGGACCGGCGCCGACGATGGCGACGCGGAGGGGGTTCTCTTCGGTTCCGATCTTGCTCATTGGAGCGCGAAAGAATAGGGAAAGACGGTCTTCAGCCGAGCGCGGGGGCGCCGGCGGCGACTGCGCCGGGGGTGCCGTCGAGCGCGTCGAGCGCCTTCGCGACCGACATCGCGACGCAGGTGAAGATCGGCGTCTCCCGCTCGGTGTACTCGCTCGACTCGGTCGGGCGCAGCTCGTTGACGAGGTCGAGGAATTCGCCCGGGTCGTCGCCCTCGAAACAGACCACGAACTCCTGGTCGTCGATCCCGTAGGAGTAGGTCGTGTTGATCGTGATCTCGGGATAGCGGCGGCCGACCTCGATGTGGCTTTTCATGATCCGCCCCCGCTCCTCCGGCGGCAGCCCGTACCAGCGCCGCTGCTTGACCATCGGGTAGAGGAAGAGGTACTTGCGCTCGGTGACGCAGATCTCCGGCCGCGCCTGCTCGTCGGAGTAGGGCGAGCGTTTGGTCATCGAGAGGAACGAGTGGGGCGTCGTCGCCCATTTCGCCAGCCCGCTCTGGCCGAGGACGACGTGGAAGGTGTGGATGTCGTTCAGGTTCGGGCTCTGCGCGAGCAGCACCAGGTCGACGTCACCCCGCGTTCCTATGGTTGAGTAGGCGCGCAGCGAGCGGTCGACGGCGAAGTCCTCGCAAGCGGCGAGGAACTCCTGCTTGTCGGCTGCACGAAGCTCCGGGTCCCGACGACGCCAGGCTGGATCGATCTTGAAGAAGCTGAACTTGGCGAAAGTGCGATCGGCCATCGGGGCCACGATAGCGCTCGTCCTGGTGGGGCTTGCCGCGGCTTCACCGGCGGCCGCCAGGGAATCGCGTGTCATCCTCGCCTGGCTGCCAAGCAGCACGACCGTCACCCAGATGGCGCAGGCGGGCCTGTCACCGGGGGTGATGAGCGCCGGCCTGGGGACGGTGCCGCCGGAGCAGACCTACCTCGACGTCAGCCAGGGCAACCGGGTCTTCGACTCGCTCTACGACGAGCCGCTGCCGGAGCTTCACGGCGACCGTGCGCGCTGGTGGCGCGAAGTGGTCGAACGGGCGGAATCTGCACCGGCCGAAATCGTTCCTGGGCTGCTGGGCTCAACCCTTCGGTCGGCGCGTCGGGCATCGAGTTTTCAGGCGCGGCGGGTCGCGGTCGACCAACTTCCGCCGCGCCGGAGCTATGACCTGCTGATCGCGATCGCCAGGCCGACCGGGAAGTCAGACAAGCCGCTGCCAATCGGGATCGCCGGAGCCGGTTTCGACGGCAACCTCACCTCGGACAGCACTCGCACGGAAGGATACGTGCTCTCGACCGATGTGGCGCCGACGGTGCTGCGGCATTTCGGGATCCCGGTGCCGAGCGAGATGTCCGGCCAGCCGATTCGCTCGGAGGGGTCGGTCGATCCGGCAGCGATCGAATCGCTGGTGGCGCGGATGGACGTGATCTCCTCGCGGCGGGGGCCGGTGATCGGGCTGAACATCCTCATCTGGCTGGCGGCGCTGCTTCTGGTCGCTTTGCCCAGCCGGGGGCGTCTCGCCCGGCCGGCGGTGCGGGTGGTCGGGCTTGCGATCGTCTACCTGCCGCTGGTGCTCCTGCTGGGGGCGGCGCTCGAACCGGGGGAGACGGTCGAAAGACTGCTGGTGCTGCTGCTCTCGCCCCTGCTGGGCGGGCTGACGCTGCTGCTCTGGCGGGGCTACCGGGCGCTCGCGGTGGCCTCGGCGCTGACCGTTCTCGCCTACGCGGTCGACGTGATCGCCGGCTCGCCGCTGACCTCGCTCTCGCTGCTGGGCCCGAACCCGGGGCTGGGCGTGCGCTTCTACGGGATCGGCAACGAGCTCGAGGCGCTGCTCGCGGTGCTGGTGGTCGGGGGCACCGGCGCTGCTCTGGCCGGCTTCGGACGCGAGCCGTCGCGACGGACGGCTGCCGGGACCTTCCTGGCGGTCGGCCTGCTCGCGGCCTTCGTCTTCGCAGCGGGGCGGTTCGGCGCTGACGTCGGGGCGGCGATCGTCTTCCCCGTGGGCGCGGTGGTCGCCGCGGTCGTCATCGCCGGCCTCGCCCGCCGCACCGCGCTCATCGCGGTGATCGCGGCGCCTTTCGCCGTGCTCGCCCTGCTGGCCCTGATCGACCTCGTCAGCGGCGCCAACGCCCACCTGACCCGCTCGGTGCTCGACGCTGGCGGCCTCGGGAGCCTTGGCGACGTAGCCCAGCGCCGCTTGCAGCTTTCCGCTCACAGCTTCGGCCGCCCAGTGCTGCTGGCGCTCTTGCCGCTGGTCGCGGCCGTCGCGATTCTCGCCTACGTTCGGCGCGATCGCCTACAGGCGTGGCTCGACGGCGTCCCAGCCATGCGCGCCGGCCTGACCGGCGCCCTCGCCGCAACCGTGATCGGCACCCTCGCCAACGACTCCGGCGCCCTCCTGCTCGAGATCGGCGCCGCCTACCTGCTCGTCTTCACCTGCTTCGCCTGGGCGGAAAGCGACGCAAAGAGCGGAAACTCAGGCGAGCAGACCAAACGTTACACTTCTGTGACCCAAATTTGAGACTTTTCTCTTTACGCTGGAGGGCATGGAGGCGATGCGATCCACCTGGACCGATTCCCGGCTTGACGACCTGAACGGCCGCGTCACGGAGATCCGCGACGACGTCAGGGATCTTCGCGGGGAAATGGCCGCTCTGAAGCGGGTCCTCATCCAGATCGGGTGGGGAATCGCCGGCACGGTCGGCGTCGGCATGCTCGGCTTGGTCGGCACTGTTCTGGCACTGGCCTGGCGCTGACCGCCCGGCTGCGGGTGCCGGGCGATGATCTACCCTTAACAGCCCGTGCGCATAGGTCTCGTCTCGCCATATTCCTGGTCCTACCAGGGCGGGGTGAACCGGCACGTTGAGGCTCTCGCCGAGGAGTTCCTCGGGCGAGGCCACGATGTCCGCGTCATCGCTCCCGTTGACCCGCCCGGGCGGATCAGCCGAATCCTGCACCGGGCACCGGCCGAAGCGAGGGAGCTGCCCGAGTACCTGCTGCCGGTCGGGCGGACGATGGGCTTCGGCGCCAACGGCTCGGTCTCGAACCTGGCGCCGTTCCCGGTGGGTGGCGTTGTCGCGCCGCGGCGGCTGGTGAGGAGCGGCGAGTTCGACGTCATCCACGTCCACGAGCCGCTGGTGCCGCTGGTCGGCTGGAACGCCACCCTCGGCGCCCGCGACCCGGTCGTCGGCACCTTCCATGCCTACGCGACCAAGCCGGTCCCGAACTACATCGCCAACGCCGTCGGGGCGCGGCGGCTCTTCAACCGGCTTTCGGCGCGGATCGCCGTCTCCGAAGCCGCCGCCTGGACCGGCCGGCGCTGGTTCGGCGGCGAGTACACGATCATCCCCAACGGCGTCGACGTCGGTGCCGCCCCGACCGATCCGGTGCCGAAGGGGGAGGACCTGCAGATCCTCTTCGTCGGCCGGCCGGAGGAGCGCAAGGGGCTGCCGATCCTGCTCACCGCCTTCAACGCGCTGGTCGAGCACGTGCCCTGCAAGCTGACAGTGATCGGCGCCGAGCGCGACGACGTCCTCCGCTACGTCGCCGATCCCGACCTGCTCCGTTTCATGGACATCCGCGGCCGCGTCTCCGGCGAGGCCCTCTGGCGAGCGCTGCACGAGGCCGACGTCCTCTGCGCCCCCTCGCTCTCCGGCGAGAGCTTCGGCATGGTCCTGACCGAGGCTTTCGCCGCCGGCACGCCGGTCATCGCCTCGGCGATCGCCGGCTACAGCGACGTCGTCAGCGACGGCGTCGACGGGTTGCTGGTTCCGCCCGGCGATCCGCAGCGCCTGGCCGAGGAGCTGCAGCGGATCCACCACGAGCCGGAGCGGCTGCGGGAGATGGGCGAAGCCGCCCGTCGCAGCGCCCAGCGCTACGCCTGGCCGCGCGTGGCCGACCAGGTCACCGAGGTCTACGAGCGCGCGATCGAGTCGCCGAGGCCGGCGACGGCGGGGGAGAGGTTCGCCCACTGGGCGGGCATCCGGCCCGCCGACGGGAACCCAAAGCGCCCGGCGGAGCGCCTGCCCTCGCTCGATCCGCCGCTGGCGCGGGACGGCAAGAGGGGGCGCGCCGTCGCTCGCCGCATCGGCCTCGGGGTCGCGGGAGCGATGGGCATCGGGCTGACCCTGCTCGCCGCCCGGAAGATCGGCATCGACAACGTCGTCGAAAGCATCGTCCGCTCGAACCTCACCTGGGTCCTGATCGCCTGCTGCCTGATGGCCTCCTCGCTCTTCTTCCGCGCCGCTTCCTGGTACTGGATCGCGCGCGCCGCCCTTCCCAACCGGCCGATCCGCCGCCGCGACGTCACCTCGGCGACGATGATCGGCGTGCTCATGTCGGCGACCTTGCCGGCTCGCCTGGGGGAGCCGGCGCGAGCTCTGACGCTGGCACGGCGAACCGGACGGATGCGGGAAACCTTCCCGGTGCTTCTCGGCACCCTGGTCTCGCAGACGATGCTGAACCTGGTCGCCCTGGTGCTGCTCGGGGTGATCATCGTCTCGACGACGCCGCTCTTCCACTCGGGGACCAAGCAGCTCTTCCTCTTCAGCCTGGTGCCGCTGATCGTTCTCCTCGTGGTCCTGCTGGCGCCGCTGCTGATGCGGCGCAGCGGCGACGGTCGCCTCGCCCGCGTGGGGGCTGCGATCCACCGGGCGCTGACCCAGGTCCGTGCCGGGCTCACGGTCTTCCGCGACCCGCGCCGCGGCACCGTGGCGGCTGTCGCCCAGCTGACGGCCTGGGCGATCCAGCTCAGCGCCTGCTGGGCGCTCCTCTACGCCCTCGGGCTCAACCACCGGGCGGGGATCGGCGCGGCGGCGGCGGTCCTCTTCGCCGTCAACGTCACCGCGGTGGTGCCGGCGACGCCCTCCAACATCGGCGTCTTCCAGCTGGCCGTGATCAGCGTCCTGCACACCGGATTCGGGGTCAGCACCGCCGACGCCCTCGCCTACGGCGTGATCCTGCAGGCGGTCGAGATCGCCACCGCGGTCGCCCTCGGCCTGCCCGCGCTCGTGCGCGAGGGCCTCACCTGGAGCGACCTGCGGGTGCAGGCGCTTTCGACGGCCCCGGTTCGGCTCGAGCCGCATCCTCGGGCTCGCTCCAATGACGCGAAGCGGGAAGGCGTCGTCTAGCGCCGCCTGAAAACTCCCTTCGATCGGAGAACTTCCCTGTTTCGCTCAAAAAACTGCGGCGTATTGTTTTAAGCTACCGGCCAGGGCGTGCTGCCACCGTTCCCAGGCCGGCACTCCTGGTTAGAGGGCGCGCGGCCGGGCGCCAGTTCCATCCGCCTCGGCGCCTGGCCCGCCTTCTATCCGACAGGCTCCGCGTGACATCTCTGGCCAGATGGACCGGGTTCCTTGACGGGTCTGCAGTAATGTGCATAGAGTCGAGCAATCGGCCAGTTACTCACGCGAACTCGGGAAGGGGAGCCGTGAGATACGACTCAGCAGTATTGGAGAGAGTCGCGCAGCGCTTCCGGCGCGACATGTGGGATTCAGTAGTCCCGGAAGCAGTTTCCGAATCAGGCATAGAAGTACAGAGCTTCGGACCGGTGCAAGCCACCGCTTTCGGAGACCTGCCGGAAGTCCACCTGCTGCAGCAGATCCAGGGAGCGGCAGAGCCCGGCGCGGTTGCGGACGGCCATCTTGCTTCGGCGATCGAATGGATGCGGGCCCGCGAAGTCGATTACCGCATTCCGGTGGCTGCGAGCCGGCCGGATGCGGGAGAGGCGGAGGCCTGGCTGGACGAGCGGGGATACGAGCGCGGAGCGGGCTGGCTGAAACTGGTCCGCGACGGATCGCCGCCGGACTTCTACGTCGATCCCAGCATCATCGTCTACCGCCTCGGCGAAGACGAAGCCGAAGGCGAAGGGCTGAGCACGATCGCAGCCGAAGCCCTGGAGATGCCGCTGGTGGCGGGGACGCTGTTCTTCTCGCTGCCGCAGCGGGTCGGCTGGCATTGCTACACGGCGGCGCTGGGCCCGGAAGAGGTCCCGGTCGCCACGGCGTCGATGCTGATCACCGAGGGCGTCGCCCAGCTCGGGGCGGGGCAGACGCTCGAGCACGCGCGCGGGCGGGGCTGCAACGCCGCCCTCCTGCACCAGCGCCTGCTCGACGCCCACAGGGCCGGTTGCCACACCGTCTTCGTCGAGGTCGGCGAATGCGACCTGGCGTCCTGGTCCGCGGTCACCCACAACCTGGCGCAGGCGGGGTTCGAGGAGGCCTACGAGGGTCGCAACTGGCAGCGCCCGGCGCTGCACCCGGCCGAGCTGCCGGAAAGATTCAGCGGCTGAGCTCGGGGGCGGGGGCCCCTTCGGGGTCCTCGCCCTCATCCGCCGCCTCCGGCTCGGACTCGGGTGGCAGCTCGCCGCCCCGCGCGGTGCCGGCGATCAGCTCGTCGGGGGTCTTCTGCTCGGGGATGAAGCCCGACTTCATCCCGAAGTAGACCGCCTGAGGGTGGTGGGCGACGATCGCGACCGTCGACTGCTCGGGCATCACCGCGTAGCCGCCGGAGAGGGTCATGCCGATCTCCTCGAGGCCGAGCAGGCGCCAGACCTTCTCGTGCTCGGACTGGTCCGGGCAGGCCGGGTAGCCCCAGGAGTAGCGGCGGCCCTGGTCGAGCTCGATCCCGAGCTGGCGGCGCACCTCCGAGTGCAGCCACTCGGCCAGGCCCTCGGCGGCCTGCACCCCGAGCCCGTGGACGTATAGCTGCTCGGCGAACTCCCCTTCGCGCTCCAGCCGCTGGATCAGCTCGGTCACCTCGGGACCGACCGTCACCCCCTGCAGGGCGACGACGTCGCGTTCGCCGCTCTCCAGCGGCCGGTAGAAGTCGGCGAGGCAGATCCGGTCGTGCCGCGGCTGCCGTGGGAAGACGAGGCGCTCGAGCTCGCGCTCGGGGTCCTCGGGGTCGAAGACGATCAGCTCGTTGCCGTCGGCGTTGCAGGGGAAGTAGCCCAGCCGGGCGCGGGGATGGAGGTAATCCTGCTCGCGCCACATCCGCTCCAGCCGCGGCGCGAAGCCCTCCTCCTCGTCGGTGCCCTCGACCAGCTGGCGCCAGGCGTCGCCCTTGATCCCGCGCCCGCCCCAGTGCAGCTTGAAGAGGACGTGGCGGTCGAGGTAGGGGAAGACGTCGCCGAGGTCGACCGGCAGCTCGCGCACGCCGAGGTAGGGGGCCTGCGGGATCGGGACGTCGGTGCGGGCGCCGGAGCGCACGCTGTCGTCGCTGGTCGGCGGCGCGTCGTCGACCTCCACCGGCTTCTCGCGCAGCTGCCGGGCCTCCGACCTGATCCGCTCGACCAGAGCGGCGCGAGCGTCGTCGTCGACCAGCGCGTCCATCGTGTCGAGACCCTGGAAGGCGTCCTTGCAGTAGAAGACGCCGGGCTCGTAGACCTCGTCGGATTCTTTGCCCTTGGGGTAGAGCGTGCGGCGGCCGAAGTCGCGGTTGATCGCGGCGCCGCCGATCAGCACCGGGAACTCGAGCCCGCGCTGGTGCAGCTCGGCGACGCAGGTCGGCATCTGCTTCGAGGTGGAGACGAGCAGCGCCGAGAGGCCGATCGCGTCGGCCTCGTTCTCGACCGCGGCCTCGATGATCGCGTCGACCGGGACCTGCTTACCGAGGTCGATCACGGTGTAGCCGTTGTTGGTGAGGATCGTGTTGACCAGCGACTTGCCGATGTCGTGGACGTCGCCGAAGACGGTCGCGATCACGACCTTGCCCTTGGTGTGGCCCTCGATCCGGTCGAGGTAGTTCTCCAGCCGGGCGACGGCACGCTTCATCACTTCCGCCGACTGCAGGACGAAGGGCAGGATCAGCTCGCCGGCGCCGAACTTGTCGCCGACCTCCTTCATCGCCGGCAGCAGCACCTCGTTCAGCGTGGGGACGGCGCCGATCTTCTCGACCGAGCGGTCGATCCACTCCTCGACCCCGTCCTTCTTGCGGCGCAGGATGTGCCAGTGCAGGGCCTCCTCGGGCTCCATTCCCTCAGTCGGGTCGCCCGCCTCGGCCTCGGCCTCCTCGCCATTGGACTCGAAGTGGGAGATGAAGCGCTCGAGCGCGTCGTCGCGGCGGTTGAAGACGAGGTCGTCGGTCAGCTCCCGCTCCTCCTCCGGGATCTCGCCATAGGGGGTGATGTGGTTGGGGTTGACCATCGCCAGGTCGAGGCCGGCCTCGACGCAGTGGTGGAGGAAGACGGAGTTGAGGACGGCGCGCGGCCGCGGCGAGACGCCGAACGAGACGTTGGAGACGCCGAGTGAGGTCTTGACGCCGGGGATCTCCGCCTTGATCCGGCGGATTCCCTCGATCGTCTCGACCGCCGAGGGCTTCCACTCCTCGTCGCCGGTGGTGAGGGTGAAGGTGAGGGCGTCGAAGATCAGCGCCTCGGGGTCGAGGCCGTGCTCCCCGCAGGCGATGTCGCGGATGCGCTTGGCGATCTCGACCTTGCGGGCGGCCGTCTTCGCCATCCCCTCCTCGTCGATGGTGAGCGCGATGAGGGCGGCGCCGTGTTCCCTCGCCAGTGGGATCACGGTGTCGGCCTTATCGCGGCCGGCCTCGAGGTTGATCGAGTTGACGATCGCCCGGCCCGGGATCTGCTCGAGAGCGGCCCTGATCACGTGTGGCTCGGTTGAGTCGACCTGGATCGGCGCCGGCTGGGTGAGCGAGATCCGCTTCACCACCGCCTTCATCTGCTCGTCCTCGTCCTGGCGCTCGGTCAGGGCGACGCAGGTGTCGAGCACGTGGGCGCCGCCTTCCACCTGGTCTTCGGCGACCTGGACGAGGCCGTCGTAGTCGTCCGCGAGCAGCAGCTCCTTGGCCTTCTTCGAGCCCTGCGAGTTGACCCGCTCGCCGACCAGGGTCGGGCGCGGCTCCTGCACCAGCGGCGTCGAGGTCATCATCGAGGACACCTCGATCGGTCCCGGTGCCGGGCGCTCGCCGGGCACCCGGCCGTCGACCCGCTCGCGGATCGCGGCGATGTGGGCGGGGGTGGTGCCGCAGCAGCCGCCGACGATGCCGACGCCGAAGCGCTCGACGAACTCCCCGAGCGTTGCCGCGAGCGGCTCGGGCTCTTCCGGGAAGATCGTCTCGCCGTCGGGTCCCTGGAACGGCAGCCCCGCGTTGGGGATGCAGTGGACCGGCAGCGGCGAGGCCTCGCCGAGGAAGCGGATCGCGTCGCGCATGTCCTCCGGCCCAGTCGAGCAGTTGAGGCCGATCACGTCGATCTCGAGCGCGGTCAGCGTGGTCAGCACCGACCGGATGTCGGTCCCGAGCAGCATCTTGCCGCCGTTCGGCAACAGCGAGACGCTGCACTGGACCGGCAGCCTGCGGCCGGTCTGCTTGAAGGCCTCGCGGGCGCCGAAGATCGCCGCCTTGACCTCGAGGATGTCCTGCGCGGTCTCGATCATGATCAGGTCGGCGTCGCCTTCGACCAGCCCCTGCGCCTGCTCGGTGAAGACCTCGACCAGGCGACCGAAGGAGATGTTCCCCAGGGTCGGGTCGGTGGAGGCGGGGAGGAAGCCGGTCGGCCCGATCGAGCCGGCGACGAAGCGGCTCTCGCCGGCCACACGGCGGGCGATCTCGGCCGCCTTGCGGTTGATCTCGAGCGTCTGCTCGCCGAGCCCCCACTCTTCGAGCTTCAGCCGCGAGCCCTGAAAGGAGTCGGTCTCGACCACCTCGGCGCCTGCGTCCAGCATCGAGCTGTGAACGCCCTCGATCACGTCGGGCCGGTTCAGCACCAGCGCCTCGTGGCACTTGCCCTCGAGGCCGCCGTAGTCCTCCTGGGTGAGGTCGAACATCTCCAGGGTCGCGCCCATGCCGCCGTCGAAGACGACAACGCGCTCCTTGGTTGCAGCTATGTAGTCGCGCTCCGGCATGAACCTAAAGAGGCTACCGGGGCGCCGAAGCTCAGCGGAGCAGTCCGAGTTTGCGGCGCCAGTCGCGGGCGCCGAAGAAGCGGGAGATAGGAGTGAGGAGGCGGCGGCGGGCCTTGCTGTAGGGGTACCAGGTGGGCTCGCGCTTGCCGCCGAAGCGGGTGATCACCAGGGACTCGCTGCGGCAGTACTTCTTGATCCCGCCTTCGCCGTGGCGGCTGCCGATCCCGGATTGCTTCCAGCCGCCCATCGGGACGTCGGTGGCGAAGTAGTTGACGAGGACGTCGTTGACGTTGATCGCGCCGCACTCGACCCGCCGGGCGACCTGCTCGGCCCGGTCGCGCTCGCCGAAGACCGAGCCGGAGAGGCCATAACGGCTGTCGTTCGCCAGTCGCACCGCCTCCTCGGCGTCGCGGACCTTCATCACCCCGACCACGGGGCCGAAGGTCTCGTCACGCATCACCTTCATCGAGTGGTCGACGTCGACCAGCACCGTCGGCTCGAAGTAGTCGCCCGGGCCGGGCACCCGCTTGCCGCCGGTCAGCGCCCGGGCGCCGGAGGCGAGGGCGTCGTCGACGTGGTCCTCGACGATCTCGATCTGGCGCGGCGAGGTCATCGCGCCGACCTCCTTCGGCTCGGAGCCTTCATCGGCGCCCTGGCGCAGGCGGCCGACCTCGCTCGCCAGCTTGTCGACGAAGGCGTCGTAGGCGGGCTCCTCGACGTAGATCCGCTCCACCGACATGCAGATCTGGCCCGAGTTCATCATCCCGCCCCAGGCCGCGGCGTTGGCGGCGCGGTCGAGGTCGGCGTCGGCGAGGACGATCATCGGGTCCTTGCCGCCGAGCTCGAGGCTGACCGGCGTCAGCGTCTCCGCCGCCCGCGCCATCACTTTGCGCCCGGTGCGGTCGGAGCCGGTGAAGTGGATGAAGTCGACGTTGTCGACCAGCGCGCCGCCGGTCTCGCCGATCCCGTGGACGCAGTCGAAGACGTCGGGGCCGCCGATCTCGCGCTTCCAGGCCTCGACCACCTCGTCGATCCCGAGCGGCGTGAACTCCGAGGGCTTGATCACGACCGCGCAGCCGGCCTGCAGGGCCGGGATCGCGTCCCCGAGCGAGAGGATCAGCGGGAAGTTCCAGGGGCTGATGATGCCGACGACGGGGTGTGGGCGGTACTGGATCCGCAGCTTCTTCGCCGCCAGCAGCGGGGTGTGGGGGCGGACGCTCTCCTCGCCGATGAATTTGGCCGCCCGGGTGCCGTAGAAGTTGATCAGGTCGGCGAGGTAGGCCGGCTCGTTCTCGGCGTCGGGACGGACCTTGCCGGTCTCCCGCTGCATCGTGTCGAGGACCCGCTCCCGGTTGTCGAGCAGCCAGTCGCGGAGCTCGCCGAGCCAGTGGTAGCGGCCCTCGATCCCCATCGCCTCCCACTCGGGCTGGTTGGCGCGCACCCGCGCCACCTTCT
>DASUWV010000046.1:0-24213 GCA_036378275.1 Solirubrobacterales bacterium | reverse complement strand
GAAGACGCTGACGGTCGACGCGATCCAGCAGGCCTACGTCGAGGTCCCGGCCAAGCAGAAGGCGCAGCGGCTGGTCGAGCTGCTGAAGACCGAAGAACCCGAGCAGGCGATCATCTTCACCCGGACCAAAATCGGCGCCTCGAAGCTGGAGCGGACGCTGAAGGACAAGGGCCTCGACGTGAAGGCGCTGCACGGCGACATGAGCCAGGGCTCGCGCGACGGGGTGATGATCTCCTTCAAGGACCACCGCGTGAAGCTGCTGGTGGCGACCGACATCGCCGCCCGCGGGCTCGACGTCGAGCACGTCACCCACGTGATCAACTTCGACGTGCCGAACTCCTCGGAGACCTACGTCCACCGGATCGGGCGCACCGGCCGCGTCGGGCGCACCGGCCGCGCGATCACCTTCGTCACGCCGGACCAGAAGGACGAGATCGCCCGGATCGAACGCGACGTCAACACCACGATCGGCGAGTGGGAGACCCCGGAGGAGCGGCTCGAGCACGCGCCGCGGCCCCGTCGCCGCGAGCGCGTGCGGGAGCGCGGGCGCGGGGAGCGGCGCGAGCGGCTCCGTGAGGAGAAGCCGGCCGAGGCCAACGGCAGGGCGGACACCACCAAGCTCTTCGTCAACCGCGGCGAGCGCAGCGGCATCGACGAGGAGGACCTGCGCTGGGCACTGCGCGAGGGCGCCGTCCTGCCCGACGAGGCCGTCCACGACGTCCGCGTCCTCCACCGCTTCTCCTTCGTCGAGGTCGATCCCGACCAGGCCGAGCGCACGGTCGAGTACCTCGACGGCACCAAGCTCAAGGGCAAAGAGATCCGCCTCGAGATCGCCAAGAGCTGACTACGTCGTCAGCTCGGCGATTGTCTCCAGCAGGCGGTCGAAGTCGATCGGCTTGGTGATGTAGCCGTTTATCTCGAGGTCGGTGGGGGCGTCGGCGTCGCCCGGGTTCTGATGGGCGCTGACGATCAGGACCGGGACGTCGTGGCCGGCGGCGCGCAGCTCGCGGAGGGCGTCGATGCCGGACTTGCGCGGCATCATCGCGTCGAGCAGGAGCATCTCCGGGTCGGCGCCGTCGGCGACCGCGTCGAGCACCTCCTGCCCGTCGGCGGCGGCGACGACCGCATGGCCCGCCATTTCCAGCCGCGTTCGCATCAGCAGCAGGATCGTCTCGGAGTCGTCGGCGACGAGGATCCGCGCCATCAGCTCGCCTCCGCCGTCGCCCGGCCCTGGCCACCGTCGACCGCCGCCGCGGTGGCGACGGGCAGCCGCACGCGGAAGGTCGAGCCGACTCCGGGCGTCGATTCGGCGCCGATGCTGCCCCCGTGCAGCTCGACCAGCGATTTCGAGATCGCCAGCCCGAGGCCGGTGCCCCCGACCCGCTGGGTCAGCCCGGCGTCGCCGCGGGTGAAGCGCTCGAAGATCCGCTCCAGCTGGTCGGCTGGGATTCCTGGTCCGTTGTCGGTCACGCTGATCTCCACCTCGGCACCGTCGGCTCGCGCCGCGACCCCGATGGACGCACCTTCGGGCGAGTACTCATGCGCATTCGTAAGCAGGTTCACGAGTATTTGGCGAATTCGGTCCGGCTCGACGTTGATCAGGGGCAGGCCGGGCTGGATCTCTTCGCTGAGGGACTGGTTGGCGGCCTCCGTCTGCGCGCGCATCGTACGGGCAACGTCTTCGACCAGCGGCGCGACCTCGGTCGGCTGCGGACGGATGGCCAGGCGCCCGGCGTCGGAGCGGGCCAGGTCGAGCAGATCGTTCAGCAGCTTGACCAGGTGGCGGCAGTTGTCGAGGATGATTTCGACCGTCTCCCGCTGCCGCGGGGTGAGCGAATCGGCGTCGAGCATCAGCAGCTCGGCGAAGCCCTGGACCGAGGTCAGCGGGCTGCGCAGCTCGTGCGAGGCGGTGAGGACGAAATCGTCTTTGAGCCGGTCGAGTTCGTCGCGCCGGCCCTCCTCGATCTCCAGCTCGCGGGCCATCTCGTTGAAGGCAGCGCCGAGGGTCGCCGTCTCCGAGAGGCCGCCGACCTGCACGCGGGCGCTGCGGTCGCCGGCGGCGAGCCGGCCGGCGGCGGTCACCAGCTCCTCCAGCGGCCGCCGCATCGAGGAGATCAGGCCGCTGAAGAGGAGCAGCGCCCCGGTCAGGCCGGCGATCAGGCCGGCGGCGACGAGCAGGGCGGTGTCGCGGGTGTCGCCGGAGATCTGGTCGCGGAGTTCGCTGCGGTGCTGGATCTGCTGGTGGACGACCGCTTTCGCGGCCGCGCCGCCGGTGCCGGCGGCGAGCCGTTCGCGCGCCGCCATCTCCACCTGGTAGGAGTGGGCGATCGAGTCCTCGAAGTCCTGCCGCTGCTGGATGAAGCGGGCGACGCCGATCACCGCCATCGCGGTGAGCACGGCAAAGCCGATCGCGAACCCGATGCGCAGCCGGTTCGCCAGCGACGGGCTCAGGCGTCGGCGGGATGGTGAATATGCTTGCGCCATGGGTGCGGAGCGGAAAGCGAAGCGCGAACCTAACTAATGCCCGACGAGGCTACCGACGCAAACGGAACCGTCGCAGCGCCGGACGGAATCGACCAGAAATCGGTCGAAGCCTGGTTCGGCGAGAACGTGCCCGGCGTCGACTTCCCGCTGGCCTTCGAGCGGATCGCCGGCGGCCATTCGAACCTCACCTACCGCGTCACCGACGCGGCCGGGAGGAAGTGGGCGCTGCGGCGCCCGCCGCTGGGCAAGCGGCTCGGCTCGGCCCACGACATGGGGCGCGAGTTCAAGGTCGTCTCGGCCCTGGGCGGGACCGAGGTGCCGGTGGCGCCGGTGGTCGGCCTCTGCGAGGAGGAGAGCGTCAACGACGCCCCCTTCTACGTGATGGAGTTCGTCGAGGGGCCGGTCCTGCGCGGCCTCGCCGAGGCGGAGGTCTTCCCCGACGAGGGTGACCGGCGGGCGATCGGCGAGCGCGTCGCCGACACCCTGGTCCAGATCCACGCCGTCGACCCTGACGCGGTCGGCCTCGGCGACCTCGGCAGGAAGGAGGACTACGTCGCCCGCCAGCTGCACCGCTGGCAGGGGCAGTGGGAGAAGTCGAAGACGCGCGAGCTGGAGCCGATCGACCGCGTCCACGCCGCCCTCTCGGCCCGGATCCCCGAGCAGGGGCCGGCGACGATCGTCCACGGCGACTACCGCCTCGACAACATGATCCTCACCGGCTCCGGCGAGGTCGCCGCCGTCGTCGACTGGGAGCTCTGCACCCTCGGCGACCCCCTCGCCGACGTTGGCCTGCTGATGGCCTACTGGCCCGCGCGCGGCGAGAACACCCTCGCCCTCGGCATGCCCGCCAACCTGGCGCCCGGCTTCCCCACCCGCGAGGAGATCAAGGCCCGCTACGCCGAAGGCAGCGGCCGCGACCTCTCCGACCTCAATTTCTACGTCGCCCTCGGCTACTGGAAGCTCGCGATCATCCTCGAGGGCGTCTACGCCCGCTACATCGCCGGCGGCTACGGCAAGGTCGACGAGGGCGTCCACGCCTTCGCCCGCCTGGTCGAGCGGTTGGCCGAGGAGGCCGAGCGGGTCGAGCGGTCGGGTTCGGGCGGCTAGCGGCCAATCGGCATTTCCCGCCGCCAAGCTTGAAAGAGTTATTGGGAACCCTGAGTTTCCCTGTTTCTCAGGGCATTTCGCCAGACTTGCTCAACAGAAAAGGACGAGCTTCGTGAAACAACTACGCAAGCGGCTCACGTACGCGAACGTGATGTCATCCATCGCCGTCTTCCTGGTGATCGGAGGCGCCACCGCCTTCGCCGCTCTTGGCAAGAATACCGTCGGTACCAAGCAGCTGAAAAAGAACGCCGTCGTCGGTTCGAAAGTCAAGAACGGTTCGTTGACGGGGGTGGATATACAGACTTCAACGCTCGGCACCGTGCCCTCGGCCACGAACGCCGTCCACGCGAAAACGGCTGACAGCGCGAGCCACGCCACTAGCGCCGATACTGCGGGTTCCGCCACGAAAGCAACGACCGCCGGCAATGCAGAACAGCTGGGTGGGGCTACCGCCGGCTCATTCCAACGTTATGGTGCGACGCTGCCTTCGGGGCAGTCCGAGAGCGGCGTCTGGGGGTCCGGCATCGAAGCTGCCGCCCCAGGGGATTCTTGGCGCCCGACGATGCAGTTCCCTATCCCGCTCTCGGCAGGATTGGACGAAAGTCACACCATCTACGTACCTGGTCCATCTGCCGCCCACTGTCCAGGTGCGGGCCAGGCTGATTCTGGCTATCTCTGCGTCTACGAAGAGAACAATTTGAACGCCAATGTTCCGGAAAGCGACAATATCTATAACCCGGAGGGATTCAATGGGCCTCCGGGCACGGGAACGCACGGATTCTCGATTTTCTTGACCGCCGAAACCAGCGGGCCAGTGATTCTCCAAGGCACGTGGACGGTAACCGCTCCGTAGCCTGATCTCAGGAGGGCGGATCGGCCGCTACGTTTGATCTGCCCTCCTTAGCCCGCCTTCTCGAATGGTCCTCAAGATTCGACTTGGAGTTGTCATGCTGGTCTCCGGCTTTCTATTCGTCGTTACGGCGATGGGTTGCGGCGGGACCCATCAGTCGGTCGGGCATGCGGTCAGCTCCTATCCCGCTAGGAACGATCTAGCTCAGCCGGCATCGAGGCCGCCATCCCGTGTCCACTACACCAAGGTCCCCGGACAGGACCGCCCTCCCAGTGGAGGTCCGGCCGCGAATGCGAGAAGAGCGGGCGATGGCCAGGACCGCTCGGCGTCTAAGCCTTTCCGTCGAGGAGCGGAACATCACTCTGGCGACCCGAAACCCACTTGCGTCGGGGCTGCACCGCCTCGCTACGGAAAAGGGTGCGCACATACGCGCGCGGTCTCGCAGAACACGACGAGCTCAGCCACGAATCGGTCGAAGGTGTGCGCAAGAAGGGATGAGCACTCATTTGGAGCATCCTGCTCGAGCAAAGATCCCGCGCCTACCTCAGAAGCGCGTAAGGCTCCGGTGAATGAGGGGACGTGCGACCGGGGTGCCCGAGCCGCCTTTGGAGGGCCCTGTTAGGAAGCGCAGGCCGGCTGACGCTGCTACCGGCCGGCCGTCCAGAGGCGTTGACACGGTCCGCTTACGCCGCTACATCGCCGGCGGCTACGGCAAGGTCGACGAGGGCGTTCACGCCTTCGCCCGCCTCGTCGAGCGCCTCGCCGAGGAGGCCGAGCGGGGTGGCTGAGTCATGCGCGACCGCTCATCGAAGGGCACTAGGCACTTCTTGGTAGTGACCAACCGCTCGGGTTGACATTGCCGACGGAATCTTGAAAGGGTGCTTGCTATCGCTTAGCGGGCGAACGTATCAGGGCGCCTGGGCAGGCGATGTCTCAGGCGACTCACTCATTTTCTAGAAAGGGAGAACCTCCGTGAAACAGATCCGGCAGCGGCTCACGTATGCCAACGTGATGTCGTCCATCGCAGTGTTCTTGGTGCTTGGAGGGGCCGCGTTCGCGGCAAGCCAACTGCCGAAAAACAGCGTCGGCACGAAGCAGCTGAAGAAGAATGCGGTCAACAGCTCCAAAGTGAAGAACCAATCGCTGACCGGCTCGGACATCAATGCTGCCACGCTCGGAACGGTTCCGAGCGCGAGTCACGCGAGTTCGGCTGATCATGCTTCGAGCGCGGATAACGCCGCGCATGCTTCGAGCGCAGACAAAGCAGTAGGCGCTTCGATGCCCGAAACGCTGGCCAGCGGTCGGACCTTGCGCGGCCACTACCACATGGAGTTGAATGCCGGTGGCGGCACTAACCCAGATTATGGCGCCGCTTACTCATATGCTTTCCCACTCCCGTCGACGCCGGAATTCCACTTTATAGCCGACGGGGAAACTCCACCAGCGCAGTGTCCCGGTACGGTGGAAGATCCGGAGGCTAAGCCCGGCAATTTGTGCGTCTACGAGGGACCGACCAATTTTGATTCTCTCGTCTTCGAGGGAGTCGAATCGGATCGATTCGGTTTCGGGCTCCTGATGCTTGTGACCGAAGGCAGCTCCTTCGGGTGGAGCATCGGCTCTTGGGCGGTGACCGCCTCCTGAGGCTCTCTGGCGGCCAGGGCATCGATGCCCCGGCCGCCAGTCCTTCTAGGTTCGGAAAACGCTCAAGCGGATGAGACGGGCAAGCCTGCTTCTAGGGATCGCAGCCCTCGTGCTTGGAGGTTTCGCGGTCTACTCCATCCTCGGCACTGGCGGCTCGGATCAAGAGTCCGGTGCTGAGCGGGTGCCCTCTTCAGTTCAAATGCAAGGCGACGAGACTGGCACGCAAAAGGATTCTGATCGACAGCGGGAAGTTCACTCCAGAAGCGGTGGTACCTGGTTAAAGAAACGCGAGACGCCACACAGCCCGTCAATCCGGCATTCCGTTGCGAGGCGAAACGCTTTGCATGGGGAAGGCGAGTCGGAACGAGCCTCTAAGCAGGTTCATGCGAGTCGGAGAGCCAGTGCACCCCCTGCGGGCAACTCAGCCGATCTACAGGTTTCGCCGTCAGGCGGAGGGTCTTCACCGAAGCATCCGCAAAACTCTTCTGCGGTCAACGCTGCGCCAGCTCCCGAAGAAGTCCCGAGCGATTCGGAACGGTCCGAGAATTCCTCTGGCGTTAGCGGATAAGCCCGATTCCGCTAGTAATACCTCTATGTCGTAGCGACCAGATGACGGTCCGCGGTGAGGAGGGTGGGCGTCGATGGTTGCTTGGGCACGAGCAGCCGGTCGATGGGTCGCGTGGTGAAGCGGCGGAGTCCCTTCCGCTTCGGCTTCGGCGTGTGGCCCAGCGGTTGGCTCGCAGGCTAGAAGCCGCTAAAGCCCTGTGGCGGGCTCGTCAAGCTCGGCGGCGATCTTCACTTCCCGTGCCAGACGCCGGCTAACGACGCGAACCCACCCCGCTCCTTAGAAGCTGCTTCAGCGACCGACCGCATGCGGACCAGCAGCGCTGCCGACGGCACTACGTTTCCGGTCGCGTAGGTGGAGAGGCGGGAGGGGAGGTGCCGTTGCGGGAGGCGAAATCGGTGCGGGAGAGGCCGGACTGTTCGATCAGCTGTCGCACTTCGGATGCCACCGTGGCTCGCTCCGTAGCCTCGGCCTTATGCCGGGCTTCGTCGATAACCCGTTCCATCACCTTTGCCACCCCATACGGGCGGCTGTAGGCGAGAACGGCTTCTACATCCCGCGCGACCGGCCCCCAGGGCTGGGCTTTGATCGCTGCGGCGAGGCGGCGCCAGTGCTTCAAGCTGCCGCGCTCCAGCGCCGTTTGAATCGCCTCCAGAGGCCACTGCTCGACCGGGTCGTCCGGTGAGGCATCGACGTTGCGGAAGATGAGCTCGGTCATCCGGCTGCTCTAAACCATCCGCGTCGCGTGGCGCGGCTCCAGGTTGCCTTCGGCTTCGGCCTCGGCGCGTTTGGCCCAGCGGTTGAGCTCGCGGCGGGCGAGGACCATTTTGTGGACCTCGTCGGGGCCGTCGGCTAGGCGGAGCATGCGGGAGAAGCGCCACATGACCGCGAGGGGGGTGTCGTCGGTCATGCCGAGGGAGCCGTGGACTTGGATCGCGCGGTCGAGGACGTCCATCACCATATTGGCGGCGACGATCTTGATCGCGGAGATGGCTTGGCGGGCGGCGCGCTTGCCCTCGGTGTCCATCTTCCACGCCGCATAGAGGGTGAGGAGGCGGGCCTGATCGATCTCCATCCGGCTGGCGGCGATCGACTCCTGGACGAACTGCTTGTCGCCCAGCGGGCCGCCGAAGGCGCTGCGCTCGTTGGCGCGGCGGCACATCAGCTCGTGCGCCCGCTCGGCGGTCCCGATCGCCCTCATGCAGTGGTGGATGCGGCCGGGGCCGAGGCGGTCCTGGGCGACGGCGAAGCCGGCGCCGCGCTCGCCCAGCAGGTTCTCCTTCGGCACCCGGCACTCTTCGTAGCGGATCTCGCAGTGGCCGGGGCCGCCGTCGTGGCCGATCACCGAGATCGGCCGCACCAGGTTGAACCCGGGCGTGTCGGTGGGGACGCAGATCATCGAGGCGCGGCCGTAGGGGTGGGCGTCGGGGTCGGTGACGACCATCGCGATCGCCAGCTCGGCGCCGACGGCGCCGCTGGTGAACCACTTGTGGCCGTTGATCACCCACTCGTCGCCGTCGAGCTCGGCCCGCGCCTGCAGCAGCGTCGGGTCCGATCCCGACACCTCCGGCTCAGTCATCGAGAAGCAGGAGCGGATCCGGCCCTCCAGCAGCGGCTCCAGCCAGCGCTCGCGCTGCTCGGGCGTGCCGTGCTCGGCGAGGATCTCCATGTTGCCGGTGTCCGGGGCCGAGCAGTTGAAGGCCATCGGCGCCGCCATCGGGCTGCGCCCCATCTCCTCGCAGAGCAGGCCGTACTCCCAGTTGGTCAGCCCCGGCCCGAAGCGCTCGTCGGGCATGAAGAGGTTCCAGAGGCCCTCGCCCCTCGCCTTCTCGCGGACCGCTTCCAGGTTCTTCGGATACGGGACTCCCGGCCCCACCTCCTCGTCGAGCGCTTCCATGATCTCCCGCTCCCGCGGGTAGATCTCCTCGTCCATGAAGTCGAGCACGCGCTCGCGCAGCTTCGCCACCTCGGGGCTGGGGTTGAAGTCCATCCTCTCTCCTCCTCGCTTGGAAGGGGAACGCTATTCGATAGGCGGCTTCAGGAACGGCGGTAGCGGGCGAAGAGCTCGCCGTCGGCCTCGAGAAGCCAGGCGAGCTCGAAGTCGAGCACCTGCGGCAGCGGCCCCTCGATGATCCGGGGCGCCTCGCCGCCGCTCAGTTTCGGCGCGATCGTCAGGAAGA
The DNA here is from genome assembly GCA_036378275.1 of Solirubrobacterales bacterium. GTDB lineage: Bacteria > Actinomycetota > Thermoleophilia > Solirubrobacterales > 70-9 > VAYN01. Next base: position 15,386 of record DASUWV010000046.1, on the reverse strand, counting down.
GGTCGTCGACGAGGCCGTCGGCCTGCATCTGCTCGTGCAGGTGGGGGCCGCCCTCGGAGAGCAGCGCCCGGATGCCGCGCTCCCAGCGCAGGTAGCGCATCGCCTCGGTCAGGTTGACGGCGCCGGGGTGGCGCAGCACCTCGACTTCGGCCTCGGTCGCCGGCGGCTCTGCCTCGGAGGAGGTGAGGATCAGGACCTCGCCGCCTTCCTCGAACAGCGGCGCGTCCCACGGCAGGTCGAGCCGGCCGCTGACCAGGACCATCAGGGGCTCAGGGCGGAGGCCCTCGGCTTCCCTGCGTTCCCGGGTCTCCCGCTTGCGGACCAGGCGCCCGTAGCGCTCGGCGCGCATCGTCCCGGCGCCGATCATCACCGCGTCGAAGCGGGTGCGCAGCCCGGCCAGCATCTCGGTGTCGGTGTCGGAGCCGATCGGCCCCGAGCGCCCTTCGATCGTCGCCCGGCCGTCGAGGGTGGCGACGAAGTTCATCCCCACGAGCGGACGCTCCTCGCGCGCTTCCTGCCAAGGCCGGTAAGTCTCCAGCTGCGCAGAGACCGAGGTCTGGCCAGGGTCGGGCAGGAGCCGCCGCATCAGCGCGAGGCTACCCGTCAACAGGGTTTGACGCCTGCGGCGTTGACGGGCTACTTGCGAGTGGGCATCGAGAAGAGGATCGTCCCCGCCACCGCGTGGATCGGCTCCTCGCCGGTCTCCTTCCGCCGTTCCGCGCTCGCGGCCTGCTCCTCGAAGATCATTTCCAGCAGCTCGTCCATCCTCTTGCTCAGGCGCGCAAAGCCCTCGGCGTCGAGGAGGAGGCTGGTCCTGGTCAGGTGCCGGTCCGGGCGACTGTCGAAGGTGCCGGTCTCGATGGCCGTGCTGGCATCTTTGATCAGCGCCTCCCAGCCGTAGATCGATATCGCCTTGCGGACCTCGGGGGAGAGCTTTTCCCAGTCGTCTCTCGAGAGCAGGGGCCGTTCCACGGCTTTGTAGAAATGGGCGACCGCTCCGCGTACCGGTTCTTCGCTGACGAGTTCGATGAGCCCAAGCTCATCGAGCACCCGCACGTGATAACTCACGTTGCTCAGGTCCTCTTCGAGAGCTTCAGCGAGTTCCCGCGGGCTTGCCACCCGTTCCGCCAGGACGGTCAAGCATTCAACCCGCACGGGGTGGCTCAGGCCTTTCACCAGCTGCTCGTGCGCCGGCCTGCCGAAATCCTTCTTGGCTCTCTCTTGCTTGTTGGCGGATGCGGGCTTTCGGCCCGTCTGCTTGCTCATCGGACTCCCTCCTCAGTTGACCTCCCTACAACGGTACAGAATTTTCCTCCATTTATTGAGCCGGTAAATGCGTCAGTTCGCAAACCCGCTTTAAACCCTCCCACCAAACGCCGGGTCGCTTTGTCCCACGGCCAAGGAAAGGAGGTGCAGCGGAATGAAGGTCAGCACGAAACTCCCGGTGTTCCCGGGTATCTCGACTACCAAGACGCAATAGGGAGGGAAGGGGCGGGTTGCCTCGACAACGACCCGCCCCCGCTTCTCTGAAGCCGGCTTTCTGGCCAGTATAAGGATGCCTCAGTGGTCAAAACCGCACGACCATGAGAACTTCGCAGTTTGCGGCTAGGAGTAGTCGTGCCAGCCGGCGAACTCGCGGCCGGCGAACTTCTGCAGCTCGGCGACGTCCTCGGTGAAGCGGCCGCGGACGGTCTCGAAGAGGTCGTCGGGTAGCTCCGGCTTCGGAGCCGGGGGCTTCTCCGGGTCGTGGACGACCTTCTCGACGATCCAGCGCATCGACTCGGGCAGGCGGTCGAAGTTGCGGTCGAAGGAGCGGAAGCCCGGCAGCTTGATCAGCTTCTCCATGAACTGGTATTTGTCGCCCTGCTTGGCGCTCGACTTCTCCCACTCGCGGTCGAACTGCTCGGAGGTGAAGCTCTCGTCGACGCCTGCGAAGGCGAAGGCCTTGCGCATCGTCGCCTCGCGTTCGCTCTGCAGCTCCTCCTGGGTGATGATCTCGATCTGCGCGCGGTCGAAGCGCTCGAGGTAGGGCTGCAGCTGCATCCAGTACTTGGAGCGGTTCATGTAGGAGGTGTCGGGCCGCGAGAGCACCTCGACCAGGTCGCCGGTCTCATAGCCGGCGCCGGTGGCGTGGACCCAGTGCGAGAGGATCCGCTTGATCGGGTCGCGGACCATGTAGAGCAGGCGCGCGTCGGGGCAGTTCTGCTGGATCCGCTCGGCGACCCCCTCGAAGCGCGGCAGGTTCGTGTAGTGGGGGGAGGACTCGCCGCGGACCTCGAAGCGGTCGTCGAAGCGGCTCGCGTACCAGTCGAGCCCGAGGTCCCAGTTCAGCTCTTTGACGAAGAAATTGAGCTCCTTCGGCTTCGACATCTGGATTTCCGGATGCAGGCCGAGGTAGTGGTGGATGCTCGTCGTCCCGCACTTGAGGCCGCCGATGATGATGAAGTTCGGCAGCTGCGCGTGGCGTTTGCGGCGGCGGCGCCAGCGGCTCTTGCGGTCGGCGGTGTAGCGCTCGCGGGCGCGGTCGCACATCGCCACGTCGGCGGGGTCGTGCGAGGGGGTCTGGGGCAGCGTGTGCGTGTCGGTGTCCGGCACGAGCGTGGCTAGTCTAGCTGTGATGCCGCTAGCCGATCTCCAGGACAACTTCGAAGCATTCTTCGAACGCAGCGCCGAATTCTTCCGCCACCTCTCGGAAGTCAACTGGACGTCCTTCGCGCTCGCTCTCGGCTGTCTGCTGGGGATGCAGCTGGCGCGCGCCTGGGCCTGGCGCAACGTGCTGCGCGCCGCCTACCCGGAGCAGAAGATCGCCTTCCTGCCGCTGGCGGCGGCCTACCTGGCGGGGGCGGGGATCAACGCCGTGCTGCCGGCGCACGCGGGCGACGTCACCAAGGTCTTCCTGGCCAAGCGGCAGATCCCCGACTCCTCCTACCCGGCGGTGACCTCGTCCTTCCTCGTGCAGACGGTCTTCGACACCTCGATCGGCATCCTCGTCCTGCTCTACGCGATCACCCAGGGCCTGCTGCCGCCGCTGCCGCGGATCCCCGACCTGCCCGCCTTCGAGATTTCCTTCTGGGCCGACCATCCGAAGACGCTGCTGATCGTCGTCGTGGCGCTGCTGGTCGCGCTCGTCGCCGGCGTCTTCCTGCTCGCCCACCGGGTGCGGCGCTTCTGGGCCCGCGTCCGCCAGGGGCTGGTGATCCTGACGATGCCGCGCCGCTACCTGCGCGAAGTCGCCGCCTGGCAGGGGGTCGGCTGGCTCTTCCGTTTCGCCGCCTTCTGGTTCTTCCTCGAAGCGTTCGGCATCCCCGGCTCGGTCGGCAACGTGATGCTGGTGATGAGCGTGCAGGCGATCGCCAACGTCATCCCCCTGACGCCGGGCGGCGCGGGCGCCCAGCAGGCGCTGCTGGTGGCGACGCTGAGCGGCCCCTCGCGCACCGCCGTCCTCTCCTTCTCGGTCGGGACGCAGATCGCGATGGCGGCCTGGTCGGTGGTGCTCGGCTTCGCCGCGATCCTGCTCGTCTTCAGGACGACCGACTGGCGGGGCTTGATCCAGCAGGCGCAAGAGGAGGCGGACAGTCACAAGGCCGCGGAAGCAGCGAGCCCGCCCTAGCTAGACCAGCCGGGGTAGCGGCCGGCGACGTGCCATTGCCAGGGAGGGCGTTCGGAGGCGGGGAAGTCATAGTGGTTGCGGCCGGGGAGGGTCTCTAGGGGGACCAGGGCGGGGTCGTCGCGCTCGAGCACCTCGGTGCCGGCGGCGGCTTCGACGTCGGCCTGGGTGGCGCGGCGGCGGATGGCTTCCCAGCCGAGGGTCGGCCGGTACTCCCAGTAGACGATCTCGACCCAGCCGCTGGAGCCGCGGTTGTCGTGCAGCTCGGTGAAGGCGGTGGCGCGGCGGCGCGAGGCGGTGAGGTGGGAATCCGCGGCGACGGCGCAGCTCTCCGAGCGGCAGCGGCGGAAGTCGACCGGCATCAGCGGCAGGCCGGAGGGTCCGCGGCGGCCTTCGGGTGGCGGCGCCAGCGCCCGCGTCAGCCGTGCCAGGGGCCAGCCGTAGGCAGGCACCAGCGGGTGGTGGCGGCAGGCGTCGGGGAGCCGGGGGCCGCAGACGAGGCGCCGCCCCAGCGCTCCCGCCAGCTGCCGCCCGGCATCCACGTCTCCACCGGCGGCGACTGCCGAGATTCCGGCGATCAGCAGCAGCGCGATCAACGCCGCCAGCGCCGCCTGCTCGACAGTCGCCGAGCCCTCCTCACCCCGCTTCTCCCTCATCGCGCCGAGAGTAGGGCGCCGCCACGCACGGATGGCGCGCAGGAAGTGACAATTCTGCGTCGGCGGTGTGCCGGTTCTGCTTACATGCAGGGCGATGGAGGGCTTCAACCTGTTCGGCGACCCGGAGGAGTTCCGCGCTCGCATGGAAGAGCTGTCGGAGCAGATGCAGTCCTCGCAGCGCGTCGCCTGGGCCGACAACGCGATCAAGCTCGCGGTCGAGATGACCGTCGCCTCGATCGGCCGGCTCGACCTCCACGGCAGCGCCGACGAGCAGGCGATGCAGGTCCGCGACGCGATCCGCGTCTTGTTCCCCGAGGCCGTGACCTTGGTGCGCGAGGCGCGCGAAGGCCTCAGTTAGAGCAGCTGCAGGCGGATCGAGACGACTGCGCCGCGGCCTGAGAGGCCACCGAGCAGCTCGACCGGGATCGCGACGATCAGCGCCGGGATCGCGAGGACGAGGCTGGCGAGGGCGTCGATCCGCCGCTGCCAGCGCCGTTCCGCCGGGATCGCGGGGACGCCGCGCAGCGCCCCCAGCGCCGCGTTGTGGCCGAAGGTGACGCTGTTCAGCAGCGTCTGCCAGGTCGCGGCGAGGCTCGCCAGCGGCCGCCAGCGGGCCTTCGTCACGACCTGGTCCCGCCGCGCGATCAGGCGCCGCACGGCCTCCACCGTGAACAGGTGGCGCGCCCGCGGGTGCAGGCCCGACCAGCCGGTGCCGCCCAGGGAGCAGGCGAGGCTCGCCCGGTTCTCGATCCGCACCGCCTCGTCCTGTCGCTGGGAGTCGAGCTCGTGCAGCGCCGCGGCCGCCCCGTCGACCTCGCCGATCAGTCCGAGGCCGCAGCTCTCGCAGCGCCGCACCGGCCCGGCCAGGCCCCGCCGCTGCCCGATCCAGCCGAACAGCGGCTCGCCGCAGGCGGGGCAGGGCGGGTTCTCGGGACCGGCTCCGGCCTCGAGGGGAACGACACGGGTGGCTTCGGTCCGGTTCAAGCTCGGATAGCGTACGGGCCCGTGAACCGAGGCGTGGTCGATTTGGAGCGCCGCTGGGCGCCGCTGGTGGCGCTGGCGTCGCTGCTCGCGATCGTCGGCCTGATCGCCTCCAACGGGGTCAGCCAGACGAGCGGGAGCGGCGCCGCCGAATTCCTCCGCTCGGTCGACGAACACAGCGGGTCGGTCGCGCTCAGCGGCTTCCTGCAGGCGCTCGGGTACCTGCTGCTGACGGCGCCGCTCTTCTACCTCTTCCGCGCGGACCGAGTCCGCAGCGAGCGCGTCCGGCCCCAGCTGGTCGGCCTGGTCATCGCCGCCCCGCTCTTCCTCGCGATCTCGGCCGGCCTCACGGGGGGCGCCCGCACCGAAGCCGCCGACCAGTTCGTCGCCGGCGAAGCGAAGTCGACGCTGTCGCCGAAGGAAGCGAAGGAAGAGTGCGAAGAAGACCGCAAGGAAGAAGGCGCGAAGGAATTCGCGGAAGAAAACGAAGCCCGCAAGGGGGAGACGCCGCTTGCCGCCTGCGAGCGGCAGAAGACCGAAGACGACGAAGCCGAAAACGCGATCGGCGAAGCCTCGGCGGTCCCGATCATCACCGGCCTCGGGATCGCCGGCGCCCTCGGCCTGATCGTCGCCTTCTTCTACACCGGCCTCTGGGCGATGAGGACGGGCCTGCTGAGCCGCTTCTGGGGATCGCTCGGGATGGCCGCCGGCGTCACCTTCCTGCTCGGCCCACTCTCGGTCATCGGCCTGATCTGGCTGGCCTACTTCGCGGCGATGATCATCGGCAAGGTGCCGGGCGGCAAACCCCCGGCATGGGACGCCGGCGAAGCGGTTCCCTGGCCGACGCCCGGCGAGAAGGCCGCAGCGGAACTCGAAGGCGAAGGCCCGCCGAAAGACGACTAGACCTGCGGCAGGGGCGGCGAGGCCATCAGCTCCACCCGGTGGCCGCTGGGGGCGGTCGCCCAGGCGCGCGGGCTGCCCCAGTGCTCCCGCCGCCGCTCGGCCTCGAAGCCCGCGGCTCGGAGCCGCTGTAGCGCCTCGTCGAAGTCCGGGGTGAGGACGGCGAGGTGCCCGACCTGCGGGAGGACCGGATCCTCGCGCGGCATCAGGTGGATCTGGGTCCCCTCCCGTTCGAGCCAGGTGTAATTCCGCAGCGTCTCCGGCGGCTCGACCGGCTCAAACCCGAGCAGCTCGAAGAAGCCGACGGTGGCCTCGATATCAACAGGCGCGACCTCTATCCCGACATGGTGGAGCATGGCGAAGAATTTACAGAGACGTGTGCCATCTGTAACACTTTGTCTGCTACGGTCAAGACATGGAGGCAGCGGTCGCGGAGAAGGAGGCAGGGATGACGGAATGGAACGACGGCCGGCTCGATGATCTGAGCGAGCGGGTGGATCGCATTGAGAAGAAGATCGATGCTGGTTTCGCTCAGAGCGACAAGAAGATGGGGGAAGGCTACGCCCGGCTTGACAACAAGATGGACGAAGGCTTTGCCCGCCTTGACCACAAGATGGACGAAGGCTTTGCCCGTCTTGACAAGAAGATGGACGAGGGCTTCGCCCGCATCGACGCCAAGTTCGACAAGATCGATGAAAAGTTCAACGAATTCTTCTTCCGCATCGACGCCAAGTTCGATGCGGTAGACGAGCGGTTCGAAAACCTGCACCGGATGCTTTTCAAATCTGCGTGGGCCTTGGTGATCGGTTTGTTAGGGATGCTGAGTGTGCTGATCGGCGTCATCGCAGCGCAGTCTTAAAAGGCCTCAGAACGCCTGCGAAACCAGGGCGCCGACGATCACGATCGCGGTCGACCAGGTGATCGTCTCGGCGACTATGCGGTTGTCGAGGCCGTAGGCGTGGGAGACGACGAGGGCGTTGATGCCGGTCGGCATCGCTGACATCAGGCGGTAGGCGGAGGGGAGGTCGATCAGGGGGGCGGAGAGGAGCATCAGGAGGGCCGGGGCGAGGGCGAGGCGGCCGCTGGTGGCGAGGGCGACCGGCTTGGTCATCGGCGGCGGGAGGGGCAGCTCGCCGTGCTCCGCGCCCTCGGCGAGGGTGGCGCCGACGGCGAAGAAGCCGAGCGGGAGGATCGCCACGGCGAGGACCTGTGAGGCGTCTACGAGGACGGTCGGGGCCAGCGCCTTCGGGGCGAGCAGGCCGAGAATGGCGGCGTAGAGCGGCGGGTTGCGGGTGAAGAAGGCGCGGACGCGCTCGCGCATCCCCTCGCCGGCGCGGGTGCCGAAGGCGGCGCCGACGCCGAAGGCGCCGAACATCAGCGTCGGCCCGCCGACGAGGACGTCGAAGAGGACGCCGGTCGAGAGGTGGTTACGGCCGAGGAGGGCGACGGTGAGGGGATAGCCGAGGTAGGTGGTGTTGGCGACGATCGCGGCGCAGATCACCGCGCCGGTCTGGGGACGCTCCAGTCGCAAGAGGCGCGCGGCGAGGAACCAGACCGCCGCCCCGACCAGCGCCATGTTGACGAGGGCGATCACGATCCCGACCGCGTTGTCGACGCTGATCGAGGCGGCGGCCAGGTTGAAGAAGATCACCGGCGGCACCAGCACGTAGAGCATCACCAGCAGCAATCGCCGCGCCAGCGCCACGGCGCTGCGCGGGTAGCGCTGCTCCGACCAGACGCCCACCCCGGCGCCGGCGACCATCAGGACAAGGGTGAGGAGAACCCCCAAGCGCTAGAAGAGCGCGGCGCCCGCATGCGACGCGAAGTCGACCAGCGGCTGCGGAATAACCCCGAAGAAGACCGTCGCGGCGGCGGCGATCACGGCGGGGCCGACCAGGTACCAGCGGCGGCCGGCTTCGGGGTCGACCGGGTCGGCCTCGGGCGAGGCGCCGGCGATCGCGGGGGCGCCGCCGGGGACGGCCTCGCGCTCGGGCCGCATCCACATCGCCGCCACCACCCGCAGGTAGTAGGCGAGGGAGATCATCGTCCCGACCGCGATGAAGACCGCGAGCCAGGTGTAGTCGCCTTCGACCAGGGCCTCGATCAGGTAGAGCTTGCCGATGAAGCCGGCGGTCGCCGGCAGCCCCGCCAGGGCCAGCATCGAGATCGTCAGCGGCCAGGCCAGCGCCGGGCGCTCGGCGCCGAGTCCGCGGACGGCGCGGATGTCGTCGCCGAAGACGGTCTCGCGCTCGCGGGCGACGATCACCGCGAAGGCGGCGAGGTTCATGAAGGCGTAGGCGGCGAGGTAGAAGACCAGTGAGCTCGTTCCCGCCTCGGACGCGACCACGACCCCGCCGAGCATGTAGCCGGCCTGGGCGACGCCGGACCAGCCCATCAGCCGCTTCAGCGAGTCCTGGCCGAGGGCACCGACGTTGCCGACGAGGATCGAGATCGCCGCCAGGGCTGCCAGCGCCGGCTGCCAGGAGTCGAGCTGGGAGCCGAGGGCGACGTCGAAGAAGCGGACGAAGACGGCGAAGGCCGCGGCCTTGGTCGCCACCGCCATGAAGCTGGTGATCGGGGTAGGAGCGCCCTGGTAGACGTCGGGCGTCCACTGGTGGAAGGGCGCGATCGAGGTCTTGAAGGCGAGCCCGACCGCCGCCATCGCGATCCCGATCAGGATCAGCGGGTCGCCGTCGAGGCCGTTGTGGGCGATCCCGGCGGCGATCCCCTGGAACCCGGTCGAGCCGGTGCCGCCGTAGAGGAAGGCCATCCCGTAGAGCAGCGTCGCCGAGCCGATCGAGCCGACGATCAGGTACTTGAGCCCCGCCTCGAGCGAGCCCTCGCGCCGCAGGTTGGTGGCGCAGAGGATGTAGAGCGGGATCGAGAGCGTCTCCAGGCCGACGAAGAAGGTGACTAGGTTGGTGGCCTGCGCGAGCAGGACCATCCCCAGCACCGAGCCGAGCAGGAGCGAGTGGTACTCGCCCGAGCCGGCTTCCTCGGTCGCCCGCTCGCCGACCGAGAGGACGACGCAGAAGGCCGCAGTGAGGATCGCGATGAGCGAGATCGAGATCGCCAGGTCGTCGAGTCGCAGGGCGCCGGTGAGGAGGCTGCGCGGGTCGTTCCAGTGCCAGATCAGCAGGCCGGCGGTGGCGCCGAGCGTCAGCAGCGTCAGGACCGGCGCCCAGCGCCTGGTCGGCTTGAACACGGCGCTCAGCAAGACGACGCAGACGCCGACCGTCAGCGCGATCAGCGGCGAGATGCCGGCGTAGTCGATGTGGGGCTCGTTGAAGTTCATTTCTGTGCGAGCTGGGAGGTAGGCGCCGCTCCGCCGCTCACCTTCGCCACCGTCTGCTCGACGCTCGGGTCGGTCCGTTTCAGGATCAGCTGCGGGTAGAAGGCGAGGGCGACGATGCAGAGGACCAGCGGCGCCAGCACCAGCCCGTCGCGCAGCCCGATCTCTCGTGACAGCAGCCCCTCCGGCTTACGGTTGTGCATCGTCCCCTGGTAGAGCCGCAGCGCGTAGTAAGCCGACATCGCGACGCCGCTGACGGCGATGAAGGCGAAGACGATCTTCGCCTCGAAGAGGCCGTTGAGGATGTAGAACTCGCCGATGAAGTTGGCCGACCCCGGCATCGCCAGGGTCGCCAGGACGACGATCAGGAACAGCGCCGCCAGCACCGGCGCCCGCAGCGCCAGGCCGCCCATCTCGCGGATGTCTTCGGTCCCCGTCCGCTCCACCAGCAGGGCGACGATGATGAAGATCGGGGCAACGACGAGGCCGTGGTTGACCATCTGCAGGACCGCCCCGTCGGAGCCGTCGGCGCGCAGGGCGAAGATCCCGGCGGTGATGAAGCCCAGCTGGGCGACTGAGGAGTAGCCGGCGATCAGCCGCAGGTTGGTCTGGGTGAAGGCCATCACCGAGCCGTAGAGGATCGAGGCCAGGGCGATGACCAGGATCACCTCCTGGAATTCCACCGCCGCTGCCGGGAACAGCGGCAGCACGATCCGCAGGAAGCCGTAGGCGCCGACCTTGGCCAGGACGCCGGAGAAGACCGCCAGCGACGGCAGCGGCGCCGCCCGGTAGGCGTCGGGCATCCAGCCGTGGAGGAGGAAGGCTGGCATCTTGACCAGGAAGGCGGCGGCGAAGAACCAGAAGATCCAGCGCTGGCTGCCGAGCGAGAGCCCCTGCTGCTGCAGCGCCTGGATCGAGAAGGTGACGTGGCCGCCGTCGGCGGAGATGATCGCGGTCGCGATCGCCGCCACCAGCATCAGCAGCGAGCCGATCAGGGTGTAGACGATCATCTTCAGCGTCGCCGCCGAGGCGGTCGGGCCGCCTTCTTCGGTGCGGTCCTTGCCCCAGGCGCCGAAGAGGAAGTAGAACGGCACCAGCATGAAGTCGAAGAAGAGGACGAAGAGCAGCAGGTCCTGGGCCAGGAACGAGCCGAGCGTGGCGGTCTCGGCCAGCAGCATCAGGAAGTAGAAGGTCTTCGGGCGCTCCTGCTCGCGGAAGGCGGCGAAGGCGATGCCGCCGGTCCACAGCACCGCCGTCAGCAGCACCAGGAAGAGGTTGAGCCCGTCGAGGCCGAGGCTGTAGTCGACGCCGAGCCCGCTGATCCAGGGGGTGTCGACGGTGTACTGCAGGCCCGAGTCGCCGCTGTCGAAGCCGGCGACCATGCCGATCGCGACGCCGAGGGTGACGACGGCGCCGAGCACCGCCCACCAGCCGACGACGCCCCGGTCGACAGCCCACTGCGGCAGGAAGAGACCGACCAGCCCGAAGGCGAGCGGGGCCCAGAGGAGGACGTTGATCATCGCCGCGCCTCCCTCATGAGCTCGAGATCAGGAAGTAGAGGGCGAGCCCGGCGAAGCCGGCGATCAGCAGCAGCGCGTAGCTGCGGACGAAGCCGTTCTGGACCGCGCGGACGACGCCGCTCGTCCCGCGCACCGTCTCCTCGGTGCCGGTGACGAGCCCGTCGACGACGAAGCGCTCGAAGACCCGGTTGGCCCAGCGCCCGATCGCCAGCGCCGGGCGCACGACGAGGAAGTCGATCGCCTCGTCGAAGTACCACTTGTGGAAGAGGAAGGTGTGGAGGCCGCGGAACCGCGCTTCCAGGCTCCGCGGCAGCTCCGGCCGCCTGACGTAGAGCAGGTGTGCGACCCAGATCCCGGCCAGCGAGATGGCGCCGCCGATCGCCAGCCCGATCCAGCTCCACTCGGTCGAGGGGTGGATCGCCGCCAGCGGCGAGTCGGCGAAGACCGGGTCGAGCCAGTTGGCGACGACGTTGTCGATCCCCGGCATCTGGATCAGGCCGCCGACCAGCGCCAAGAATGCCAGCACCGCCATCGCCACCCGCATCGACGCCGACTGCTCGGCGATGTGGTGCTCGGGGCCGGGGAAGCCGACGTCGGTGTCCTCCTCCTCGCCGGTCGCCGGGTTGAAGGGGTGGGCGTGGTGGACGTGGCCGGTGTCGATCAGCTCCTGCGCCTCCGGGCAGGGCTCGCCGGGCAGGATTCGGAAGATCAGGCGGAAGGTGTAGATCGCGGTGAGGAAGGCGCCGAAGTAGCCCAGCACCGTGAAGACCACGTACATCCCCCCGCGCGAGCCGGCGTAGGCGAGGATCTCGTCCTTCGAGAAGAAGCCCGAGGTGAGCGGGAAGGCGGCGAGGGCGAGGCCGCCGCAGAGCATCGCGATCGAGGTGAAGCGCATCGCCCTGCCGAAGCCGGACATGCGGTCGATGTTCTGCTCGTTCGCCATCGCGGCGATGATCGAGCCGGCCGCCATGAACAGCAGCGCCTTGAAGAAGGCGTGGGTCATCAGGTGGAACATCCCGGCCCCGTAGGCGCCGATCGAGACGCCGACCACCATGTAGCCGATCTGGCTCATGGTCGAGTAGGCGATCGCCCGCTTCAGGTCGGTCATCACCAGCGCGATCGTCGCCGCCACCAGCAGCGTCGCCAGGCCGATGAAGGCGGCGATGTCGGCGGCCGTCGGGGCGAGGACGAAGAGGGCGTGGGTGCGGGCGATCAGGTAGACGCCGGCGGTCACCATCGTCGCTGCGTGGATCAGCGCGGAGACCGGAGTCGGGCCCTCCATCGCGTCCGGGAGCCAGGTGTGGAGCGGCAGCTGGGCGGACTTGGCGAAGGCGCCGAGGAGGAGCAGGAGGCAGATCGCGGTGACGCTCCACTCGTTGGTGGCGAAGACTTCCGGCGCTCTCTGGAAGACGGTGCCGTAGTCGAAGCTGCCGATTTCGCGGAAGATCAGGAGGGCGGCGAGCACGAGCCCGATGTCGCCGACGACGTTGATCACGAACGCCTTCATCCCGGCGCGGGTCGCGGTCTCGCGCCGGTACCAGAAGCTGATCAGCGCGTAGGAGGCGAAGCCGACGAAAGCCCAGCCGACGATCAGCAGGACGAAGTTGCCGGCCAGGACCAGCAGCAGCATCGAGAAGACGAAGAAGTTGAGGTAGCTGAAGAAGCGGTGGTAGCCCTCGTCCGAGGCCATGTAGCCGAACGAGTAGAGGTGGATCAGGGTCGAGACGCCGGTGACGACGAGGACCATGAAGACCGAGAGCTGGTCGGTGAGGATCCCGAGCTTGATGTCCAGGCCGGCGACGCTGGCGTAGTTCCAGAGGGAGCTGGCGTGGTGGCGGGCGTCCGGCGAGTCGCCGAGCAGGCTGACGAGCGCGGCGACGCCGCAGGCGAAGGAGAGGCCGATCGCGGCGGTGCCGATCGCCCCCGCCGCCTTCTGCGGCAGCGCCCGGAAGCCGAGCGCGATCACGATCGACCCCAGCAGCGGGAAGAGCAGGACCAGCCAGCACCAGGCGGTGGCGCTCATCCGCGCAGCTCCCTCAGGTCGTCGACGTTGAGCGGCAGCTTGCGGCGGAAGATGGCGACGATCAGGCCGAGGCCGACGACGACCTCGCAGGCGGCGATCACCATCACGATCACCGCGAACACCTGTCCCTGGCCGTTGCCGACCATTCGGCTGAAGGCGACCAGGGCGAGGTTGCCGGCATTCAGCATCAGCTCCAGGCAGAGCAGGATCACCATCGGCGAGCGGCGGATGAGGATGCCGAGGACGCCGGTGGAGAACAGGAGGCTGCTTAGGACGATGTACCAGGTGATGTTCATGCTTGGGGGGCGGAGGGGGATACCCCCTCCAAACGGGTTGGGGAGTGTTTGGAGGGGGTATCCCCCTCCGCCTCGCGACGCCGAGCGGCTAGTACGATCGCGCCCACCGCGGCCAGGAGCAGGCGGCCGATTGCGGCTGGGTTGCCGAAGCCGGCGCCGACGTCAGGCCCCTTCGTTTCCAGGGCCTTGAGGGCTGAGCCGAGGACGGCTACCGAGAGCTCTACGAAGAGGGCGATGCCGAGTAGGGGGGCGAGGAGGCGCTGGCCGGGGATCGGCTCCCAGGCCGACTCGCCGCCGCCTCCCACATAGGCCACTACGAAGACGTAGAGGACCATCACCGCTCCGGCGTAGACGACCACCTGGGCCGCGGCGACGAAGGCCGCGGTCAGCAGCAGGAACAGCACCGCCAGGGAGAAAAGGTGGGCGATCAGGGCCAGCACTGAGTAGAAGGGGTTGCGCATCGCGATCACGCCGATGGCGCCGCCGAGCGCGCCGATCGCGGCGACGAAGAAGAGCACCGCTTCCACTATTCCCCCTCGCTTTTCAGCGGCGTCCGCTCGATCGGCTCGGCCAGCAGCATCTCCTTGGTGAAGATCAGGTCGCGGCGGTCGTAGTCGGCCATCTCGTAGTCGTGGCCCATCGTGATCGCGTCGAAGGGGCAGGCGATCTCGCAGTAGCCGCAGAAGATGCAGCGGCTGAGGTTGATCTCGTAGACGGCGGCGTAGCGCTCCCCGGCGGAGACCCGTTCGCCCGGCACGTTCTCCGCCGCGACGACGCGGATGCAGTCGGCCGGGCAGGCGGCGGCGCAGAGCGAGCAGCCGACGCATTTCTCCAGGCCCGTGTCCTCGAAGCGGTGCAGCTTGTGACGGCCGCGGAAGCGCGGGTAGACGGGCGTCTTCTCCTCGGGGTACTCGATCGTCATCGGCCCCTCGATCAGCCGCGCCATCGTCGTCTTCAGCCCGCGCAGGGTCTCGCCGAAGGCGCGGTAGGCGCCGCCGAGCCCGCCCGGCTCGGGGCCGCGCTGGACCTCGACCACGTCGATCGAGTCGAGGTAGGAGGCGCTGCGGGGATCGATCCCGTCGCCGCCGCTCACGTCACCACCACCAGGATCGCGGTGACGAGGACGTTCAGGGTCGCCAGCGGCAGCAGGACCTTCCAGCCCAGGCTCATCAGCTGGTCATATCGAAGACGCGGCAGCGTCGCCCGCACCCAGATGAAGACGAGGACGAGGCCGAGCATCTTCGCCAGCATCCAGATCGGGTCGAGCCAGCTCGGGCCGGGTCCCATCCAGCCGCCGAGGAACATCGCGGCGGCGATCCCGGAGACGACGAGGATCTCCATGTATTCGACCAGCAGGAAGGAGCCGAAGCGCATGCCGCCGTACTCGGTCATGAAGCCCTGGACCAGCTCGGCGTCGGCCTCGGGCATGTCGAACGGGGTGCGGTTGGTCTCGGCGAAGCCGGCGAGCATGAAGATCAGGAAGCCGACGAACTGGGGGACGACGAACCAGATGGCGCCCTGCGAGTGGACGATCGAGACCAGCGAGAGCGAGCCGCTCATCATGATCACCCCGAGCAGCGCCAGCCCCATCGCGACCTCGTAGCTGATCAGCTGCGCGGCCGAGCGCATTGCCCCGAGCAGGCTGTATTTGGAGCCCGAGGACCAGCCGCCGAGGAGGAGCCCGTAGAAGGCGATCGAGCCGACCGCGAAGAAGTAGAGGATCCCGATCGGGACGTCGATCCCATAGAAGCCGACGCCCATCTGGGTGTCGCCCCAGGGGATGATCGCGATCGCCAGGACGCCGGAGAGGACCGGCAGCAGCGGGCCGAGGATGAACAGCGTCGAGACCGCGTTTTCCGGCCGGAACGCCTCCTTGGAGATCAGCTTGCCGACGTCGGCGAGCGGCTGCATCAGCCCGAACGGGCCGACCCGGTTGGGGCCGTAGCGGTGCTGGAAGCGGCCGATCAGCTTGCGCTCGACGACGGTCAGGACCGGCAGGATGCCGAAGATGACCGCGAAGATCACGATCGACTTGACGATCATGATCCAGGTCGCTTCGACGAACTGGGTGTCGGCGAGCGGCGGCATCAGGCGCGCACCTCGCTCGGCTT
>DASUWV010000045.1:0-19165 GCA_036378275.1 Solirubrobacterales bacterium | reverse complement strand
TTGTTGGTGCGCAGCGAGACCTTCTCCCCGGCTGCCATCGTCACCGAGTAGCGGGCGTTCTGGCCGGGGATGGTGATCCCGACGTGCTGGGTGGTGCCTTCGGCGGTGGCTTTGGGGGTGATCGAGCCGGTCAGGTCTTCGTACCCGTAGGACGTCATTTTCACCGACCCTGCGCTGGCGCCCGATGGCGAGAGCAGAACCGTGTACGTGCCAGTAGTCGGGAGAGCCGACGTTTCGATGAAGCCACCGCTGCTGCTGGAGAAGCTCCCCGAGACGAGCTGGGTGCCAGACGGGCTCCAGATCGAAACCGAGCCGCTGGCGATCGTACTTTCGGAGAACGTCAAGGAGGCGCGCTGGCCTGCCGTGGCGTCGAAGAGCATCAGCGCCACTTTTTCGGAACCGGCGAATTCGACGGTTTTGGATGCGCCGAGGGAAAACCGGCCAGTAGTTCCGACTTTCGAGGTGGCGGTCCCACTGGGCGGGATGAACAGGTCAGGGCCGGTCGTCGAGCCCAAAGGCGTCGCAATGGTCACGGGTCCACCGAGTCGCGCACCTGGCACCCTAAATTTGATCGAGCTGGTTGATGCTGAGACCAGTTCGGGGCGCGCCCCATTGAGAGTGAGAACGTCTTCGAAGGGATTGGCTTCGAAGTTCGAGCCCGAGACAGTGACTTCTTCACCCGCAGCAGCGAGCGTCGGCGAGATCGAGGAGATTTTTGGCGCAGAAGATTCCGCGACAGTGAAGCTTTCGGGGCTCGCGACCGGGCCTTCTTCGCCGACCGTGACCGTCACCGAGCCCGAGCTCGCGCCGCTTGGGACTTTGACCGTAAGCGACGTTGCGCTCGCCGCGCTCACAGCCGCCGTCGTGCCGTTGAATTTGACCGTATTCAATGCCAGCGTGGTCGAGAAGCCGGTCCCTTCGATAGTCACGGTCGCCCCCACTTCGCCTTGGGAGAGACTCAACTGGACGATCGAAAGTTTGCTCGAGGCGTGGCGCGAGATCGAGAGTAGGTTTCCTGCCGCGTCCCAGTTGTAGACAGCGGTGCTGCCTTCGGGATCGATCACTGCACTGAGGCGCCCATCTGGGTCATGGAAGAAGCGGAAGGCGTTGCTCGGCGGCGAGGCCAGTGCGCTCGTTGAGCTCAGGGTGCAAAGGAGGACCAAGACGACGGTAGGCAAGAGATAGAGACGCCAAAACGCGCGGGGCTGACGGTCCTTCAGCTCAGACTTTCCTGCGCCGTCCCTCCCTGCTTGGTCCATTTGGCCTGCCTCTATTTCGTGGAGCGCCCCAGCCAGTTCCCGTAAAAGTCTGGGAGTGATCCGATTTAGCTGCGGATTCTTACCACTTGGCGGAGCAGGAGACCTACGAACAAACGTTGAACGACGCGAGGAGTGTCCGCAAATTGCCGGAAAAGGTTCCGGGTATTTTAGGCCGTGGCGCAATAGGTCGTGGACGGCGAGGCTGCCCGCGCAATGTCACGGTCGCGATCGCAAGCCTTCGGCGCAGCGCTTCGAGAGCTGCGGGAAAAACGAAACCTGAGCCAAGAAGACGCCGCGCTTGAATGCGGCATCGACCGCGCCTACTTCGGGCGGTTGGAGCGGGCGGACAAGACGCCTACGCTCAACACCCTGTGGCGGATCGCCGACGGCCTTGGCACGCGACCATCGAACCTGCTGGCCCGTGCTGAGCGGATCCTCGACGAGGGCTAACGTCGTTGGGGACCGACGTTTGCCCCAGGCAGCGGGTTCGCGGACGGGTCGCATCCTCAGCAGACTCGGCTGGTGAGACCCCCACACCATGTAGACGATCGCCAGGCCGACCAGAAAAAACTTCAGAGCGGCGCAGGTCGTCGCTATCGGAAGCCCGACTCTTCGCCATGGCCACCAAGGAGGAGCCAGACGGCGCCCTTTAGTCCACGTGGCCCAAAGCTGGCCCAAACCGCTACCTATCGCAACGATGCCTCAAAGCTCGCAAACCCGCATGAAAACTGGGTTTCAGCCAAAGCCCGGAACGAGACTCGAACTCGTGACCCCTTCCTTACCATGGAAGTGCTCTACCAACTGAGCTATCCGGGCGGGACGGCTCCCTTGGGCCGTACGCTCAGGAGGATTCTAGACGGTGGCCGGGGATTGGTTCGCCCCGCCCCCACGGCATCGCCACGACGAGTTTCCAGACGCCCTCGAGGCGGCGCAGGACCATCGTCGGCGTCAGCGCCCGGGTGAAGGACCTGCCTTCGGAGCCGGGGGTGGTGATCAGCCAGCGTTCGGTGCCGAAGGCGATCTCGCCGGCGAGGACCATCGAGCTCTCCTGCACCTCGATCCGCAAGCCGGAGACGATCAGCTGGTGGAGGATCGGGCGGATGTCCTCGCGCCCCCTGATCGCGGTCGCGTCCGGGGTCACCAAGCAGGCGTCCTTGGCGAAGCAGTAGGCCGCTCCCTCGAGGTCGCCGCGCGTCAGCGACGCGGCGAAGGCGCGGGTGGCCTCCTCCGGCGTCGCTGCAGCAACGGTCGTCGCCATCGGCTCTCCCTGCGGCCGGTGGCTAGATGAACTTGCTCGGGTCGACGTGGCAGTAGCGGAATTCGTAGTCGAGCACGAGGTTGTTCGTCTTGACCGCGTTGGTCTTGAGCCGAACGACCATCTTCAAGGCAGCGTTCTTTTCGCCCTTGCCGAGCTTCCTCCCGGCCGCTTCCAGCAGTTCCGCCTCGGTCTTGATGCCCTTCAGCCACTTGGTCAGCCGGGCTGCGTCTTCCGTCGGCTTCGGAACGTTGAGGAGCTTCCCGTAGGTCTGCTTCAGCGCCTTCGCGGCCGTCGCCATGTGGCGGGAAGCGATCTTCAGCTTCCCTTCCTTGACCTCCCTGCGCACGGTCCTGAGGATTTCTTCCTTCGACTTGTTCGCCTGGCAGATCGGTTCGACCCGTTCCTTGTATTCCTGCGGCGTCACTTCCGCGCCGGACGCGGGTACGGCGGCGAGCAGCATCACTGCGGCAGCAAAGACGACGACAAGCTTTCTTCCTCCCATGGCTCCTCCTGTATTTGACCGTGCCAGTGTACAGGCACAGTTTGCCCTGGCTACAGACGATGACGTTTATCGATCTTATTGGTTCGGGAGGCCGAGCCAGGTAGCGTGCCGGTCGTGCAGCGCCGTCTCGTCCCCCTGCCGCTCATCTTCCTCTGCCTGCTCGCCCTGCTCGGCGGCTGCGGCAGCTCGAGCGGCGACTCGTCGCGGCCGGCTCCCTCCGCCGGCGAGTTCCCCACCGCGAAGGGGAAGACGATCGCGGCCCTGCTGCGCGACTCGGGAGCGAAGCCGAGCAAGCTGGTGATCGCGCCGGCGGCCCAGTCCTTCGTCGTCGGCGAGAACCGTTACCCGTTCGGCGTCTTCACCCGCGGCCACGAACAGGTGGACGACGCCGAAGTCGCCGTCTACTTCGCCCGCAGCGAAAAGGCGCCGGTGACGGGGCCGCTGCCGGCGCGGGTCAGCTCGCTGGAAACCAAGGCCGCCTACCGAGCCGCCGGCGAAGACCCCGACCAGGCCAAGAACGTCTACGTGGTCCCGCAGGTCGACTTCGACCACAAGGGGCCCTGGGTGGCGATGGCGATGATCAAGGACGGCGGCGAGCTGGAAGCCTCGCGGATCCCGAGCCCGGTGGTCGGCGGGGGCTCGGTGCCGCAGGTGGGGCAGAGGGCGCCGCTGATCCACACCCCGACCGCCGCCGACGTCGGCGGCGACCTCTCGCGGATCGACACCCGCGAGCCCCATGACCGGATGCACCGGGTCGACTTCGCCGACGTCGTCGGCAAGCAGCCGGTCGTGCTCGTCTTCGCGACGCCTGCCCTCTGCCAGAGCCGCGTCTGCGGGCCGGTCGTCGACGTCGCCCAGCAGGTCGCCGACCGCTACAAGGGCAGGGCCGAGTTCATCCACATGGAGATCTGGCAGAACAACGAAATCGGCGCGCCGCGGGCGCAGGTCCGGGCCTACCACCTGGAAACCGAGCCCTGGACCTTCCTGATCGACCGCGACGGGATCATCCGCGACCGCATCGAGGGCGCCTACGGGGTATCCGAACTGGACCACGCGATGCGGACGATTTTGCCTGGCTGAACAGACAATCTGCCGCTACTGTCGGGTGATGAAGCGAACGCTGATCCTCCCCTCACTCGTCCTCGTTATCTGCCTCTCGCTCGGCGCGTCAGCGGCACCGGCGCTCGCCGCCCACGGCGGCGGCAAGAAGAAGCAGGCGAAGTCGAAGACCTTCGAAGTCTGCAAGCGGGGCTGCCGCTACCGGACGATCCAGAAGGCGGTCGACGCCGCCGGCTCGTTCAAGGCGAAGAAGGGGAACGCCAGGGCCAGGACGATAGTCGCGATCCGCCCCGGCAAGTACGTCGAGGGCGTGGTGGTCGACGGAACGCTGAAGAAGAAGGACTTCGACGGGCTGACGATCGAGGGGACGAAGAAGAGCCGCAAGAAGGTGATCCTCGAAGGCAAGAACGCCAAGGGCGAACTCGGCGCGGCGCAGAACGGGATCGAGGCGATCAGCGTCGACGGGATCGTGCTGAAGAACATGTGGGCGCGGAACTACCAGTCAAACGGGTTCTTCGTCCACGCCGCCAACGAAGCCGGGCAGCACTGCGACGGCTACACGATGGACAACCTGCTCGCCTCCGGCAACCGCTCCTACGGCCTCTTCGCGAAGAACTGCTACGGCGGCAGGATGGTCAACTCGGCCGGCTACCACCAGGGCGACTCGGCCTTCTACGTCGGCGAAACGCCCTGCGACTCGAAGAAGTGGACCAACCACGGCGTGGCGCCGCCGCCGAAGCCCTGCCAGCGCAAGCCGAAATGGACGCTGCTGAAGAACGACCGCAGCTACGAAAACGTGCTCGGCTACTCGGGGACGAACTCGAAGTACGTGAAGATCGTCGAATCGGCCTTCTACGACAACGGGGCGGGGATCGTCCCCAACACGCTCGACAGCGAGGGGTTCGAGCCGAACGGCTGGAACGTGATCGAACGCAACGACGTGTTCTGGAACAACTACAACTACTTCCTCGCCGGCTCCGCCTTCCACACCGTCTCGGCCGGGCTGGGCCAGCTGGCGGGGGCGACGGTCAACTACCCGACCGGGGTCGGGATCGTCCTCTACGGGAGCGCCGACACCAAGGTCAGGCGCAACAACGTGTTCGGCAACTACAAGTGGGGGATCGCCTCCTTCTCGGGCCCCGGCGAAGTGTTCGTCGCCAACGAAGGCGACGACGCCAAGAACATCAACAACGAATACGCCGAAAACACGATGGGCCGCGAAGGCCTCGACCCGAACGGCGAATACGACTTCTGGAACGACAACACCGGCGGCGGCAACTGCTACGCCGCCAACAGCTCCGACGCGACCTTCGCCCCGGGCAACGGCAAGGTGCCGCTGAGCAAGATCTACCCCGCCTGCCCGCAGGCGAAGGTCCTGGCCGACCAGGTCCGCAGCCTCGACATCTCGGCCGGGCTGCAGATCGACCTCGGCAACGAAAGCAATCCGGCGACGATCCTCGGCTACGCGGGGTCGAGCCCGCCGCAGAACCAGCAGTGCAGCTGGGTGCGGCGGGTCGCCTCGCATCCGCCGTTCCAGAAGTTCAAGCCGGTCGAGGTGGCGCCGCAGCCGGGCGAGTTGAACTGCCCATGAGGCCGACGCGGGCGCTTGCCGCCCTGGCGGTGGCGGCCGCCCTGCTGGGACCGGCGGCCGCCTCGGCGCAGGCGCCGCGGGCGAAGCCGGCGGTGGTCACCGTCAACGACTTCTTCTTCGGGCCGGACTCGCTGACGATCCACAAGGGCAAGACCGTGAAGTGGGTCTGGTCGAGATCGAACACCTATCCGCATGACGTCCACCTGAAGCAGGGGCCGAAGAACCTGAAGGAACGCTCGACCTACTCGACCCGCACCACCGCCGTCACCGACGCCGTCTTCAAGAAAACCTTCGAACGGCCCGGCACCTATCACTACATCTGCACCGTGCACCCGACGCTGATGAAGCTGACGCTGACGGTGAAGCGGTAGCCGTGGCGCGCTCGAGACGCACTTCTTGCCGCTATGCGGCAATAACCGCGTTTTCACTGCTCCTAACCCTGACGGCTTTGCTGCCCGCCGCCGCGGGGGCGGTCAACACCCGCGTCTCGATCGCCTATTACAAGTGGTCGAACAAGGAAGTCCACATCGACCTCGGCGAGAAGGTGACCTGGGACTGGCTCGGGCCCGACCTCGCCCACTCGGTGACCGGCGTCTCCGAAGACGCGCGGCAGTGGGACTCGGATCCGCACACCGACGCGCCGTTCCACCGCCCCGGCTACAGCTACACCCTGCAGTTCAACCAGCCCGGCACCTACGTCTTCCAGTGCAAGCTGCACCCGGTGGTCCGCGGCCAGGTGATCGTCTCCGACGTGCCAGGCGATCCGAGCTCCGACCCGGGACCGCAGCCGCCGCTGAACGTCGACGTGACGCGACCGATCATCGGCGGGATCAGCCTGGCAAGGGTCCGGCCTCGCGGAGGTAGGGGGCTTCCCATGAAAGTCATGCTCAGCGAGAAGGGGCGGCTGGAAGCGCAGTACTACCGGCTGGCCGGCGGCAAGCGCAGCTACGCCGGCTACTCGACCTGGAAGGTGAGCGCCGGTGCCAACCGCCTGCGCCTCGGCGCCCGCTGGAAGCACTTCGAGGCGCTCCCCGGGCGCTACGAGGCGGTGCTGAGGGCGACCGATCCCTCCGCCAACGAATCGAAGCCGGCGAAGCTGTGGTTCGCGATCGCGGGCTGAAGCCCGCTCAGCGGGAGCGGTTCGAGCGCTTGGCCCTCGAGGAGCGCTGTTTCCCGGCCGGTTCGGCGGCGTCGCGGAGGGTGCGTTCGCCGGCTTTCTCCGTCGACTCCCCCATCGTGATCTGGAACATCGCCAGCAGCGCGTCGGAGGCGAGGGGGCGCATGCGGTCGAGCGCCTCGCGCACCTTCGGCCAATCCTTGTCGGGGCGGCCGGCCTTGTCGAACGGCTCCCAGATCTCCTTGACGAAGAGCTCGACGAAGGTGCGGGCGACCCGCTCGGAAGAGCTCTTCAGCTCTTCAGCGGTCTCGACCGCCGCCTGCGGGGAGACGCCGAGCTCGATCAGGGCGGTTCCGGCCCGCTGCAGGCGGGGGCTGATCACCTCGTATTTGCCGTCGGGGAGCCGGCGGACGATTCCCATCTCTTCGATCCGGCCCAGCAGCTTCTCGTCGAGCTGCTCCGCTCCCCAGGCGCCGGCCAGTTCCTCGCCGCTGAAGATTTCCGGCGTCTCGTCCTCGAACGGGGCGCGGACGGCGCGGGCGAAGTCGACCATCTCGCGAGAGGAGCCCTCGCTGCTCTCCAGCACGCGGCGGATCGCCTCGAGGTTGAGGCCCTCGGCCTGCATTTCGTGGGTCAACTCGATCCGCGCGACGTGGTCCTCGTTGTAGTAGCCGGTGCGGCCGTGAACCTCGGGTGGGGGCAGGATGCCGCGGGTCTGGTGGGCGCGGATGTTGCGGATCGTCATCCCGGTCCGCCGCGCCAGCTCCCCGATCGTCATCTTGCCGTCGGGCGCATTTCGACCCTTGCGGCTTGCCATCACCTCATGGTAAGGGCGAAGCGCTGTCCGTTCATCGTTGCGGCGGCGTCCGAACAGAGATATGCGACGGCCTCGGCGATGTCCTCGGCGGGGGTGAAGGTTGAGTAATCCCCCTCCGGGTTCTCTTCGCGCATGCGCTGGGTGAGGATCGCCTCGACGACGATGATGTTGGCGGTGGCGCCGCCGGGCTCGAAGCCGTCGGCGAGGGCGAGGGTCCAGGCCTCGGCGGCGGCCTTGGCGGCGGCGTAGGCGGCGTTGGTGTTGCTCGGGCTCTGCGCCTGCTTGGCGGAGACGAGGACGAAGCGGCCGTGCCGGCCGGTGGCGAGCTGGTCGTGGAAGGCGCGGGTGGTGTGCTGGACGGTGCGGATGAGGAGGTCGTGGAGGAGGTCCCAGTCGGCGAGCGGCGCCTCGTGCAGGGGCCGGCCCCCGCGCCAGCCGCCGACGAGGTGGACGAGGCCGTCGACGTGGCCGAAGCGCTCGACCAGCGCCTCGCACCAGGCGCGGGTCGCGTCCTCGTCGAGCAGGTCGACGGCGCGGCCGTCCCAGCGCTCAGGCGGGAGGCCGAGGTCGGCGGCAAGCGAGTCGAGGTGCTCCTGGCTGCGATCGGTACCGGCGACCGTGGCCCCGGCTTCGGCAAGGCGCCGGGCGACCAGCGGGCCCAGCCCGCCCCCGACCCCGGCGATAGCGATTACGCGTCCGTCCAGCATGGGCACATCCTCTCAAGTGACCAGATCAAGTTCCCTGTGTGAAATTTTCTGTCTGCATCAATTGCAATGATTCCTCTCATGGAACTACGTCAGGCAAACCCACGGCGACAGGGCGACATCGGCGAGGGGATTGCCGCTGCCTGGCTCATGCAGCAGGGATACGGCGTCTGGATTCCGTTCGGTCATAGCCCGGACTGTGATCTCCTCGCCCAGAAGGACAACAGGCTGCACCGCATTCAGGTGAAGACCTCCACCCTGCAGCGCAAGGATCGCTGGACCGTGGCCACCTGCACCCGCGGCGGCAATCGCAGCTGGAACGGGATCGTGAAGAAGCTGGAAGAGACCCGGTTCGACTACCTGTTCGTAGTAGTCGGCGACTGGCGCTGCTGGTTCATCCCGGCCTCTGAAGTGAACGGGCGGAGCGGGATCACCCTGGGCGGCCCGAAATACTCGGAGTTCGAGGTACATCCTCCCCGATCACTGCGGATTGAGGAGGAGCTGCAAGCTTCTTAGTGGGGGAGGCAGGATTCGAACCTGCGTAGGCAGAGCCAATGCGTTTACAGCGCATCTCCTTTAACCACTCGGACACTCCCCCGAGGTAGGCAGAACAAGGATTCTAAGGGACCCTCAAGGGGGTCGTCCTCCGGTCTAGCTTTCCGCCGCCCCGAGCCGCGCCGACATCTGTTCGTTGAAGGCGGTCAGGGCGGAGAAGGGGCGCATGAAGACGGTCAGCTCGGCGACGCGGCCGTCCTCGTCGAGCTCGAGGAAGTCGACGCCCTCGAGCTCCTTGCCGGTGCCGGCGACCTTGGCCTTGAAGCGGAGGGCGACGGTGCTGCCTGTGCTGAGCTCGTCGGTGTAGGTGAGGTCTTCGAGCGTGCCGGCGACGTGAATGAGGACGGTGCTGACGGTGTCGCGGCCTTCGAAGCCGCGAAAGAGGACGGGGCTGTGGAGGACGACGTCCTCTCGCAGGGTCTCGGCCAGCAGATCGACGTCCTTGGCCTCGGCGGCGCGGCGGAAGGGGTGCGGCTCAGGCATCACCGCCACAGTACCGCTGTGGCCGCCGTTTGGCAGGGATTTCCAAACCGGGCACCCGGTGCGATACTCACGCGATGCCGAGCGACCGCTTTTACGCGAAGCTCTCCCGCTCCCTCGGAGTCCGCGGCCTTCGCCTCTGGGGCAAGCTCAACGTGCCCGTCTACCGGGCGAGCGGCGGTCGGGTGGGCGGCAAGATGGGAAGGGCGCCGGTGCTGCTCCTCACCACCACCGGCCGCAAATCGGGAGAGAAGCGGACGACCCCGGTCGTTTACCTGGAGGACGACGGTCGTTTCTCGGTGATCAACACCAATGCCGCCAACCGCATCCCCTCGTGGTCACGCAACCTCGACGCGAACCCCGAGGCCGAGGTTGAGGTCGGCCGCCTGCGGATGGCGGTGCGCGCCCGGCCTGCCGAGGGCGAGGAGCGCGCCGAGCTTTGGCGCAAACACAACGCCCAGTACTCGGGCTTCGACGAATATAAGGCAATCCTGCCCGACGACCGCCCGATCACGGTCTACGTGCTGGAGCCGCGCCAGTAACTGCCGTCAGCTGGCTTCCCGAAGCATCTGCGCCTCGGGTAAACGCTTCAGCTTTTTCAGCGTGTTGTTCTCGATCTGGCGGATCCGCTCGCGGGTGACGCCGAAGGTCTTGCCGACTTCCTCCAGCGTCAGCGGCTCGGCGCCGGAGAGGCCGTAGCGAAGTTCGATCACCTGCCGCTCACGCTCCGGGAGCGCTTCCAGCGCCCGCCGCACGCCCTCTTTCTGCAGGTGCTCGCTCGCTTCCTCGAACGGCTCCAGGACGGCGTCGTCGGCGACGAAGTCGCCGAGCTCGGATTCGTCCTCGTCGCCCACCGGTTTCTCCAGCGAGACCGGCAGCTGGGCGACGCGGAGGATGTCCCGCACGTCGCCGACCGGCCAGCGCAGCTCTTCGGCGATCTCCGCCGGCTCCGGCTCCCGCCCCAGTTTCTGCACCAACTGGCGTTCGACGTGAGCCACCCGGTTCAGCTTCTCGACCATGTGGACGGGGATGCGGATCGTCCGCGCCTTGTCTGCGATCGCCCTCGTCACCGCCTGGCGGATCCACCAGGTCGCGTAGGTGGAGAACTTGTAGCCGCGCCGGTAGTCGAACTTCTCGACCGCCCGGATCAGCCCCAGCGACCCCTCCTGGATCAGGTCGAGGAAGCTCAGCCCGCGCCCCAGATAGCCTTTCGCGATCGAGACGACGAGGCGCAGGTTCGCCTCCACCATCTGCCGCTTGGCCAGCATGTCGCCGCGCTCGATCCGTTTCGCCAGCTCCACCTCCTGGTGGGCGGTGAGCAGGTCGACCTGGCCGATCGCCCGCAGGTAGAGCCGCAGCGAGTCGAGGCTCGGCTCCACCGTCAGGTCGAGCTCTTCTTTTTTCGCCGTGCCGGCCTCGCCGCTCCGCTGCGCTTTGTAAGCGCTGACACCGTCCTCGGCGATCACGTCGATGCCGTGCTCGACCAGGTGGGCGTGGAGCTGGGAGACCTGCTCCTTGGTGATCTCGACCTCCTCGAGTGTCGAGGAGATCTCCTCGAAGGTCAGGTAGCCGCGCTCGCGACCCTGAGCGATGAGGCCCTGGAGCTCCTCGATCTCGCCGATCGGGCTCGTTTCCTCCTCGCGGTCGATCACCTCAGCCGCAGACTCCATCGGTTCGATAGACACTGCCCTCGTCCGTTCCCTTCTCCCTTCGAGGGTCGGCCGGCCCCGAAGCTCCGGCCGCGCCGGATTATAGGGAGAACAAATTCTCCAACGAGACTGGGCGTTCCGGGAACCCGCCCGAGGAGCCGGGTCGCTTACTATTCGTTAGCCGATGGCAAGTCAGACCACCGTCACCCCCACCCCGCCTGACGTCCAAGCCGGCCTGCCGGCGACGCAGGTAGGGCTCTCGCGCGTCGGCGTCACCGGCGTCGAGAAGGTGATCCGGGTCAAGGCCGACGGCGGCGAGAACCTCTTCTACGCCGAGTTCGAGTGCTTCGTCGACCTCAACCCCCAGCAGGCGGGCGTGCACATGTCCCGCTTCGAGGAGATCGTCGGCGAGGCGATCGACGAGGTCGTGCTCGGCGAGGCCTTCAAGGCCGAGGTGCTGGCGGCGCACGTCGCCGAAAAGGTGCGCGAGCGGCAGGGCGGCGAGCGGGCCGAAGTCTCGATCGCCGCCCGCTACCCCGAGACCGCGCAGACGCCGGAGACCGGCAAGAGCACCCAGGAGATCTACGTCCTCTACGGCACCGCCGTCACCTCCGAGCGCGGCACCCGCACCCTGACCGGGGTCGAGGCCCAGGGCATGACCGCCTGCCCCTGCGCCCAGGAGATGGTCGCCGGGCTGGCGCGGGAAAGGCTCGCCGGCGACGGCTTCGACGGCGAGGAGATCGAGCGGATCATCGAGCTGGTCCCGATCGCCACCCACAACCAGCGCGGCATCGGCACCCTCTACGTCGGCTGCCCCGAGGGCGGGCCCGCCTGGATCGAGGCGCCGGAGCTGCTGCGGATCGTCGAGACCTCGATGAGCTCGGAGATCTACGAGCTGATGAAGCGCTCCGACGAGATGTCGGTCGTGGTCAAAGCCCACGAACACCCCCGCTTCGTCGAGGACTGCGTCCGCGAGATGGTCCGCCAGGTGGTCGAGGGCTACCCCCACCTGCCGGAGGAGACCTTCGTGATGGCGCGCCAGGAGAACCTCGAGACGATCCACCGCCACAACGTCGTCGCCGAGCGCTACGGCACCCTCGGCGACCTTCGCGCCGAGCTGCGGAGCGGCGAGCATTCAGCGCATCACCTGACGATGCGGGAGTGGCTCGAGGCGCCGACGAGCTAGCCGTTACGCCGCCTGCTTCGCCTTGGCGGCGGCCCGTTCGCGCTCGAGCGCTTCGATTCTCCTCCTGAGACCGAAGAAGTAGTCGGCGCCGCTGATCACGGTGGCGGCGAGGGCTACGTAGACGAGGGCGTCGACCCAGGCGGGCGAGGGGTCGGCGGCGATCAGGGCGATCACGGCGGCGATCTGGAGGACGGTCTTCAGCTTGCCCAGCCAGCTGGCGGCGATGACGATGCCGCGCTCGGCGGCGATCGCGCGCAGGCCGGTGACGGCGATCTCGCGGGCGATGATCACCATCGCGATCCAGGGGGCGAGGCGGTCGAGGGAGACGAGGGAGAGCAGGGCGCCGGTGATAAGCAGCTTGTCGGCCAGCGGGTCCATCAGCTTGCCGAAGGTGGTGACCGAGTCGCGCGAGCGGGCAAAGTAGCCGTCGAGGCCGTCGGTGAGGGCCGCTAGCGCGAAGACACCCGCCGCCAGCGCGTCGCCGTTCGGCGTCTCCCCCAGCAGCGCCACCACCACGACCGGGACCGCGAGGATGCGAAGCAGGGTGAGGAAGTTGGGCAGGTTGAGCGGGAACATCTCCCGCTCACTTACCCGCGACCGGCACCGGAGCAGACTTGGCCGCTTCCGCGTCCCGCCTGGCGAAGAAGTCCTCGCCCTCGATGCTGATGTGCGGCAGCACCCTGTCCAGCCAGCTCGGCAGCCACCAGGCGCGCCTGCCGAGCAGGACCATCACCGCCGGCACCAGCAGGCAGCGGACGACGGTCGAGTCGATCGCGATCGCCACCGCCAGGCCGACGCCGAACTCCTTCACCACCGGGTTGCCGCTGAGGACGAAGCTGGTGAAGACGCAGACCATGATCGCCGCCGCCGAGGTGATCACCCGGCCGGTGTTGGCCAGGCCTTCGATCACCGCCCGCTTCTCGTCGCCGTACTCCTTGAAGTGCTCGCGCATCTGCGTCAGCAGGAACACCTCGTAGTCCATCGAGAGGCCGAAGAGGATCGCGAACATCAGCAGCGGCACGAAGCTGACGATCGGGATCGAGTGGTCGAGCCCGATCAGCGACGCGCCCCAGCCGAGCTGGAAGACCGCGGTGACGACGCCGTAGGCCGCGGCCACCGAGAGCAGGTTCATCGCCGCCGCCTTGACCGGCACCAGCAGCGAGCGGAAGGCGACGAGCAGGACGATGAAGCTGAGGGCGACGACGATCGCGATCATCAGCGGCAGCTTGTCGCTGATCTGGGTAGCGAGGTCGATGTAGCCGGCGGTCTGGCCGCCGACGTAGGAGTGGGCCTTCGTCCCCGCCAGCGCTTCCGGGATCACCGTGTCGCGCAGGTTTTCGACCAGGTCGACGGTCTCGTTCGCCCACGGCTCCGATTTCGAGATCACCGTGAAGACCGCGACGGTCCCCTGCTTGTCGAGGGTCGGTTCGCTCACCGCTTCGACGTCGCCGGCGCCGCCGATCGCTTTCTGCAGCTTCGGCAGCACCGCTTTCGCTTCGGCCGGCGAGGTGAATTCGGAGGCGATCAGCAGCGGTCCGTTGACCCCCGGGCCGAAGCCTTTGTTGAGGCTGTCATAGGCCTGGCGCGAGGTCGTTTCCTTCGGCAGGGCGCTGATGTCGTTCTGGCCCAGCTCGAGCTGGAAGATCGGGATCGCCAGGACGACGAGGACGGCGAGCGCGGCGACGCTCGCGGTCCAGGGGTGGTTGCTGACCCGCTCCGCCCAGCGCCGCCAGCCGTGCGGCTCCTTGTCGTCGGGGTGGGTCTTGCCGAACTGGACCCGCAGCGAGTTGATGTGGGGCCCGAGCGCTCCGAGCATTGCCGGCAGCAGCGTCGTCGCCGCGCTCACCGCGACGACGACCGCGACCGCGGCGGTGAAGCCGAGGGTCGAGACCAGCGGGATGCCGGCGAAGGCGAGCGAGCAGAGCGCGATCACCACCGTGAAGCCGGCGAAGACGACGGCGCCGCCGGCGGTCGCGGTCGCCCGCGCGATCGACTCGCTGATCTCCATCCCTTCGCCGAGCTGCAGTTTGTGGCGGGTGACGATGAAGAGCGCGTAGTCGATGCCGACGCCGAGGCCGATCATCGTCGCCAGGGTCGAGGCGACGCCGGGGACCTGCAGGACGTGCTCGAGCAGGCGGATGATCGAGAGCGCGCAGGCGAGGCCGATCACCGCCGAGACGATCGGCAGCATCATCGCCGTCGCCGTGCCGAAGGCGAAGAGGAGGATGACCACCGCCGCGGCGAGCCCGATCGCCTCGCTGGTCTCGGTCGCCGGTTTCGAGAGCTGCTGGCCGACGTAGCTGCCGACCGCGGCGTTGAGGCCGGCCGCTTCGGCGGGTGCGGCGGCGTCGAGGATCCGTTCCGCCTGCGCTTCGTCGATTTCCCCCGGCCCGATCGCCAGGACGACCGGAATGTAGCCGACCGTCTGGTCTTTGCTGAGGAAGGCGGCCCCCTCCCTGCTCAGGGGGCTGACGGCCGAGTTGACGTAGTGGATCGCTTCCAGCTTCTTGACGACTTCGGCGACCGGCTGCGCGTACTTCGGTTCGGTCAGCCTGCCCTTGGTCGCTTCCAGCACCAGCGGGTTGCTGCCGTAGGCCTGTTCGGGCAGGTTGTCTTCGAGCAGTTCGGTCGCCGTGGTCGAGTCGGTCCCCGGCAGGGTCAGGTTTTCGCTCGTCTTGCTGCCGGAGGCGTGGCCGATCGCCAGCAGGGCGATCGCGAGCACGACCCAGGCGGCGATCACCGGGTAGTGGTGCCGCGAGCAGAAGCGGCCGATCGCGTAGAGGGGTCCCGTCATTTGCCGGTCGTCCTTTCCGGAGCAGGGGTTTCGCCGTTCTCGAAAGCCGAGGGAATCGCTTCAACCCTCTTCGCTCCGAGCGCCTGGCGCAAGAGGACGAGCCGCTGCGCCTGGTTCGCCGCCATCGAGGAGATCAGCGGCCGCGGCGAGCCGGCGTTCAGCTTCCCGACCACGCTCAGCTCGAAGTCGATCGACGCGCTTTCCATCTCGTAGAGGAATTCGAGGCTGTCGGCCCGGGTCTTCAAGTCACTCGCTTCGATCGTTTCTTCGGAAGGCTCCGCTTCGACGCCGAACCCCCGCAGGGTCTTCGTCGTCGCGTCCAGGTGTTCCTGTTCCTGGGCGAGGAACTGCCGCGCCATCGCCCGGTCCGCTCCGCCCAGGGTCGGCAGCAGCTTTTCGTAGGTCCCCACCACCGCCAGCTGGCGGCCGAGCACGTTGTTCAGCAGCTGCGCGTCCCGTTCCTTTTCAGCCGTGGTCGCCGATCCCCCGCCGCCGCTCCCACAGCCAGCCAGCGCGGTCGCGAGGAGGCCGAGGGCGGCGGTGAGAAGGAGGGCGCGGCGCACGATCGGGCCGCGCGTGATTCGGTTCGGGGGCATGAGGACGGGTCCAAGCCTATGAGCTCGGAGCGCCGGCGCGCCCTCGCGGAGCTGGCCGAGGAGGTCCACGCCTGCCGGCTCTGCCCGCGCCTGGTCGAGTGGCGCGAGGACCAGGCCGCGAACCCGCCCCGCCGGTATCGGGGCCAGGACTACTGGGCGCGGCCCGTCTCCGGCTTCGGCGACCCCGGGGCGCGGGTGGTGCTCGTCGGCCTCGCCCCGGCCGCCCACGGGGCCAACCGGACCGGCCGGATGTTCACCGGCGACCGCTCCGGCGACTGGCTGTATGCCTCGCTGCACCGCACCGGCTTCGCCAGCCAGCCGACCTCGGAGTGGCGCGGCGACGGCCTCGAGCTGCTCGACGCCTACATCACCGCGACCGTCCGCTGCGCGCCGCCGGCCAACAAGCCGACGCCGGAGGAGCGGGACACCTGCCTCCCCTACCTCGAGCGCGAGCTGCGCCTGCTCGAGCGCTGCCGGGTGCTCGTCGCCCTCGGCTCCTTCGGCTGGGACGGGGTGCTGCGGGCAGCGCGGGCGCTCGGCGTCGAGATGCCGCGACCGCGCCCCCGGTTCGGGCACGGCGCCGAGGCCGAGCTCGGCCCCTGGCGGCTGCTCGGCTGCTTCCACCCGAGCCAGCAGAACACCTTCACCGGCAAGCTGACGGCGCCGATGACCGACGAGGTCTTCGCCCGCGCCCGCGCTTTGGCCGAATAGTCAGCAGCGGCAGATTTCCGGCGGAACCCTCGCGCGTTTAGGTTAGGTCTCCACTGCGGCATCCAACAGGGAGGGGTAATGCGCAGGCCACGGATCAAACAGACGACCGAGCAGATCGAGACGCCCGAGGGGGACGTCTACCTGCTGCGGCCGAGCGAGGGAAACGACATCCGGATCGAGATGCCGGACGCGGAGGAAAGGCGGCTGCTGGCGGCGATCAACGGGGAGCACACCTTCGAGCAGCTGCGGGAGGAGTTCGACGGCCAGAACGTCGACGAGGTGATCGGCCAGCTGCAGCAGTTCGGCGTGATCGAGGACGCCGCCGACTACGAGCTGCTCGAGCCGGGCGAACTCGAACGCTACGACCGCCAGATGCGCTACTTCAGCGACATCGGCGGCGAGCGGTCGCCCTCGCAGTGCCAGGAGCAGCTGCGCGAGGCGAAGATCGCGGTGCTGGGCGTCGGCGGCCTCGGCGGCTGGTCGGCCTGGGCGCTCTCCTGCACCGGCGTCGGCGAGATGTGGCTGATCGACTTCGACGTGGTCGAGATCAGCAACCTCAACCGCCAGATCCTCTACACCGAGGCCGACCTCGGCCTGCCCAAGGTCGAGCGCGCGGCGGCGCGGCTCAACGACTTCAACTCGGCGATGCGGATCACCGCCGAGAACCGCCGGCTCGAGAGCCAGGAGGACATCGCCGAGTTCATCGCCGGCGCCGACGTCGTCATCGACGCCGCCGACTGGCCCGCCCACGACATCGAGCACTGGTGCAACTCCGCCTGCTTCGAGGCCGGCATCCCGTACATCACGATGAGCCACTTCCCGCCGGTCGCCCGGGTCGGGCCGCTCTACGTGCCGGGCAAGACCGGCTGCTACGCCTGCCAGGAGATCAGCTACCGGCGCGACTACCCGCTCTTCGACGTCGCCGTCGAGCAGCGGCGGGCGAAACCGAGCCCGGCGGCGACGCTCGGCCCCGCCTGCGGGCTGATCGGCGGCCAGGTCGCCCTCGAGGTTCTGCACCTGCTGACGGGACTGGCGGAGCCGTCCACCCAGGGCGTCGCCCACATCTACGACCTGCGGACGATGGAGGTCAAACGCGAGCCGGTGGTGCCGGAGCCCGACTGCCCCGTCTGCGGCGGGATGGAGCCGCAGCCGCGGCAGACCCCGGAGGAACGGGAGGCCGCCGGCGGGTAGGGTCCCGGCGGATGCGCCCCGCCGCCCCCCTCGCGATCCTCGGCGTCGCCGCTGCGCTGCTCGTGGGCTGCGGCGGATCCGCCGCCACGACCACCACCCACTCCGCGCCGGCCGGCTCTTCGAAGCAGGCGATTCGGGCGGCGTGGGAACGGAGCCCAAACTGCAGGCATCCGCGCGGAGCATCGCGCTGGAGCTGCTCGGTCGGTTCCTACCGCTGCCTGGGGGTCGTCACCGACCGCGGCTGGTCGATCTCCTGCGCAAAGCCCGGAGAGGCGATCGCCTTCACCGTTCGCCCCGGCTAGGGGTAGACGGAACCGCAAGCCGATGCCGCCTAAAATGCTCCGAGCGTGCCGGCATAGCTCAGTTGGTAGAGCACGTCATTCGTAATGACGGGGTCCCCGGTTCAAGTCCGGGTGTCGGCTTAATCCTTGCTCTCAGGCAGTTCCTGATGCACAGGATAGGCCCGGGCTACTTCTTCTTCTGCCGCCGTTCGAGCACTTCGCCGAAGGCTTTCTCGATTTCGGTGGTGAGGGTGAGGCGGAAGGTGGCGTTGAGGGCGTCGAAGGCGAGGGGGCGGAGGCGGCCGATCGCGGCGATGATGTCGTCCCAGCCCTCCTCGGGGCGGCCGGCTTCATCGAAGGGCTTCCAGACTTCCTCGACGAAGAGGTCGACGAAGGTGCGGGCCGAGGACTGGGCGTTGCGGCTCAGTTTCTCGATCGCCGCCAGGGCGGCGGGCAGCTCTATGCCCATGCCGAGGACTTCCTCCGCGGCGCGGATCAGGGCCGGGCTCGGCGCTTCGTAGCGGTCCTGCCCCAAGTCGACGAGGAGGCCGAGCTTTTTCGCTTTCTCGACCAGGCGGTCGTCGTCGGTGCCGAATTTCTCGACCAGCTCGGGGCGCGTGTAGACCTCGGGCGCCTCGCTGTCGAAGGGGGCGGTGACCGCCTGGCGCAGGCCGACGAAGCGGTCGGCGTCCGCTCCGTGCTCGCCGATCAGCCGCTGGATCGCGCTCAGCTTGAAGCCCTCCGCCTGCATCTCCTGAATCAGGCGCAGCCGGGCGACGTGCTGTGGCCCGTAGTAGCCGACCCGCGCCCGCACCTCCGGTGGCGGCAGCAGGCCGCGGGACTGGTGGTTGCGGATGTTCCGCACCGACATCCCGGTCTCGTAGGCGAGCTGCTCGACGGTCAGATCGGCCTCGGGCTTCGGCGGAGCCGCGGCCGCTTTGGCTTTAGGGGCCATCCGACGATCCTACCTTTCGAATGTAACCTCGTTTGAGGTAACGTTTATTTGGGAACAAGCTTCTTGTCATCGACCCTTCGCCCAAGGACACCAATGACTCCAACCCTCGGAACGATCGCAGCCGCCGCTCCCCCCGCGGGTGGCGCCGAACTCGGCCAGATCGTGATCGCCACGGCCAGCGCGATGATCGTCACCGCCGCCCTTCTCTATCTCGGCCTCGGCCACCGCAGCGGCCGGGTCAAGATCCTGCAGCGCCTCGCCGACCGCGCGGAAAGGACCTCCGGTTTCCCCGGCTGGGTCGCATTCCCCTCGCTGGTGGCGACCCTCTCGCTGCTGACCGCGGTGTTCGGGATGTACTGGGACATCTCGATCCACATCGACAACGGGCGTGACCCCGGCCCCCTCGCCAACCCGTCGCACTACTTCATCCTCGTCGGGCTGTTCGGAGTCTTCTTCTGCG
>DASUWV010000044.1:0-15822 GCA_036378275.1 Solirubrobacterales bacterium | reverse complement strand
GGTACTTGCGGGCGAACCGCACCGCCTCCTCGTTGAACGAGGTCAGCGCCACCCGCGGGTTGAAGACCTCCAGCAGGTCGATCTCCTCGACGATGTCCAGCAGGTGCTCGTAGTCGGGCACCGAGTGGAAGCGGTCGAACGGGTGCGGCACGTAGACCAGCCCGCCCTGGCGGCGGATCTCGGCGATCGTCTCCGCCATCGTCAGCCCCTTGGGGATCTTCTCCTCGAGGAAGAGGCCGATCACCTCGCCCTGCTCGGCGGTCTTCACCTCCTCGGCGACGATCACCTTGATGTCGCCGAGCTCTTCGGCCAGCTTGCGCGCCTCCAGGGCCCCGGAGACCTCGTTGTGGTCGGTGATCGCGATCGCCCCCAGGCCGCGGTCGCGGGCGGTCTGGATGAGGACGTCGACCGGGGTGGCGCAGTCGCCGGAGTGGTCAGTGTGCATGTGCAGGTCGACCTCGATCAGCGGCCGCCGCGAGATCTGCGCCCGCACCTCCGGGTCGCCGTCGGGCGGATGGCGGCGGGCCAGCAGCCGGCGGTAGATCGCTTCCAGCTCGTCGGCGATCGCCGCCCAGTCCTCCTCGCCGGGAGCCGCTCCTTTGCCCAGCACCTCGTAGCCGGCCGGGAAGAAGCGCCCGAGCAGCTCGGCGGTCTGCGGCCGGGTCACCGTGCGCGCGTCGATCCGGCCGAAGAAGATCTCGACCAGCGGCCGCGCCACCTGGGTCGCCAGCACCCGCTCGCGCGGCTCGTGGAAGGTGGCGACGTTGAGCGAGAACGAGTGGCGCAGCGCCGCCGCGGCGGCGCTCGGCGCGAACGGGTCGTGGACGTGGACGACGTCGAGGTCGCGCCCTTTCAGCAGCCGTTTGACCGGATCGCCGGTCGAGATCCGCAGCACCTCGTGCCCGCGCCGCTCGAGCTCCTCGGAGACGGCCGATGCGAACCGCGCCGGCTCGTTCGGCCCCGCCCGGCGGACCGGGAAGACCTGGGCGATCGCGAGCGGCTCGGCGGAGGTCACGGGTGCAGCATAAGAGCCCGCCGCTGGCGGGCTCTTATCTCAGCGCTACGCCTGCGTCGTGCTCGGCGTCTCTGCGGGGGAACCGGGGAGGCCGCCCTTGCCGCGGGCGTTCTCGACGATGAACTGCTCGGTCTGTTCGCGAGCCTCGTCGTCGGGCCGCTGCGTGTGCGGGCTCTTCATCAGGTAGCTGGAGGGGCCGTCGAGCTGGCCGGCGATGCCGTTGTTCAGCGCCAGCTTGATCAGCCGCACCGCGTCGATCACGACGCCGGCCGAGTTCGGCGAGTCCCAGACCTCGAGCTTCAGCTCGGCGGTCAGCGGCACATCGCCGAAGGCTTTGCCCTCGAGGCGGATGTGCGCCCACTTGCGGTCGGTCAGCCACGGCACGTAGTCGGAGGGGCCGACGTGGACCTGGTCGTCGGGCAGCTCGTGGCCCATGATCGAGGTGACGGCGTTGGTCTTCGAGATCTTCTTCGAGTCCAGCCGCTCGCGCTCGAGCATGTTGTAGAAGTCCATGTTGCCGCCGACGTTGAGCTGGCTGGTCCGCTCCAGCCGCACGCCGCGGTCGTGGAACAGGCGGGCCAGCGAGCGGTGGACGATCGTCGCCCCGACCTGGCTCTTGATGTCGTCGCCGATGATCGGCAGGCCGGCGTCCTGGAAGCGCTTGTCCCAGTAGTCCTCGCGGGCGATGAAGACCGGCAGGCAGTTGACGAAGCCGACGCCGGCGGCGAGCGCCTGCTCGACGTACCACTTGGTCGCCTCCTCGGAGCCGACCGGCAGGTAGCAGACG
Organism: Solirubrobacterales bacterium; assembly: GCA_036378275.1. Classification (GTDB taxonomy): domain Bacteria; phylum Actinomycetota; class Thermoleophilia; order Solirubrobacterales; family 70-9; genus VAYN01. The sequence goes on along the minus strand of DASUWV010000044.1, from coordinate 14,020 downwards.
AGCACGTCGGCCTTGGTCTCCTTGAGGATGCCGACGACGTCCGCGGTTTCGCCCGGGGCTTTGGTGATCTTCTCCTTCAGGTACTTGCCGAGGCCGTCGTGGGTCATGCCGCGCTGGACGGTGACGCCGAGGTTCGGGACGTCGGCGAACTTGATCGTGTCGTTCTGCCCCGACCAGATCGCCTCGCCCAGGTCCTTGCCGACCTTCTCGGCGTCGATGTCGAAGGCGGCGACGAACTCGACGTCGCGCACGTGGTAGCCGCCGAGGTCGACGTGCATCAGGCCCGGCACTTCGTCGGCCGGGTCGGCGTCCTTGTAGTACTGAACGCCCTGGATGAAGCTGTTGGCGCAGTTGCCGACGCCGACGATCGCGACGCGCACCTTGTCGTCCGTGCGGCCGACGCCGTTGCCGTTGCTGTGGCCGTTGCTCTCACTCATTGATTCGGAAGTCCTCCTGGATTGCGCTGGGTGGCTGAAGACACCGGGCGGCTTCGCTGGTTACACATCCCCAGCGCCACCGCCGGCGTCGCTCTTGACGCCGGAGGCCTCGCCGGAAAGCTCGTTTCGCACATGCCATACCCGCTGGAAGGTGGTGAATATCGTCAAGGCGGCGATCGCGTAGACCGCCGGCGCCAGCAGTTCGAAATCGCCGATTCCGGCGCCCTTGGCGAAGATCAGGCCGATCGAAAGTATCACCACGCGGACCGGCCGCGTCGCCAATCCGACCTTGCATTCGACCCCGAGCGCCTCGGCCCGGGCGCGGGTGTAGGAGACCATCAGCGAGCCGAGCACGGCGACCACGCACATCGCGGCGGCGAACGAGCGCCCTTCGACCGCGAAGTAGCCGGCGACGGCGGCGAGCACGATCCCCTCCTCGATCCGGTCCAGGGTCGAGTCGAGGAAGGCGCCGAAGAGGGTCCCCTTGCCCGACATCCGCGAGTAGCGGCCGTCGAGCGTGTCGCAGACCGAGCCGAGGACGAAGGCGACACCGCCGAGGAAGAAGAGCCGCTGGGTGACGAGGACCGCGGCGATCACGTTGCCGAGCAGGCCGACCATCGAGATCGCGTTCGGGGTCAGCCGCGACTCGATCAGCCGCTCGCGCGCGTAGGCACGCAGCTCCTGCCCGTTGCGGGCGCCGGCGCGAGTGCGCCGGGGCGGCGCCGAAGGTCCCATCGGGGCGTGAGGCTATTACGCCTCGGCCTCGCGCGGGGCTGGGCTGCCCCAGGCCTCGCCCTGTGGAAACGGGCTGCGCCATCCCCAGGCATCGGGCCTGGCACGGGCGAGGGCGCCCTGGGCGATCGCGTAGGCGCTGAAGGCGACGAGCCAGCCGAGGGCGGCATCGATCCAGTAGTGGTTGGCGGTGACGATCACGACCCAGGTGATCAAGAGCGGCCAGAAGGCCCACCACGCTTTCGACCACCAGTTGCGGCAGACGGCGACCCCGGTGACGCCGATCATCATCGCGAAGGCGCAGTGCATGCTCGGCACCGCGGCGTAGGGGTTGATGAAGACCTTGGCCAGGGTGGAGTCGTGGTTGACGCTGGAGAAGTCGGTGATCGTGTCGACGAAGCCGTGCCCCGGGAACATCCGCGGGGGCGCCGTCGGGAAGCCGATGTAGCCGATCAGCGCCAGCCCCATCGAGACCACGAACATGTTGCGCACGAAGTAGTAGGACTGGTTGCGGAACAGGTAGAGCCAGACCAGGAAGCCGAGCGCGATCGAGAACTGGGCGTTCAGGTAGAGCTGGTTGGCGAGGTCGATCAGCCAGTGGGCGGGCAGGAACGCCGCCTGCAGGGCGGGCTCGAAGAAGGTGTGGGTCGACTGCTCGAAGTCGATGACCTGGGCGCCGTGGGCGATCGCGTCGGCCCGGGTGGAGTCGGCGACCCCCCGCGCGAGCTCATACAGGGCATCGACCCCGGCGAGGATCGCGATCTGGCGCCCGGCATCGGCCCAGCCCTTGGGCAGCTTCGTTCCTATGGCGGCGACAGCGCGAGACACTGAACAGCCAATTGTAGCTCCGGTGTTAAGGGTCAATAGGGTCCCGGCGTGGCTTGGAAGCGGCCGGATAAGCGCAGGGTGCGGGCGATTCGCGACCGCCTGCGGGAGATGTACGGAGTGCCGGAGGAGGAGCCGCACGGGCACCCGATCGCCGAGCTCGTGAAGACGGTCCTCTCCCAGCACACCAACGACCGCAACCGGGACAAAGCGTTCGCGGCGCTGCGGGAGCGCTTCCCGACCTGGGAGGAGGTGCGGGACGCGCCGGTGGGCGAGCTCGAAGAGGCGATCCGGCCCGGCGGGCTGGCGAAGCAGAAGGCGCCGCGGATCCAGGCGATCCTCGAACGCCTCGGCGACCCGCCCGACCTCGACTGGACCGAGACGGCGCCGCGCCAGGAGTCGCTGGAGTTCCTGCTCGACCTCCCCGGCGTCGGGCGCAAAACCGCCGCCTGCGTGCTGATCTTCACCTGGGGGATCCCCGAGATCCCGGTCGACGTCCACGTCCACCGGGTCGGCGGCCGGCTCGGCCTCTTCCCCGCCAGGGCCTCGTTCGAGCGCGCCCACGACGAGATGCTGGCGATCGTGCCGCCCGCGGACGCCCACGAGCTGCACGTCAACCTGATCCGCCACGGCCGCGCCGTCTGCCGCCCGAAACCGCGCTGCGGCGAGTGCGGCCTGCGGCGGATGTGCCCCTGGTACCGCGAGCACCGCGCCGCAACTGCGACCGGCAGTAGTATGCGCGCCGCTGAATGAGCAAGCGCACCTTCATCTGGTTCGGGATCTTCGTCCTCGTCCTCGCCGTCGCCATTCCCTGGGCGGTCTTCCGCTCGAAGGGAGACGCCGAAAACGGGGCGCAGGAAGTCCCGGCGAGCCTGAAGACCGGGCAGTCGCTGTTCCAGACCAACTGCGGCACCTGCCACACGCTCTACGCGGCCGGGACCGACGGCAACTACGGCCCCAACCTCGACGAACTGCTGGCTCCCACCGGGCCGCCGGAAGGCGAACCGGAACAGATCAAGGAAACCGAGGAAGCGACCAAAGGGCGCGTCCTCAATGCGGTCGAACACGGCGTCGACAGCTCCACCCCGGGCCGGATGCCCGCCGGCATCCTCAACAAAGCGCAGGGCGAAGAAGTGGCCGAATTCGTCGCCCAGACCGCCGGCCAGGGCTAGCGCCGCCCGCGCCCTCGACCGCGCTCCAGCCCCCACCGATTCGATTCCGCTTCCCGCGGGTTCTCTAGGTTGAAGGAGAACCAGGCAGGAGAGAAGGAGTCCCAGCACCGTGATCCACCGAACCGCATCCGCCCGGCGGGCCCTTGCCGCGCTGCTGGCGCTGGCGCTCGCCCTGACCGCGCTCGCCGGAGTCGCCGAGGCGAAGCCGAACGGCAAAGCCAAAGGCACGGTCGTCAACGTGATGACCCGCAACCTCTACCTCGGCGCCGATCTCACCCCGGCGATCGAATCGAAATCGACCTCCGAATTCATCGAGGCCAACGGCGCCATCTACCGCCAGGTCGAAGCGACCAACTTCCCGGTCCGCGCCAAGGGCCTGGCCAAGGAGATCCTCGAAAAGGAACCTGACCTCGTCGGCCTGCAGGAGGTGGCGCTGTGGCGTACCGCCCCGCCCTCGCTCGGCCCGGTCTTCTCCGGGCGCCCGGAAGCGACCACCGTCAAGTACGACTTCCTGAAGCTGCTGCTGGCGCAGCTGAATAAGAAGACGACCCTCTACAAGCCGGTGGTCGTCCAGGTCGAGTTCGACTTCGAGGCGCCCGCCGACGCCAACGGCCAGCCCGGCGACGGCCCCGGCGGCGGCAGCGGCATCCTCGCCAACGCCGAGACCAACGCGCGGCTGACGATGCGCGACGTGATCCTCATGCGCCTCCACTCGGGCGTCAAGGTGAGCAACCCGAGGAGCGGCCACTTCGAACACCTGCTGGTGGAGAAAGTCGCCGGCTCCAAAGAAGTGACCGTGACCCGCGGCTGGACCAGCGTCGACGCGACGGTCCGCGGCAGCCGCAAGTTCCACTTCGTCAACACCCACCTGGAGGCGTTCGACGACGAGACCCAGGTGCCGAGCATCCGCGCCCAGCAGGCGGGCGAGCTGGTCGCGCCGGGCGGCCCGGCGACGAGCAGGCTGCCGGTGATCCTCGTCGGCGACCTCAACTCGGACGTGAAGACCGAAGTGAAGCCGGGCGACGGCCAGGCCTACCGGGTGATGCTGGGGGCCGGCTTCCGCGAGCGGGCGACCGACAAACCGACCGGCTGCTGCATCGACAGCTCCTACGACCTGCGGACCGGCACCGCGGCGGAGATGAACCACAAGGTCGACCACATCATGACCAGCTCCCCGAAGAAGGTGAAGCTGGTCTCCTCCGCGGTCACCGGGCGGAAGATGAACAACGGGTACTGGGACTCCGACCACGCGGGGCTGTTCAGCTCGCTGCGGATCTTCCGTTAGCCCTCGCCAGAACGGGTAGTTCGGAAGCGGGCGCCGAGTGCGCCCGCTTTTGTTTGTGGGAAATCTGAGCGCCGGCTTGTGAGATCTTCAAACATCTGCCATACTGGCGCTTAGATTTTTAAAGCTTGGTCAATAGAACCCTAATACATCTCTGGAGGAAGAGCAAAAGTGGCAAAGACGATCGGAATCGACCTCGGCACGACCAACTCGTGCGTCGCGGTGATGGAGGGCGGCGAGCCCACCGTTCTGGAGAACGCCGAGGGCGGGCGGACCACCCCGTCGGTCGTCGCGTTCACGGAGAGCGGCGAGCGCCTCGTCGGCACCGTCGCCAAACGGCAGGCGGTGATGAACCCGGAGAACACGATCTTCTCGATCAAGCGGTTCATGGGCCGCAAGGAGTCGGAAGTCAAAGAGGAGGAGACGATCGTCCCCTACCAGGTGGCGGCCGGGCCGAACGGGGACGTGCGCGTCGAGGCGCGCGGCAAGCAGTACAGCCCGCCCGAGATCAGCGCGATGATCCTGCAGAAGCTGAAGACGGACGCCGAAGCGAAGCTCGGCGAAACCGTCGACAGCGCGGTGATCACCGTCCCCGCCTACTTCAACGACGACCAGCGCCAGGCGACCAAGGACGCGGGCAAGATCGCCGGCCTCGACGTCAAGCGGATCATCAACGAGCCGACCGCGGCCTCGCTCGCCTATGGGCTCGACAAAGAGGAATCAGACCACGCGATCCTCGTCTTCGACCTCGGCGGCGGCACCTTCGACGTCTCGGTGCTGGAAATCGGCGACGGCGTCTTCGAGGTGAAAGCGACCGCCGGCGACAACCACCTCGGCGGCGACAACTGGGACAAAGCGATCGTCGAGTGGCTGGTGGCGGAGTTCAAACGCGACCAGGGCGTCGACCTCTCCCAGGACAAGAACTCGCTGCAGCGCCTCTACGAGGCCGCGGAGAAGGCGAAGATCGAGCTCTCCTCGACCCAGGAGACGCAGATCAACCTGCCGTTCATCACCGCGGTCGAGGGGCAGCCGAAGCACCTCGACCTCAAGCTCACCCGCTCGAAGCTGAACGAGCTGACGAGCGACCTGCTCGACCGCGTCGTCGGGCCGGTGAAGCAGGCGCTGAAAGACGCCGACACCGAGGTCGACCACGTGGTCCTGGTCGGCGGCATGACCCGGATGCCCGCCGTCCGCGACAAGGTCAAGGAGCTGACGGGCAAGGAGCCGCACCAGGGCGTCAACCCGGATGAGGTCGTCGCCGTCGGCGCCGCGATCCAGGCGGGCGTGCTGGCCGGCGACGTCAAGGACGTGCTGCTGCTCGACGTCACCCCGCTGACCCTGGGGATCGAGACCAAAGGCGGCGTGATGACGAAGCTGATCGAGCGCAACACGACGATCCCGACCAAGAAGTCGGAGGTCTTCTCGACTGCCGAGGACAACCAGCCGAGCGTGGAGATCCACGTGCTCCAGGGCGAGCGCGAGATGGCCGGCGGCAACAAGAGCCTGGGCAAATTCCAGCTCACCGGGATCCCGCCGGCGCCGCGGGGAATGCCCCAGATCGAGGTCACCTTCGACATCGACGCCAACGGGATCATCAACGTCACCGCCCAGGACAAAGGCACCGGCAAAGAGCAGAAGATCGAGATCAAATCCGGCTCCGGCCTCTCCGACGAGGAGATCCAGCAGATGGTCAGCGACGCCGAGTCCCACGCCGAGGAGGACCGCAAGCAGCGGGAGCTGGCCGAGACCAGGAACCTCGCCGAGAACGCGGCCTACCAGGCGGAGAAAGCTGTCGACGAGGCCGGCGACAAAGTCGACGAGGCGGCGAAGGAGCAGGTCCGCTCGGCCGTCAAGGACGTGCGCGACTCGCTTGAGTCGGGCTCGAAAGAGGAGCTGGATTCCAAGGTCGAGCAGCTGAACACGGCGATGACCAAAGTCTCCGAGCAGATCTACGCGGCGGCCTCGGCCGAGGCGGCTTCGGAGGGAGCGACCGAGAACGGAGCCGCTGCCGATGAGGAGGAGGTCGTCGACGCCGAGGTGGTCGACGAGGAGGGCAAATGAGCTTCTCCTCTGACGACCAAGGGACGGAGGAGCGCCCGCCCGCGGATCAGGCTCAGGCCGTCGAGGAGGACTTCGAAGCGCTGCTCGCTGATGCCCATCAGGAGCGGGACGAGTACCTCGAACTCGCTCGGCGGACCAAAGCCGACTTCGAGAACTTCCGTAAGCGGGTGGCTGCCGACGTTCAGGCCGCTCAAGCGAGAGGGAAGGTCGAAGTCGCGCGGGAAGTGATCGAGGCGGTCGACAACCTCGAGCGGGCCTTGGAGGCTGCCGACGGCGACGGCGCGGGTCTGCGCGAGGGGGTCGAGATGGTGCTCGGAGGGTTGCGGGAGACGCTCTCGCGCAACGGCGTCGAGGCCGTCGACCCGAAGGGCGAGAAGTTCGACCCGAACCGGCACGAGGCGCTCTCGACCCAGCCGGTCGAGGGCACCGAGAGCGGCGTCGTCGTCGAGGTCGTGCAGAAGGGCTACGCGCTCGGCGACCAGTTGGTCCGGCCGGCGCGAGTAGTGGTGAGCAGCTAGGAGGAAAGTGGCTGACGAGCTGTACAAGACGCTGGGCGTCTCGAAGAAGGCGTCCGAGGACGAGATCAAGAAGGCCTACCGGAAGCTCGCCCGGAAATACCACCCTGACCGCAACCAGGGCGACAAGGAGGCGGAGGAAAAGTTCAAGGAGATCTCCGCCGCCTACGACATCCTCGGAGACCCCGAGAAGCGCAAGGAGTACGACGAGGGCAGCGTCTTCGCCGGCTTCGGCAGCGGCGGCCAGGCCCCGTTCGGGACCGGTCCCGGCGGCTTCGGCGGCTTCGACTTCGGCGACATCCTCGGCTCGGTCTTCAACCGCGGCGGCGGCCGAGGGGGGCAGCCGCAGGCCGTGCGCGGCCGCGACCTCGAGACCGAAGTGCCGCTGAGCTTCGACCAGGCGATCAACGGCTCCCAGGTCAGCGTCACCGTGCCGAAGCAGAGCCGCTGCCCGACCTGCCATGGCAGCGGGGCCAAACCCGGCACCTCCCCCACCACCTGCCCTCGCTGCGAAGGTCGCGGAGTCGAGGTGCAGGGGCAGGGCCTGTTTTCGATCAGCCAGCCCTGCTCGCAGTGCGGCGGCTCGGGCCAGGTCATCGAAGACCCATGCCCGACCTGCGGCGGCTCCGGCCTCACCCAGCAGAGCAAGCGCTACAAGGTCAACATCCCGGCCGGGGTCAAGGACGGGACCCGGATCCGGCTCGCCGGCAAGGGCGAGGACGGCCCCCGCGGCGGTCCGCCCGGCGACCTCTACGTGACGACGCGCGTCGCCTCGTCACCGGTCTTCGAGCGGCTCGACGACGGCAACCTCGAGGTGACGGTGCCGATCACCGTGCCCGAGGCGCTGCGCGGCGGCACGATCGAGGTTCCGACCCTGAGCGGGACGAAGAAGATCAAGGTCGCGCCCGGGACCAGGCACGGCTCGGTCCAACGCCTGCGCGGCGAGGGCCCGCCGCGGAAGCGCGGCGGCAACGGCGACATCCGCTACCGGCTGGAGATCGCGATGCCGAGCGAGCTCAACGACGAGCAGCGGGAGGCGGTCGACAAGCTGGCCGAGGCGCTGAACGGCGGCGATCCGCGGGCCGAGCTGCTGCGAAAGGCGGCGCGCTGATGGCGACCTACCGGCGCAGGGTCAAAGCGACCTTCAGCCAGGACCAGGGCGTGTTCATGATCTCGGTCGCCGCCGAGCTGGCCGAGATGCACCCGCAGACGCTGCGGACCTACGAGCAGCGCGGCCTGATCGAGCCCAAGCGCTCCCCGAAAAACACCCGCCTCTACTCGCAGCGGGACGTCGAACGGCTGCGGCGGATCCAGCAGATGACCGCCGAAGGGCTGAACCTGGCCGGGGTGGAAACGGTGCTGGCGCTGGAAGCGCAGGTGCAGAAGCTGCGGGCTGAGGTCGAGCGGCTGCGCAAGCGACTGGAGGAGCTCGGAACGAACGAGAACGGAGACGAGGGCTGATGCAGGCGGATCGATTCACGGAGAAATCGCGGGAGGCGGTGGCCTCGGCGCAGGAGCTGGCGCGCGCCCGGCGCAACCCCGAGATCGCCTCCGCCCACCTGCTGCTGGCGCTGCTCGACCAGCCCGAGGGAATGGCGATCCCGGTCCTGCAGAGGGTCGGGGCCGATCCGGCGGCGGTGCGGGCGCAGGCGAACGACGCCGTCGCGAAGCTGCCGACGCTGGGCGACGGGGCCGAGCCGCAGATGTCCTCGAACCTGGCCCGGGTCCTCCGCAGCGCCGAGCAGGTGATGGCGAAGTTCGGCGACGGCTACATCACCGTCGGCCACCTGCTGCTGGCTTTGACCGAGGACGGCTCCGGCGTCTCCGACCTGCTGCCCGACCGCGACGAGCTCGAGCGGGCGGTGAAGGCAGTCCAGGGCCCCGCCAGAGTCACCTCCCCGAACGCCGAGGACAACGCCCAGGCGCTGGAGAAATTCGGCCGCGACCTCACCACCGAGGCGGAAGCGAACAAGCTCGACCCGGTGATCGGGCGCGACGAGGAGATCCGCCGGGTGATCCAGGTCCTCTCCCGCCGGACCAAGAACAACCCGGTGCTGATCGGCGACCCGGGCGTCGGCAAGACGGCGATCGTCGAGGGCCTGGCGCGGCGGATCGTCAAAGGGGACGTCCCCAACAGCCTGCGCGACCGCCGCGTGATCTCGCTCGACATCGGCTCGCTGCTCGCCGGCTCCAAATACAGGGGCGAGTTCGAGGAGCGGCTGAAAGCGGTGCTGGGCGAGGTGCAGCAGGCCGAGGGGCAGATCGTCCTCTTCCTCGACGAGCTCCACACGATCGTCGGCGCCGGCGCCGCCGAAGGCGCGGTCGACGCCGCCAACCTGCTGAAGCCGATGCTGGCCCGCGGCGAGCTGCGCTGCGTCGGCGCCACCACGCTCGATGAGTACCGCAAGCACATCGAGAAAGACGCGGCGCTGGAGCGCCGCTTCCAGCCGGTGCTGGTCGGCGAGCCGGACACGCACGACACGATCGCGATCCTGCGCGGCCTGAAGGAACGCTACGAACAGCACCACGGCGTCCGCATCGCCGACTCGGCGATCGTCGCCGCCGCGACCCTCTCGGAGCGCTACATCGCCGACCGCTTCCTCCCCGACAAGGCGATCGACCTGATCGACGAGGCGGCCTCGCGGCTGAAGATCGAGCTCGACTCGGTGCCGACCGAGATCGACGAGGTCGAGCGGCGGATCCAGCAGCTGGAGATCGAGCGCGAGGCGCTGAAGAAGGAGACCGACGAAGCCTCGAAGGCGCGGCTGGAGGCGCTCGAGGAGGACCTCGCCAACCTGCGCGAGGAGGCGATCCAGCTCCGCACCCGCTGGCAGAACGAGAAGGAGCCGCTGGAGGCGATCAAGGGGGCGAAGGCCGAGCTCGAGGAGGCGCGCCTCGAAGTGGAGCGGGCCGAACGCGAGGCCGACCTCGAGCGCGCCGCCGAACTCAAGTTCGGCCGCATCCCCGAGCTCGAGGCGAAGGTCGCCGAGCAGGAGGGCCGGCTCGAAAAGCTGCACGAAGGCGGCGAAGTGATGCTGCCCGACGAAGTCACCGAGGAGGACGTGGCCGAGGTCGTCGCCAAATGGACCGGGATCCCGGTCAGCCGCCTGATGGAGGGCGAGGTCGAGAAGCTGATCCACATGGAGGAGCGGCTGCACGACCGGGTGATCGGGCAGGACGAGGCGATCTCCGCCGTCTCCAACGCGCTGCGGCGCTCGCGCGCCGGGCTCTCGGACCCGAGCCGGCCGATCGGCAGCTTCCTCTTCCTCGGCCCGACGGGGGTCGGCAAGACCGAGCTGGCGAAGGCGCTGGCCGAGTTCATGTTCGACTCCGAGCAGGCGATCGTCCGCCTCGACATGTCCGAGTACATGGAGAAGCACACGGTGGCGCGGCTGATCGGCGCGCCCCCCGGCTACGTCGGCTACGAGGAGGGCGGGCAGCTGACCGAGGCGGTGCGGCGGCGGCCCTACGCGGTGGTGCTGCTGGACGAGATCGAGAAGGCCCACCCCGACGTCTTCAACACGCTGCTGCAGATCATGGACGACGGGCGGCTGACCGACGGCCAGGGGCGGACGGTCAGCTTCACCAACACGGTCCTGATCATGACCTCGAACGTCGGCTCGGACCGGATCGTCGGCGAGCAGGTCGACGAGAAGATCCGCGAGGGGATCGAAGAGGTGCTGGCGGCGACCTTCAAGCCCGAGTTCCTCAACCGGATCGACGACACCGTGATCTTCCACCGGCTCTCGAAGGGCGACATCGGCCGCATCGTCGAGCTGCAGGTGAGCCAGCTGGTCGGTCGCGTGCGCGAGCGCGGGATCGAGATCGAGCTGACCGACGACGCGCGGACGCTGCTCGGCAACCTCGGCTACGACCCCATATATGGGGCGCGGCCGCTGAAGCGGGTGATCCAGAAGCAACTGGTCGACAAGCTGGCGCTGAAGATCCTCGAGGGCGAGTTCGGCGAAGGCGATCTGGTCCGGGTCGACGCCGCCGAAGGCGAGATCGCCTTCGAGCGGGCCGGGGCGGCAACCGCCGGCGTCGCCTGACCTACCTAATTTCAGGGCTTATTTTCCCGGCCGTTCGTGCCGAAACTACAAGGGCACACAGGTGCTCTTTAATTGTCCTGTCCAGTTTTAGGAGAGGGAGAGCTCCGGAAGCGGCATGAACGACGACCAGACCCCGATCAACGCGCGGCCCAGGCGCCGCCCGCCCGAGGCGTTCGAAGACGTCTCGCTGGCGCTGCGCGAGCACCTGATCTGGCCGCTCGAGGACCGCTTGCTGGGGCTGAGCGACCGCGGGCGGGCGGTCGTCGCCGCCGGCGCCATCGTGCTGGTGCTCGGGGTCGGCGGCGGGATCGCCTCGCTGTCGGGCTCCGCGGGGACGGGCCCGGCTTCAGCCCCCGTCGCCCTCATGCCCGAGAGAACTCCGCACCCGGCCCCCGCCGCTCCCGCCGCCAAGCCGAAGCCGAAGGAGACCCTGCACGGGGCGGCCCCGGTCTTCAAACCGGCGCCGAAGAGCGAGCAGGCGAAGCTCGGCCAATCCGAAGGCGTCGAAAGCGCGCCGCCGGCCGCGACCGCCGCCAACACCGGCAACCCCGCCACCGACACGATCTCCTCCTCGCCCGCCGCGCGCCCGGCCGCCGGCGCCTCGGCCTCGACCTTCTCGGCGACCCAGGCCCCCGCTGACGGTCCGCCCGCGGGCCCGGCGGCGATCGCCGTCGCCCGCAAGTTCGCCGAGGGGTTCGTCGTCTACGAGACCGGCGGCGAAGCATCCGACTACCGGGCCGCCTTCCAGGCCACGACCACGCCGGAACTGAAGAAAGCGCTGCTGCGCCGGCCGCCGCACCAGCCCGCCGGGGTGAAGGTGCCGCGGGCGAGGGTCCTCAACATCGTCCCCGCCCCCTCCCACGGAAGCATCTACCCACTCAGCGTCTCGCTGCTGCGGGTCGGCGTCACCAGCGAGCTGCGGCTGGAAATGGAACAGCTCAAAGGCAAGGGCTGGCGGGTCGTCAACGTCCTCGGCTGATGGAGAAGGTCGGCAAGATCAGGGCGGTCGTCGCGACCGCGGCGGCCACCGCCGCTCTCGCCGTCCCAGTCGCCGTCGCGCGGGCGCAGGCGGAAACCGCGGCGGCTCCGACGGCCGGCACCACGCTTGAAGGCGGCTCGGTCGCCCCCACCCAGGGATCGCCGACGACGCCGGAACCGGCCGAACACTTCGTCCCGCCGCCGGCCGGAAAACCGACCGTCAAGCACGGCGCGACCCTGGTCCCGCCACCGCCTCCCGCCACCCACACCCCGCCGCCCGGCGGCGGCGTCAGCGCCGGCGGCGGCAAGAGCGCCTCGTCTACGCCGGGGGGCGTGGAAACCGAAACCGGGGCGACGACGACGCCGGTCGCGCCGGGCACCTTCGCGATCCCCTCGTTGCCGGCTTCGAGCTGCGCGATCAGCGGCGTGCCGCCGGTCCTGATCCCGATCTACCAGCGCGCCTCGGCCGCCTACGGGCTCGGCCCGCAGGGCCCGGCGGTGCTGGCCGGGATCAACGCGGTCGAGACCGCCTTCGGCACCAACCTCGGCCCCTCCTCCGCCGGCGCGGTCGGCTGGATGCAGTTCATGCCGGAAACCTGGGCGACCTACGGGGTCGACGCCAACGGCGACGGGGTGGCCGACCCGAACAATCCCGAAGACGCGATCTTTGCCGCCGCCGGCTACCTGAAAGCGGCCGGGATGCCGGCCGACACCTACGGCGCGATCTTCGCCTACAACCACGCCGACTGGTACGTCGAAGAGGTGCTCGCCAACGCCGGCTGCTACGCCAACGAAGTCGGCAGCAACTCCTTCAGCGCCGTCGGCCTTGGGCCGCAGATCCAGGTGCTGCGCTGCGAAGTGGCGCCGAACTGGAAGAAGCAGCTGCCGGAGGAATACCTGCAGGCCTTCGAGGACGCCGCCGCCCGTTACGAACTCGGCAAGCGGGGCGTCTGGACGCTGGCGGCGATCGCCCACCTGGAGTCGAACTTCGGCCGGGGGATGACCAAGCACCAGCTGAACACCGAAGGGCCGCTCGGGCTCGACCCGATGGAGTGGCGCCGCTATGCGGTCGACGGCAACAACGACGGCAGGGTGCGCCACCGGGACATCGCCGACTCGGCGGCGACGCTGGCGCGGATGATCTGGTCGCGCGGCAGCATCAAAGCCGGGGTCTTCACCCACAACCAGGCCGAGTGGTACGTCCAGGAGGTCCTGCAGCAGGCCGGCGAAATCGAAGGTGGCTGCAAGGTCCGCTACATCGACTGGCGGATCGCGCCGCTGGCGACCGGCTTCGAAGCGCCGGGGGCGAACGCGGTCCTCACCCCGAACGGCCTCGCCGCCGCGCCTCGCAGCGCCCCGCCGGCGATCAAAGCCGTGATCGCCGCCGCCAACTCGATCGCCGACACCCCCTACGTCTGGGGCGGCGGCCACGGCTCCTGGTACTCCTACGGCTACGACTGCTCGGGGGCCGTCAGCTTCGCCCTCTACGGCGGCGGCCTCCTCGACACCCCCCTCACCTCCGGCTCACTGGAGAGCTACGGCGAACCCGGCCCCGGCAAATGGATCACGATCTACGCCAGCGCCACCCACACCTACATGGAGGTCGCCGGCCTCCGCTGGGACACCGTCGGCGACGCCGAAGGAACCGGGCCGAGGTGGCACACGGAGCCTCCGTACCCCGAAGGCTTCGTGGTGCGCCATCCGCCGGGCTACTAACTGCTCTCGAAATTCGCCGAGCGGGTACGGTTGGGGCAGAGCCCATTCTGACCTTGGGAGGAGCCGGAGAATGCCTACTTTCTTGATGCTTACGAACTTGACCGCCGAGGGCGTGCGGACCTTGAAGAACAACCCGGGGCGCATCGGCGAGGTGAATCGCGAGGTCGAACAGATGGGGGTCAAGGTGATCTCGCAGTTCGCGACGCTGGGGCAGTACGACTTCGTCACCGTGGTCGAGGCGCCCGACGAGCAG